>DATNKB010000509.1:0-10171 GCA_035603595.1 Candidatus Dormiibacterota bacterium
TTTCAAATATTACGAGATTCGTGTGCCACAGGGATTGCATGCGGTGATGGGCGCTCCTGGCTCGCTTGAAAACGAGTTGGAAAATATCGAACGAGTGCACGCAGAAACGGTTCGAGCCGTGGGGAACTTACCCGAATCTGCGCTGGACGAGGAACGAGCGCACGCCGAGCTTGGTTTTCGCCGTAAGGTCGTTGTGATGTTATTCGCCATCAATGAGCACGAGATTCATCATCGCGCTCAACTCATGACCTATTTGAGGATGCTTGGGACACCGGTGGCGCTGAAGCTCGGCACAAAATAGAGACGACGAGGCCCATTACTTTGTTTGGCGGACACTCGCCGGCTGAACGTCGTTGCACGCCATCAGTTCGTCGCGCCCATTGGTGATCAGCCCGCAATCGATGTCTCGGGCACTGCGAATGGCTTCTTCCGCGGTGGAACCACGTGCGGTGGCACAGTGCGAGCGGTCTTTAAAGTTTACGCAGACTTCGTATTCCTTTTGTGTCTGCTGCAGAGTGGAATAAAGGAGCACTCCAAAGAAGGCGATACCACCAACCACGACGATCCAGCGCATCTGTGTCGATTTCTTGGCCATGGAGTTCCTTGGTAGCCGCTCGCGAGACTAGTCTAAATTATCCCGTTCCCCTGTCGCTCGCCGGTCTAATTCCCGCTCGATGTACTTCTTCACGTGTGGCGCCAGGGGCTCGTGTGTTGCGATTTCCTTCAGATCACGCACCGTCAGGTTCGGAAGCATTGCCAACACAGTGGGAGCTGGAGTGTGATCGTTTCGCATTAATCCAAGCCGAACATTGTACTGGCAGGACCATTTCGGGTGTTGCGCAATTGCGGTCACCACTCGTTCAGGTACATCGGGCTTCGCGAGTACCTTCAGTATCTGGCTTTCGGTAAGAAAGCTATTGTCGAGGGCTAGCTTGATTGCCTGTGGATGCCCTTCCGCCAGAACGGCGCCTGCAATCCTTGATGGCCCCCGCCGCGCCAAGGCCAATTTCTCTCCAACTGGCAGATGCGGAATCCGGGTGAGAACAATTCCCTCGGCCGCTCGCCGTATGTCCGCCGGGGCGGATGGCTGCAAACTTACGCTCACCAAATCAAAGAGAAATAGCTGGCGCAGAAGAGCTAGGGCAATGCGGGTGGGGGTGTGGGGATGCCTTGCAAGGCGGAGGCGAACGCGTTCACTCGAAGTCCATTTACCCGCATCGGCAACAGCGGATAGGAGTTTCGAGGTGAGATCTAAACGCTCCAGCAGATGAACAACGTCAGGCTCGTCGAAATTCGGATTCTCGAGTAGCGCAAGTAGAGTCACTTCATTAGCATCGTGAACCAAAACCTTGATTTCTTCGACACTGGCTGACCGCGCGTGTTGTGCGGCCAGAGCGGCGTCATCCGGCATGGGCCTTGCGTCGTCCCGAGCGGATCGCGAGCTGAGCTGCGGCCTCCGCGGGTTTCATCGCAAGCGAAATCAATCTCGCGCGGGGAGCTACACGATTCAAACCCTCATCAATCGCTGCGTCAAAAAATCTGCTGCGCCCCACCGCACCGCCAGCTTTCGCGATGGGAATCTCACGATCGTTCAACTTAAGTCTAGACAGTACACTGGCAACAAGCTCAGTGAGGGATTCGGCCGCGTTGGACAAAATGGACTCGCAGACCGGATCTCCCTTGTCTCCAAGCTCGGCGACCAGCGGAAAAATTCGGGGAAACACATCATCCGGATTCTTCACAACCCAATCGAGAACTCGATTCCACTCCGCGCATCCCAGCCATTTCAGCACGCGTTCGGACAGCGCCGTTTCGGGGCCACGATTTTCCTCAGCCCGGACCACAGCGGCAAGCGCGCGCCTTCCGATGTCAAACGCGCTACCCTCATCGCTAAACCAAGGACCGCGGCCACCTGCTCGCGATGTCTCGCCGCCAGCCCCGCGCCCGTAAGCAGCCGATCCAGTGCTGATTATCAGCACGAGACCTTCGCCGTCGCCTACTGCCGCTTGCAGGGTAATGGCCAGGTCCGTCGTAACTGTTACCGCCGCCTCGGGGAATGCATTCTCAAGGAAAGTACCGATTCGTCTTGCAACCACATCTCGTCCTGCACCACCGATACCAGCGTAAATGCCGCGAATATCTCCGGCTTTGATGTGCTGGTGCTCGAGCACCACATCGGCTGCGTCGCTAAGAGTGAACCACGCTTTGGCGTAGCCCGCCCGAATCGGATTTGATGGCCCAGCCGTGGAACGGGCGAGAGTTTTACCCGAGCCGTCGACTAGTATGCAATCCGTTTTCGTCCCGCCGCCGTCAAGCCCCAGGAAGTATTCTGTGTTGGCGTGTTTTTTCTCGGACATTCATCCTCACTGTGCTTGACATGATTCGAAGGCGGCAGTTAGCATCGCGCGACCCGCCAGCCCTGACGAGAGACGGGCGCGATGCAAATCAGCCCAATCGATCTCGCTATCCTCATTCTCTATCTTGCGGGCATCACGCTTTTCGGCGCGTATTTCCGTCGCGGTCAAAACAGCCTTCGAGATTATTTTCTTGGCGGTCGTACAGCGCCCTGGTGGGCGATTGCATGCTCCATCGTCGCCACCGAAACCTCGACGCTCACAATTATCAGCACTCCCGGCATCGCTTACGGCGGAAACCTCAAATTCTTGCAAATTGTGCTGGGCTATCTTGTCGCGCGCGTGATTCTGTGTGTTGTATTGATCCCGCAGTATTTCCAAGGCGAATTCTACACGGCTTACCAGCTTCTCGAAAAGCGATTTGGCACGCGAATGCGGTCCGCGGCTGCGGTGGTGTTCTTGGTTACTCGTGCGCTTGCGGAAGGCGTTCGGATATCGGCCATCGGCAAAGTGGTAAGCGTTGCGTTCGGCACGGGGGAACGGATCTCAATCTTGATTATCGCCCTGCTCACTTTGTTGTATACGTTCGAAGGCGGAATGCGTGCTGTCATTTGGACGGACGTCATCCAGTTCGCGCTTTACCTTACGGGTTCGCTGGCGGCATTTTTGCTACTACTCCACAGGATTCCTGGTGGCTGGCTGGAGGTTACCCGGGTTGCGGCTGCGGCGGGCGGAAAGCTCACCATCTTTGACTTCGCGTTCAGCCTCACAAAGAGCTACACGTTCTGGGCCGGCATTCTTGGCGGCACGTTTCTCACCATGGCGAGTCATGGGACGGATCAAACACTCGTACAGCGATTGCTCGCGGCGCGGAATGAGAAGGACAGCAAGACGGCGTTGCTCGCCAGCGGCGTGATCGTATTCGTGCAATTCTCCCTCTTCCTCGTGCTCGGCGTGATGCTGTTCGTATTCGCTCAACACGGAGCGCTACAGAATCCGGGTAATGACCCCGATCGCCTTTACCCACAATTCGTCGTTCACCATCTGCCGGTAGGTCTCGTCGGACTTGTGCTGGCGTCGATTTTTGCGATGGCGATGTCAAACGCGAGTGGTTCGTTGAACTCGCTTGCATCGTCGAGCATCATAGACATCGGAAAGCTGCGGATCGATCAAGGACCGCAGCCACTAGGCCGTTCGCGCATCATGACGCTTGTGTGGGGTATCGTTCTCGCGCTCCTTGGACTAATCCATTGGGGACCAGTGCTAGTCGCCGGCCTCACAATTACGTCGATTACATATGGGGCCATGCTGGGTGTGTTTTTGCTCGGGACGTGGAACCGGCGCGCAAATGAGTCCGGAGCGCTCGTGGGCTTCGTAGCGGGGCTGGCATTGATGCTTGGCGTCGCGCGGTTCACGCCTTTGGCGTGGACATGGTACGTTTTTGTCGGGACGATCGTCACCTTTTCGGTCGGTATGCTCGCGAGCGTCGCTGCCGACAAGGGCACCCGTTCTGCGTGAATTAGCTGTTGAGCTAAGCCTCAATTTCCAAGGACAACGGAGAATTTATCGCCACCCCCGCGGAGACGAAACCGACACAGCGCCTCGAATTATTTCGTGGACTCGGCGCTTGGGCCGCCGCTGCGATCGTCGTCGGGACGATGATCGGTACCGGAATTTTTCTGAAGCCGGCGGAGATGGCCCGCGAAGCTGGCTCGACTGCGGTCGTCTTCGCGGCATGGATCGTCGGTGGCGTACTGTCGATGTTCGGCGCGCTCAGTTTCGCCGAACTCGGAGCGGAAATACCGGAAGCTGGCGGCGAGTACGCCTACCTGCGCCGCGGATTCGGTCCCGTGTGGGGATTTCTATTTGGATGGACGCATTCGATCGTCGGCCGCCCGTCATCCACCGCATCGATCGCGGCCGGTTTAATGCGATTCGTTGGTTTTTTGTTTCCAGCTGTCGCTGCGCCAATTTATACGCTCCACCTGCGCTTGCCTTTTTTCTCGAGCCATCATTCCGAGTTTGCGTTTACGTGGGCGCAGCCGCTTGCCGTCCTCGCGCTCATCCTGATGACTTTCATCAACTATCTTGGCGTGCGGCTGGGTGGCCAGGTCCAGATCGGACTGACGATTATCAAGATCACTTCGGTTGTGGCAATTATTGGCTTCGGGTTCTTTCTTTCGCACGGACGTGCGGCGAATTTCCAGCCGATTTGGCCAACTTCGCTATCTTGGACCACAACTACGGGTTTTCTAGCGGCGCTCGCCGCGGCGCTATGGGTGTTTGATGGCTGGGAGGATCTGAACTTGGTCGGATCAGAAATCAGGGATCCCGGCCGGACCATTCCCCGCGCTTTGATTGGCGGTGTTGCGTTTGTGATTGTTCTCTTTAGCGTTTTTAGCGCGGTCTGTTCCTACGCGTTGCCGTTCGACGTCGTCGCAGCATCACAACACGTCGCATCGGACGTCGTGGAAAGCTTTGCGGGCCGTGGCGCTGCCGTCTGGGTCACGCTGGCGATGGTGATTTCCGCGCTCGGCACATTGAACTCATCCGTTCTCAGTGGCGCTCGTGTTGATTACGCTATGGCACGAGACGGAATCTTTTTCCGATTTGCGGGAGCCATTCATCCGAAATTTCGAACTCCGGGAAATGCGCTGATCTTTCAATGCTGCCTTGCTAGCTTGATGGCTTTGACGGGAACTTTCGAAGACCTTACTTCCCTCTTCATTTTCGCCGGATGGATCTTTTACGGCTTAGCGGTTGTCGCACTATTCCGTCTGCGCCGCACGGAGCCCAATATGTCGCGCCCATACAAGACTTGGGGCTACCCGCTCGTTCCGCTAGTCTTTGTAATTGGTGCGATGGCACTGACCATAAGCATTTGGGCTCAGCGGCCTGTGCGTTCATCAATTGGCCTGGTCTTGATATGTTCCGGCTTAATTTTTTACCGGTATTGGAGCAGGCGGGCAGCCGAATAGTCGTGGACGCTCGGACCAGCTAAAGCTTTTGAAATGCTTCACTCGAGACATTCAGCGGCACGATTTGAGGATGAAACAGGTGTGCGAGGAGCCCGACCCCGTCTGAGAGTCTCGGGCCGGGACGCGAAAAATAGCTATTCGCATCGACTGCGAAAACGCGCCGGTCGCGTATCGCCGGCAGCCTGTCCCAACTCGACGGCAGGTCTTTCAAACTAAATTCTGCTGCGGCACGCCGCGAACTGTAGCCGCAAGGCATCACGATGACAATTTCTGCGGCAGTCTCTGCGATTTGCCCCGCCGTCGCGCGAAACGACGGCTCACCCGCACACCCTAATACGTCCTCGCCCCCCGCCTTCACGACCATTTCGGGGACCCAATGGCCGGCGATATAAAACGGATCCATCCATTCCAGGCATAGGACACGAGGCCTCGGCGCGTTCGCGACCCTCATTTCGATCGCGGCAATCTTTTGCGCGAGAGTAATTGCCAACCCCTGAGCATCTCGCCGCCTGCCTGTTGCCTCGCCAATTTTTCGAACATCGTCCCAAACATCCGCGAGGGAGTGAGGCGTTAGAGACAGAATCTTAGGCCGCTTCGAAAAGCGTGCAAGGGCAGTGGCGAGATCGTCGGGCGAAGCTGCGCACACGTGGCATAGATCCTGCGTGATGATAAGGTCAGGCGCGAGTGATGCGAGCAGTTCCGCGTCCACCGAATAGATGCTCTCGCCACGTGAAACGAGCTCCGTGACTTGTCGATCGATCACGGCGGGTAATGCTTGTGGATCGACGCGGGGCCGGATTAACGGGGGCTTCTTCGCCGCTTCCGGCGGAAAGTCACACTCGTGGGTCACGCCAACAACCGAATCGCCGAGGCCGAGCGCGAAAAGAATTTCTGTCGCCGACGGCAAGAGTGAGCAGATCTGCACAATTCAATGGTACAGGAGATACTTCTCGCGCATTGTTCGAAATCGATCGAGATCGCTTGCCCATCCAGCCTCGATTTCCTTTGGATCATCGCCACTCGCGAGTCGATCCGCCGTGGCCTGCGAGCCGAGGAGCTCTACCATTTTCTCGAAATGAAATTCTGTTGGGTACAAATGATGTAAGGCCGACGCAATTTCGAGTCCCATCAAAATAGGCCGGAATGTTTCACGATCCTGCAAATCGATCGAGAGTCCCTTGCACAATACTCCGCTGTATAGTCCGCTCGCCGGTGTGAACTGTGTTGGGGCAAACCGCACACCTTTCAACTCGCGGCGACTCAGCTCAGTCAGTAACACTCCCGAGTCAATCCAGGGCGCACCGAGTTGCTCGAAAGGAGTTGGCGTGCCTCTGCCGACCGAGACGCCTGCGGCTTGCAAGATTTCAACTCCCGGGTAAAGGAAGTCCTCGCGCAAAGTGCGCAGCGCGGGCGATGGAGGGACCCAAGCGAGCCCGGTCATGTCGTAGAAATCACGCCGGTGCCAATCCTGCATCGCCACCACGTGAAGGTCAGCACCGATTTTATTTTCGGAATTGAACATCTGCGCCAGCTCACCCATTGTCATCGCATACCGCACGGGCATTGGGAAGTAACCGACGAAGGAAGTCCGGTCAGGATCAAGCACCGGGCCTTCAATCATCTCGCCGCCGAGTGGATTCGGCCGGTCAAGCACGAAAAAGGCTATGTGCTGTTGCGCTGCCGCCTCCATCGAGTATGCCATCGTCGTGATGTAGGTGTAGAACCGCACACCTGCGTCCTGAATGTCGAATACAAGCGCGTCAATGCCGCGAAGCATGTCACTCGTTGGCCTTCGCGTGGCGCCATACAGGCTATAGATCGGCAATCCCGTTGGGGCATCGGCCTGATTGGAAACCGTGGCATCCGCCACACCGGCGATCCCATGTTCGGGACTGAATATAACAACTAGATTGACGCCCTCCGCGCGCGCTAGAAGATCGATCGTTCGGTGTCCAAACGAGTCAAGGCCCGTCTGATTCGTAATCAGCCCCACTCGTTTGCCTCGCAGGGATACGAATTTCTCGCTTTCTAATACGTCGATGCCCGTTTTTGTATGATCGCCGGTCTTGCCAGCATCATCACCGAAAACGGTCGGCGCGGGACTGGCAGGCTTCCTCTCTGAACTGACTGCAACGATAAAAAGTGCCAAGCCAGCGATCAGTGTAAAGGATGGGAGTAAACGGAAACGAAACATCGGCTCGGAGGCTTGGTTGTGCCGCATGAAACCGTGTGCTATATACAGCCGCGGGATGCAGTCGTCAACATGGAACGCCCGAAGAGCTTCCCTGCAGACACTCGGGCTTTTCTCGATAGCGCTGCTCCTTCTCATGACACCTTCCGCCCGCTCCCAAAAGCCCTCGCCCCAAAGGAATCGCGCCTCAAGTGGCACTTCCGCGTGGGTGGAATCCACGCTGAAGAAAATGACGGTTCGCGAAAAGCTTGGGCAAATGTTGATGCCCTACTATTTCGGAGTTTTTGAGTCAGTAGAAAGTCCGGCATATAGAGACCTGCTTCATCAGGTTGAGGAGAATCACGTTGGGGGATTCATCCTCGGGACGATTCGCAGCCCGCTTGGAATTGAACGCAGCCAGGTATATCCAACAGCCGTAATCATGAACGCGCTCCAGGCACATTCCAAAGTGCCGCTCCTGATCGGCGCTGATTTTGAGAGTGGTACAGGCATGCGTCTCGATGAAGGAACGAACTTCCCCTCCGCGATGGCAATTGGTGCGACGAACGATCCGAAACTTGCATACGCGGCAGGGAAAGATACTGCGCTTGAGGCCCGCGCTGCTGGCGTCCACTGGATCTTCGCTCCCGACGCCGACGTGAATGACAATCCCGCGAACCCAATCATCAATATCCGCGCGTTCGGCGAAGAGCCGGACAAGGTAGCTGATTTCGCGACGCAGTTCATTCGCGGCATCGAAGAAAATGGTGCGCTTGCGACTGCGAAGCATTTTCCCGGCCACGGTGATGTGAGCACTGATTCGCATCTCTCACTCCCGATTGTTCCAGACGATCGTAAGGAACTCGAGAGCAATGAACTGGTTCCCTTCCGCGCCGCAATTTCTGCTGGCGTCAGCTCGATCATGCCCGGTCATCTTGGCGTACCGGCGCTCGAACCGGACATTACCGTTCCAGCATCGCTTTCCCGCAATATCCTCACCGGCCTTCTGCGCGATGAGATGAAATTTCGAGGCCTCGTGGTGACGGATGCCATGGATATGGGCGGTGTAACGTCGCTCTACCCTCCGGACGAAGCTGCGATACGCGCGGTTGAAGCCGGAGCAGACATCGTTCTTCAGCCGCCCGTCCCCAACGCCGCTTTAGCGGGCCTTGAAAGGGCAGTTACGTCGGGCAGGCTTTCCCAGAAGCGGATCGACGAATCGGTGCGACGAATTCTTCAGGCTAAGGCCCGACTCGGCCTCGACAAGAATCGCTTTGTCGATATTTCGCGCCTGAATCAGAAATTCGGAATGCCCAAATTTTCAGATGACGCACAGGCCATCGCCGATCATGGCGTCACGCTTCTTCGCAATTCTGAAAATCTCGTACCATTGAATGCTTCTCGACCGCTTCGCGTCCTGCTTGTCTCGCTCTCAGCTGACCCCGATCCGTACCCCAGTGCGACGGTTGAGAGCGAAATTCGCTGGCGGGTGGATTCGCTCAAGTCTCTTCGCGCCGACACGCAATTTGTCAATGTCAGCACCCTGAGACTCCCGCCGGTTGATTCCTACGATGTTGCGATTGCTGCGCTATTTGTGCGTGTCGCTGACCGCAAAGGCAATGTCGGCTTTCCGGACGATCAGCGTGCATTCGTAAATCAAATGCTCACGAGTGGGAAGCCATGCGTCGTGATTGCTTTCGGCAGCCCTTACTTGATTTCGAGTTTTCCTTCTGCAAATACCTGGATCGGCGAATTCTCGACGAACGACGTATCGCAGCGCGCCGCTGTCCGAGCATTGTTCGGCCAAACATCAATCCGGGGCCGGATACCGGTAACCGTCCCAGATATAGCGAAGCGGGGCGACGGAATACAAATATCGGCGAATCCCATGACGCTCGAACCGGCCTCCCGGACAGTCTCAGATCGTCTTGCGTCAGTTTATACGCTGCTCGATCGGGCCGTGGCCGATGGAGCCTTCCCCGGCGGAGTTCTTGGGGTCGGGTTGAATAATCAGCTTGCCGTACACGCATTCGGGAAATTCACACGAGACGCAAAAGCAGCCCCGGTTGAGGCGGATACAATTTACGATCTTGCGTCGCTTACGAAACCAATCGCAACAACAACCTCAGTGATGATTCTCGTGCAACAAAAGCGGCTCGATCTTGACGCTCCACTCTCACGCTTCCTGCCAGAATGGAGCGCCGCAGCAAAAAATGACCCAGATCCGGCGTGGCGTGCACGCGTCACGCCGCGCATGCTTCTGCTCCACGATTCTGGCCTTCCAGCGCATCGCGATTTCTATAAAGAGGCCAGAGGGCATGATGCGATTCTCGCGCGAGTCTTGGCTGAACCTCTCGTTCATGAGCCCGGTAAGCAAATTGAATATTCCGATCTTGGATTCATATTGCTCGGTGAAATCGTGGAACGGCTTACTGGAGAATCGCTCGCGGTATTCGCCCAAAAGGAAATCTTCACTCCACTCGGACTGAAAGATTCGCTATTTAATCCGCCGCGCTCCCTTCGAGCGAAAATTCCTCCCACCGAGAACGATCTGAGCTATCGCAAACGTCTGATTCAAGGCGAAGTCCACGACCAGAATGCCTGGGCCATGGGCGGAATCGCAGGCGATGCGGGTCTGTTTTCAACCGCCGGCAACGTAGCCATCTTCG
>DATNKB010000510.1:0-12562 GCA_035603595.1 Candidatus Dormiibacterota bacterium
GTTTTGAGTAGCACAGGCAATCCTGCCTGTGCCGCAAGTTGCTATCGGCGCGATGTCGCAAAACAAGGAAACCAAAGAACGCGTTCTTTGATCTTGCATGTCTAGTGGGTACCGCGCTGCGTTTTTGCGTGGGCACAGGCACGATTGCCTGTGCTACTTAAAGGCGCCGGCCGGAGGCCAGCGGTACAAATGCAAAAACAACGACGCTTCATCGTGCTGTCTCACTCCGCGCCACTTCGCGTATATTATTCGGGTGACGGAATCTGATCCTTACATTGGGCGTGTTGTAACGCATTACCGCATTGTCGAGCAAGTGGGCGGCGGCGGGATGGGCGTGGTGTATCGCGCTGAGGATACGAAGCTGCGGCGGCAGGTGGCGCTGAAGTTTATGCCGCTGGGCGTCGCGGCCGATCCTATCTCGCTCGAACGATTTCAGCGCGAGGCGCGCGCCGCGTCCGCGCTGAACCATCCGAATATCTGCACGATTTACGACATCGACGAAGACGAGGGCATACCGTTCATCGCGATGGAATTGATGCAGGGCGTCACCCTGAAGCAGCGCATCGCGATCGGGCCGCTGCGCACCGACGCGCTCCTCGAGATCGCGATTGAAGTGGCCGACGCGCTCGACGCGGCGCACTCACGAGGCATCCTCCATCGCGACATCAAGCCTGCGAATATTTTCATCACCGACCGTGGCCAGGCGAAGATTCTCGACTTTGGACTCGCCAAGCAGCTCGCCACCGGACGCCGAGTGGGTGAAGCGATTTCCTTGGGCGCAACTGCCTCGAACGTCCCCGCCGTGCTGCTCGAAACGGATCCAAATCTCACGGAGACCGGCATGGCGCTCGGCACAGTTGCGTACATGTCGCCCGAACAGGTGAGCGGCGAGAAGCTCGACGGGCGCAGCGATCTTTTTTCGTTTGGCATCGTGCTCTACGAAATGGCGACGGCGAAGCAGGCGTTCTCGGGCGCTACCGCGGGCGTGATTTTCAATCAGATACTCGAGCGCGAGCCGGTGCGGCCCTCGCAAGTGAATCCGGAAGTGCCGCCGAAGCTCGAAGAAATTATCGAGAAGGCGCTCGAGAAGGATTTGAAGCTGCGTTATCACACGGCGGGCGACATGCGCGCGGATTTGCAGCGGTTGAAGCGCGCGATGGAATCGGGCCGGTCGGGGACGATTCGCTCGGCGGGGTCGTTTTCAAGTACTCCTTCAGGCACTGCTCCAGGCGCCCCTTCGGAGACACCTTCGGGCACGCCGCCGGTGACGCCATCGGGCAGCGGCGCGATCAACGAGCAAGATGCTGATGCAGCCGCAGCCGCAGATCTGCAAAACAGCATGTCGTCGCGCGCTCGCGAGGATTTGCACCGGCTCAAGGGCGCAAGCGAGGCAACAGAGAATTTGCAAAGCAGCGTGGCGACGCGCACCGGTGCGCGCTCGATTTCGCAGAGCCTCACTACCGCGCGCCGCACCACAGAGTCCGGCGGCACGGCGACTGCTGAAGCGGCCGCTGTGCCAGCGCGGCGGAATCGCGCGCTGCTGATCGCGGGCATTGCTGGTATCGCACTGCTCGCGATCGGCGCGGCCTACGGCGTCTATTCCCTTCTCCACCGCGCACCGCGAATGCCTTTCGAGAATTTCAGCATCAGGCAGATTTCAAAGAACGGCAAATCGGTGGCCGCCGCGATTTCGCCGGATGGAAAATATGTGTTGAGCGTGGTGATGGACAAAGGACAGAGCAGCCTGTGGCTGCGACATCTGCCCACGGACAGCGACACGCAGATCGTTCCACCTTCCGACGCGATCTACTTCGGCCCGATCTTCGCGCCCGACGGGAATTTTATTTATTTCCTGAAGCGCGAGAGCGCCGCGGCCGACGAAGCTGACCTCTATCGCGCGCCGATTCTGGGCGGCACGCCGCAGCTCACCGTGCACGAAGCGGATAACCCCATCACGTTCTCGCCCGACGGCAAGCGCATCGCCTACGTTCGCACCGGCCATCCTGACGCGGACAAGTTCTGCCTGCTCACGGCGAATGCCGACGGAAGCGACGAAAAAATCCTGCTCAAAGGACCGCTCACAGAGCAGCCGTTCTATCCCGCGTGGACGCCGGACGGGAAAGCGATCGCGGGCGCGGTCTACGAAAATTCCGGCGAGCTTTCGCAAATCAAAATGTTCGACGCCTCGAGCGGCAAGGAAACGAAGCTGGCGGGTTTCAAGGACTACGCGCCGAGTTTTCTCACCTGGCTGCCTTCGGGCGAAGGCATGCTGTTGACCGCGGAAGCGCGCGGCAGCGGATTCATCCGGCAGCAGATTGGATATTTTTCGAGTGACGAGCCGGGAATTCGTTTCGTCACGCAGGACACGAACAATTACATCACGCTGCGGCTTTCCGCCGACGGCAAAACGCTTTCGGCAATCCAGCGCCACATGACCTTCGGCTTTTTCAATTTTCCCGCGGCAGCGGCGATGGCAGGGCGACCGCCGGACGTGACCGGCATTCGCCAGGAGCGCGATATTTACGGGTTCAACTGGGCGCCGGAAAATACGCTGTACGTGAACGACGGCGGAAAATTGCTGCGCGTGAATGCGGACGGGTCGGGCGAGGAGACGGTGCTGGTGAGCGAAGCGGATACGATTCTGGGGCTGCCTGCGTCGTGCGCGAACGGGAAATATATCGTGTTCACCTGGGCCGGCTATCACGGCAGCACCACTGCCAACATCTGGCGCGTGAATTCCGATGGCCGCGATCCAAAACAAATTACCGACGAGCACGATTTGCGCGCGCCGGTTTGTTCGGCCGATGGGCAGTGGGTGTATTTCCGCGATTGGTTCAGCCAGGAGATCAAGCGCGCGTCGATTGACGGCGGAAAAGCGGAGGTGGTGCCGGGCACGAAGATCGCCGATGCGGAGCTCGACGATACGCCGGTGGCGATTTCGCCCGACGGCCAGTGGCTCGCGTTTTCAATTCACGTGGAGCCGGAGGGGAATGAAACCGCGCATCAGACGAAAATCGTGCTGCTGAATTTGGGCGCGGCTGCGGGTGGCGCTGAAAGTAAAAGCGCCAATGCTGCCAATGGCGCGAATCCGGTCACGCGCATCATCAAGCCTGACCAACGCATCAGCGGCGCTGCGTCGTTCACGCCCGACGGCCGCGCGCTGGTCTATCCAGTCCGCGAAGCCGGCGTAGATAATCTATGGCTGCAGCCGCTCGACACCAGCGCCTCCACAGCCAAGCGCATCACAAATTTCACAAGCGACCTGATCGACGCCTACCACTTCTCACTCGACGGCAAACAGCTAGGCGTCTTGCAGCGCCACGCAGTCTCAGATGTGGTCCTGCTACGCGACACCTCGAAGTAGCCTTCAGTAGCGTAGGCTTCAGCCTGCACCCTAAGTAACCATCAGCGAGCTCTATGTTGCTTGTCTGGTGCGTGACTGCGTTCTTTCTAGCATCAAAATCAACCGAACCGAACCGAACCAGGACCAACTCTGCCGTCGTTTCCTTAGTTTTGGAGCGCAGCACCTTGTAACTTGTGGCGCAGGCTGAAGCCTACGCTACTTAGAGGCGCTCGACCACGGCCAGTCCTCGATCTTTGACACGAGACCTGCTTTGACCGGATTGTGTTCGACGTATTTCTTCACTCGCACGAACTGACCTTCGTTGCGAACCCAATGATCAAAACTCTCTGCCTGCCAGTATTGGCCAGTGCGGTTCAAGATCACATTCAAAGTTCGAGCGCTCGCGCCTTTCAGTTCGCGCGTCACGATTCGCATCTGCGCGAACGGAGTGAGCAGCACATGGATGTGATTCGCCATCACCGAGTAGGCATGCAAATCGAATCGGCGGAGCTCGAATGCACGATGCAGCAGCATTTCGACCATCGCGTTGGCAATCGGCGGATTCTTGAGCCAGAGCGGACCCTGGGATGGCCGGTCGAGCATGCTTTCGGCGAGGCGGAATTCCTGTGCCGGTTTGAGCTGCGCTTGTAAGCGCAAGCCTCGCAAAAAACCAACTGGCAGCGAACCGTAGAGCCGCCATGTCAGAAAAATACATTTGCCTTCAGGATGCCAGTGCGGAAGATTTCGTTTGTAAAACGCCATCCTGGCTTCGTACTACGTTGTTTGATCACACACAATTCGAAACACTACGTAGAAACGCCGTTAAGTAGCGTAGGCTTCAGCCTGCGCCTGCGTAAAAAGACGGCGCGAACGCCAATGTTTGGCTCAATCGTGAAATCGTTCTTTCGGCTGGACGCTCGGAAAAGGAAGAACGCAATCGTGATCTTGCCCAATTAGCGAACGCTTCCGCAGTGTGTTGGTTGCCGCGCAGGCTGAAGCCTACGCTACTTAACCACCACATATGCAGCGACTTACAGGCGGGTACCCTGGTACTACTCGCTCCGCCCGCGCGAGTACTGAGCGAATGAAACTCTTCCGCTAGTGTGCTCTCCGCGCTTCCTTTCTATCCTTTGACATAGCCAGAGCTGTATTGACGACAGGCGGAACAGGGGTCTCCAGGGCATGAGTGACGGCGCGAATCTCTCGCAGCAGCAGGAAGCGAATCAGGAATTGAATCAGGAATTGAATCAGGAATTTGAGTATTGCCTGGACGACATTCTCGCGTCGGCAAATTTCGAGCCCGATCCGTGCGCGGCGAACGCATCGGCCTCGGCTTCAGCCACTGCCTATGCTGCCTCGACGCTAGCGGACCGCGATGGCAGCAGCGGCGTTCCTGTTTCAGAAGCCGCTACCGCACACAAGCCATCCATCCAAGAGGCCGCCGATGCGCTGCGCAACGAGCCGCCGGCTGATCGGCGCAGACGGCGTCGCGCGCTGATTTCAGCGCCGGTGCGAGTACGCGGCATCAATGTCACGGATGCAGTCGTGGACGAAATTTCGACGACGATTGACGTATCGCGCGCCGGAATCCTTTTCCTCTCGACTAGCCCCAACTACGCGCGCGGCATGGAAGTGGCCGTGATTTTCCCGTACAGCACCGCGCCCGCGGCGCTGCACGCCGAACAGCCAGGGCGCATCGTGCGCGCTTTTGCAACGTCCGATGGCCGCTACGCCGTGGCCGTCGCGCTCGGCGAAGGCGTCGGCGAAGACATTGTTGATTCTTGTGGCCGCAAGCTGGCGGATTCGTCGCCCGCGCCGCGTATGCCGCTGGCGCCGCCGGCTGCCCCGCTTGCTTCTTATGGATCCCTGTTCTCGCTCTCGCGCGAACCGAATTCCAAGCGCCCGCTGGTGCTGGTGGTTGACGCTGACGAAATGGTCCGCGCCACGCTGAAAGCCTATCTCGGCAGCGAAGGCTATGACGTGATGGCCGTGAGCAATTCGCCCGATGCGCGCGAAGTGATGAACATGTTCACGCCCGCTCTGGTGATTGCGGAAGTGGAAGGCGACGGCTTGCCCGGCTACGACCTCTGCGCGCACGTGAAGCAGAGCCCGCGGCTGAAGCATGTGCCGGTCGTGTTGACGACCAGTTCCGGCTATCCCAGCGATTACTCGAATGCTCATGCGCTCGGCGCGGTGGTTTGCATGACGAAGCCTTACAAGCAGGAGCGCCTGGGCCACGTGGTGCGTTTGCTCGCGCCGCCGCCCGCGGAATTTTGCACGCAGAAAAGTGGCGCGCCGCGTCCGGCAGATCCCAGCCGCCGCTGCGGCTACGGCAACGTAGGCGCGAATGGCGGAGCGAAGCCAGCAGGAAACGCAAGGTTCGCAGCAAATCCGCTGAAGCGCATAAAATTCCCGTCGTTCCGGTAGGCGGGTCTCAGTAGCGTAGGCTTCAGCCTGCGCCCCAAGTAACCATCGGCGCGCGTCATATTGGGTGGCTCCCGCGCGATTACGTTCATCCCAGCGTCAAAATCAACCGAAACCCAACCAACTGTGCCATCGCTTCCTCCAGATGGCAGCGCACAGCACCTAGCAACTTGTGGAGCAGGCTGAAGCCTACGCTACTGAACTGCAAAGGCATCTTTCCGGCCATCGTACAAGATGCTATAATTGATGGCAGATTATGCGCAATCCTGCGAGGCTCTCCCGATGACAAAATCAGCGTCACGCGGTCGCAAAAAAATTCGAACGACCGTCACCCTGCCTGAGCCGGTTTACGAAGAAGCCCGCTCGCTGATCGACAGTGATACTGCGCCCGCGGATTCGATGAATGGCTTTTTCGAGGCAGCGATTACCGCGTATCTGAAACATTTCAAACGCCGTGAGATTGACGCTCAGTTTGCAGCCATGGCAACTGATCCCGCCTATCAGCGTGAGGCCGCCGCAATTTCGGAAGAATTCAGCGAAAGCGATTGGGAAGCCTTTGAGAAACGCGCGTGATCAGGGGCGACGTGTACGAGGCCGTTCTCGATCCAACGAAAGGCTCCGAGCAGCGCGGGACTCGTCCGGTGATCGTCGTCAGCCGCGATGCAATCAATCAAAATAGTCCGATCGTTGTGATCGTCCCAGTCACGGGCAGAGAGAACAGCATCCGCGTGTACCCAAGCCAGATTGAAATCCGCGCCGGCGATGGCGGGCTTCGCAAAGATTCAGTCGCGATGGGCGAACAAGTGCGCGCGATTTCGAAGACGCGATTGGTGAAACAGCTCGGTCATTTGCCGGGTCCCGTGATGGCCAAACTCAACGCCGCCCTGAAAATCGCCCTCGATCTTCCTTAAGTAGCACAGGCATTCCTGCCTGTGGCCCAAGTTGCTACGCGCGCGCAGTCCACAAACAAGGAGACCAAAGAACGCGCTATTTGACCTTGCGTGCATAGCGCACACCCCGCGGCGTGTTTTTGCGTTAGCACAGGCAGGAGTGCCTGCGCTAGTTGAGGCTGTACCTTCGTACAGCTTATCAATGCGGCGCGGATGCGCGTTGTGGCGGCACGTGCGGCGCGCCATCCCGGTAAAATTTCAGCATGAGCGGTGCGACCTCGGACAAGCCGATCGCCCGGCAGCCTGTCGCCAGTGCGCCGGACGGTGCGGGCAAGCGTGACGCCACTGCGCTGACCAGCACATCGGACAGCACGGGCAAGCCCGGCGCCAGTGCGCCGACTAGCGCATCAGGCGGTGCGGATAAATCCGCAGCTGCGACGCCGTTGGCGCAGAAAAACGCGCAGGCAAGAGTGCCCGCGCCACCGGTTCCGCCTGCGACCACTTCCGCTCAACAGCGCACAGTGAAATGCCCGAAGTGCGGCACCGACGTGCGCGAGGTGGCGCGCTTCTGCCAGCGGTGCCACCACACGATGCGCTACGAGTGCCCTTCGTGCCACAACCAACAGCGCACCGGCGGCAAGTGCGAAAAGTGCGGCATCGATTTTCTGAAGTATATCGGCGCGGTGGTCACGCAGAAGCAGGCGGAGGCAGATGCGTTCCACGAACGCCTCGAGCAGCGCTCCACACTGATGAAGAATATTCTGTGGCTGCCGTTTACGCTGGGCTACCCGATCATTCGCGATTATTTCTTCAAGCGCGACCGCAAGAAGTAGCGCTTATGAACGCATCAGTTCCAGCCGCGACGCCAGAGCAGCTCGCGCCCGGCATCTGTCCCGAATGCCATCGCGCGAATCTGGAATCGGCGCACTTCTGCACGCACTGCCATCACACGCTGATTTATTCCTGCCCGAAATGCTGGCACGAGCAGCGCCACGGCGGCATCTGCGACGCGTGCCATCTCGATCTCGACAAATACTGGCGTGTCTACGGCGCAACGAAACAAGCCGCGCTGATCAACGAGGAAGAAACAAATCTCGAGAAGTCGACAAAACCCATCGAAGGCGTGCTCCTGACGATCGCGTCGATTCCGCTGCAGTTCGTTCCCTTCTTGAGTTTCTTAGGCTACGGCCTTCTCCTCAATTGGCTGCGCCGCCGCTTCTCCCAGTAGCACAGGCAATCCTGCCTGTGCCCCAAGTGGCTATGTGCGAAGCGTTGCAAGACGAGGCCGCGCAGGCTGCGTTGGTTTGATGTTGGGTTCGGAACAGGCAAAAAGAACGATGTCGCATTGCGTGCTTGTCTAGCGTGATCGTGCTGCGGTGATTCGTTGGCGCAGGCTGAAGCCTACGCTGCTAAATGCGCCACTACTCGCGCACGCGAAAATACCGCCACGGCGGAAATAATCCGGTGCGCGCAAACTCGCGCCCCAGCGCGCGCTTCACTTCGCCGAGCCAGTAATCAAAGGTGCTATCCGCCACGCCTACGAGCGAAATCGCGCGCTTGTACTCCACCGAATGCACGAAATAAATCTCGAATAGCTTCAGCCGCCCTTTCCACTCCGGACGCCGCAGCGCCTTGCGTCCAATGCGCTCGTAGTCGGCGACGAACTCCGCCGCGCGCGCCTGCACCGGACGCCAATGGTATCCGTCATAGTGCGATTCGGGGTCGAGCGCGCGGATCTGCCCGGTGGATTCGGCAAGCCATTCGCGCAAATTGCGGTAGCGCCCATTGCACGAGTCGAATATTTCGCAAGCTTTCATTCACGCCTCCAGTAGCACAGGCAATCGTGCCTGTGCCAACGCAAAACACGCAGCAGCTCGCGCCATACGTGCAAGATCAAAGAACGCGTTCTTTTGTCTTCTCGTTTTACGACGCCACCGAACGTAGCAACTTGGGGCACAGGCAGGAATGCCTGTGCTACCCATCTAATTCTCTTTCCACGGCTCCGGCCCCGCCGCCAGCCAACCCGCCACGTCGTACGCTTCATACACGCCGTTCGCGCAGGAAATTTCCTCCTCCACCACATCGAGGCACGCGCGAAAACATTCGCGCCAGCCGGTCATATACCCGCGCGCGTATTCCACCGCCAGGCGTTCGCGCTCGCGATGTAGGCGCTGCATATCAAACACCTGCGCGCACTCCAGGCGCGGCGCATGCACGGCCAGCTGCACGCGATAAATAAATTCGCGCACCGCCCGCAGCAGCCAATTCAGCGGACGCGGATAGTACACGCCCGTCCGCCGCCGCGGCTCATACCACGCCATCTGCCATCCGCGCGGCACGACGCCGCCGTGCGTCACTTCCCTTCTGATTCCGCGCAGCAATTTCATAATTTGCCTTCCAGTAGCGTAGGCTTCAGCCTGCGCCGCAATTCGCTACAGGCTGTGCTTCTCAATTCGCGAAAAGTTTGGCTGCGTTCTTTTCTCGACTCATCAACAGAGCGATCTCAACGACCAAGTGAATCATTCGCAACCGATCCATTTTTCTGCCCTGGCACAGGAGTCATTTTTTACCGGCGGCCTTCCGGCGGACTTACGCTGCTAGGCACGCCGCACTTCCGCCCCCGTCCCCACTCGCAATTCGCGCCGCACTGCTTCATCGCGCTTCGCACGCAGCAGCTCCAGAAATTCCCGCGCATTGTACGAATAGTGTTGCTTCGTTCCGCCAAAGCGACTGCGAATCTCTTCCAGTTGCTCGTGCCTCTCAGCTTCTAAAATGGCGTCGCCGTCGCCGCATGCACTCTCTTCCGCAGTCGCTTCTTCCAGCCCGGAAGGGTTTTCCTCAAGAAAAACGCTGGAGTTGTGGATTTCTCTGTGCAAATGCCTGTGGATTTCGCTCTGCTTTTCTTTATCTTTCATTCTTACTATCGATGAACTAACCATCCGGGCCGGAAACTGCTGAATTTGCTCGTTTTGGGGGTGGGTTGCTACGCAATTTGGCGTAGGGGTAACCGCAACCTGGCGTAACCTCTCCGCAATTCTGCGGGTGGTCTGTGAATATTTCTTGGCCTTGGTAATCCGTACCACTACGCCGGTGGGCGCGGCGGTGGTCTCGATGTAGCCTTCGCGCCGCAATCGACGAAACCAGCCCTCGAGCGTGCGCCGGTTGAAGCCCGTCTCTTCCTCGATCTCGCGATAGCTCACCGGCGACCCGCCCAAAACCCAGCCGATTGAACCACTTTGGTGCGTCTGCCGAAGCACCAGCCACGAGTAAAGCCAGATCGCCGAGCCCATTCGCTCGTAATGGCCCGCGTCGAGCAGCACCCCTCTCACGCCGGTATTGAAATTCTTATCGCGCATCGCGACTGGCTCGCATCTCCGTAGTTCTCGTTATGCAGGCACGTGTTCACGGTACTTTTTCTGCTTTCGCTTCTCAGTAGCGTAGGCTTCAGCCTGCGCCACAAGCCGCTACACAATGGGCACCGCAAATGCTTGGCTACGCCATGCCCTCGTCCTTTTCGCACCACTCTTGCCTGCCCTGGGCACGAAGGGCATCCTGCCAGCTCGTCGCTTTCAGTCGCACAGGCCGCGCCGGCAGGCGGGTCCGTGAAAATGTCGCCTGTGCGCGCCGTTCATTACGTCGAAAACTGCTTCATCATGCCCTACCGTGCGTTCGCGCTCACGTTTCGCCACAGAACTTCTCAAGCTTCCGCCGCTCACGCCGTGCAGTAAGCGTCCGTACATCTCCTGCCCGCGCCCCGCATCTGCGCATTTGTACGTGCAACCAATCAAGCTCCTCATTGCCGGTTCAGTACTGCAACCTCCGTACTATAGAATATAATAACTTATGTGATATCTATCTCGGTAATGCTAAGAACAAAGGAGGATGCAGGCCAGGACTCGCCGTCGCGAGAGGACGCCATCGACGGTCCTTTCGAATATCTCCTCACATCGTCCGGCGCCTCCATCGAATCTTTCCATCTCAGCCGCCTGAACGCCGTCGCCAACCTTCGCAAGGAGCTGCACGAACTCTTCGAGGAATGGGTCGAGGCCGAAGTCCAAGCCCGACTGGCACAATGGCTGCTCGCTCGCAAGAATTCTGAAAATCTCGCGGCTGCAGGCTCCATCACAATCGCCTCTACCGAGAACCGGAACGCACAAATCGCCGCCACTCCCTCGACCACCCGCTCACTCACTCGCTCGCCCACTCGCACCACAAGTCGCCGCACCGCCGCGGCTGATTCCGCTGCGAGGAGTTGCGTCGTCCGCTTGAATTCAACCGCCTCAGATGATTCAAACCACTCCTCGATCAAATCCCGCATTCGCGGCCGTGCTATCGGCGCAAAGAATCGAGCCGCCCGTACCTTCCCCGCCACACTCACAAGCCGTCCTCTCATCACGCACTCCGCAAGCGTCATTCGCACACCGCGATTTCCAGCCTTTGTTCATCTCGTTGCGACCCCCGAATCCGCGACCACTTCCAAGTCCAATAAAGCAACCACAACCCTCCTGTCATTTCGCCATCCAAATCGCAACAGCATAGCCATCTAATCCCCAAACAACCCAGCAACCCCCTACCAAACGCGCCACAAACACCCCATTTCCAGACCCACCGCCCCGCATCAGCTCCAAATCATCCGAGAAAGTCCCCAACCCAGCCAATCAACGCAACGCCAAAAAACATAACCTATTCATTAGCGGACGTTTTAACAGGGCGGCGGGCATTGTTGCGGGTGTCGATGGAAGCAGAGAATGTGGCGACGCGGGATGTGGGGTGATTCGTAGTTGGAGAAGCAAGTGGGAACAACGCTCTTTGGCTTTGGAAGACGGCCTGAGCATTGGGGTGACCGGTCGAATCAGCTATTTGGGCTTATCTCGCCCACTCAAGCTGATCGCTTAGCGGCTGGCGGATTTGTTGCACCTGATCGGCGAAGAACGCAATCACTCGTGCGCGGTCTGAAAAGATTTTACAGAATGCCAAGATTGAAAATGCGGGGGAAGCGCGGGACTCAGGAAGCTGGTGTTGCGGAACGCGGCGGCCAAGATTCGAGTAGCTGTTCTTTGCGATAGATGAGGGCGTTGATGTCGTATGGGGCCAGTTCGATGTTGTGACCGTGTGTGATGGCATCGGTAGGGCAGGCGTCAACGCAGTAGCCGCAGAAGATGCAGCGGGAATAGTCAATATTGTAGACGCGGGCGTAACGCTCTCCCGCGGAAATGCGATTGGCTTCGTGGTTTTCAGCGGCTTCGATGTAAATACAATTCGCGGGGCACGCGGCTGCGCAAAGAAAACAACCAACACATTTCTCGAAGCCGTTTTCATCGCGCTGGAGAACGTGAATGCCGCGATAGCGAGGCGCAACACTGGGAGGGACTTCCGGATAGCGCTCGGTGGTGGTTTTGCGAAACATCGTGCGCAACGTGATGCTGAAGCCCTTGTAGAGCGTTGAGAATGTTTCGCCGACTTCGCGGATTATGGAAGCCATCGCGGATACACCTTAGCAAGACTCGCGCAAGCTGTGCAAATCAGCCCGATGAGTAATAGACCTTTCGCATTACTCAGCATGCGAGCTTGAAGTTCTGACATGAACAAACTCGCAGCAAAGCGTTCGCCAATAAATCAATGATGCTGAATGAGCTTCAGAATATCGCTGTACATGACAAATCCAAAAATGCCCAGAAGGAAGACGAGGCCAACCTGAACGAAGCGTTCCTTCACCGTAACGCTGAGATCGCGGCGGAGTACGCCTTCGATCGCGAGCATCAAAACGTGGCCGCCGTCTAGAATCGGAATCGGAAGCAGGTTCAGCAAACCGAGATTCAGGCTAATGATAGCCATGAATTCGATCAGGCGCATCGGACCGCCCTTGGCGGCGCGTCCCGACTCTCGCGCGATACCAACCACGCTC
>DATNKB010000511.1:0-20200 GCA_035603595.1 Candidatus Dormiibacterota bacterium
GGAGCACAGCGTTCACGGCGCTGAATATCGCAGTATTGGCGCCGATGCCCAGCGCGAGCGTCAGGATTGCGACTGCCGCAAATCCGCGATTCTTTTGCAGCGTTCGCAGCCCGTAGCGCAGATCCATCCAGAAGGATTCCACCCAGCCAACACCTATCATCCGCTCGCGTTCCGCTGCTGCCGATCGAGCCATGAATTTGCCTCCGCGCTGCGCGAGCGCCCGCTTTTCCGATGCGCGGACGAGCGTCTGCCCCGGAAGTGATACGCGGCCTACCAACAAGTTGTTCCGTTAAATGAAGCGGAGGTCCAGGCGATTGCTCAAATGCGGGATGGTAAGCTTTAGCGCTGCTATTCGGTGCACATCATTAGTGGCGCAATCATTCATAACGCAGTGCGGTCATTGGATCGACGCGCGCGGCGCGCCGTGCCGGTATGTAGCAGGCGGTAACAACTACTATCATCAAGAGCAGGGACACAGCGACAAAGGTTAGCGGATCGCCCGCCCCTACTCCGTATAGCAGATGCGAGAAGCTCGAAAGCACGCGCGCGAGAATCAGTGCGGCTATTGCGCCAATGGCGAGACCCGCGGCCGCCAGCCGAAGTCCCTTCGCAATCACCATTCGAAAAACGCTTCGCTTTTCGGCGCCGAGCGTCATGCGGATTCCAATCTCGTGCGTCCGCTGAGTTACCGAATAAGAAATCACGCCGTAGACTCCAATTGAAGCGAGCAGCAGCGCCAACGCGGCAAACGTGCCGAGCAAAATCATAGGAAACCTTTGCGGCGACATTGAGTCTGAGGCAATCTCGTTCAACATTCGCACATCGTATATGGTCTGGTCGCTTCCCCCGCCGTAGACCGCCGCTTTAATCGCGGGCATAACAGTCGCGAGCTCGAGCGGTGTCCGAACCACCATCGTCGTGCCCGGATAATTTACCAATACCCACTTGTCGGGATCCTGATACAGCGAAAGATACGCTTGAACTTGAGTGGACGTACCGGGGTCCTGGAGATCCCAGTGTCTTACATGGCCAACCACGCCGACAATCCGGCAAGGGCCCACAGGTGAAAAGCCGGCCGATAGGGTCTGGCGCAGTGGATCACTATCTGGAAAATACGTATGGGCGAAAGCGCTGTCGATAATCATGGCGCACGGGGACTGAGTGGTGTCCTCCGGAGCAAAAAAACGACCCCGAAGCAGCGGTATCTTCATCGCTCGAAAGTAGTCCGGACCAGTGAGGTACATGACCAGCCGCGGGGCGCCCTGAAGCGAAGCAGGCTGCTGCGAACCAATCCAGAAAGGCATGGTCCAGCCTCCACCACTAAGCGGAACGGCGCTGGTGAAATCCGCGGCCAGCACGCCGGGAATTTTGCGAATGCGCTCGATCAACTGCTGGTAGGCAACTCGAGTGCTTGAGGCCGTTTTCGTCAGCGAATGAGATACTCCGACTTTGAAGGTGATGACGTGTTGTGTGTCGAAACCAGGATCAACATTCCATAAGTGGCGGATCGTTTGGAACAACAGGCCGGCTCCCACCAGCAAAACCAGGGTCAGAGCCATTTGGACGATGACGAGACTGCTTTGAGCGCGATGATGCGTATTGGTGGAGCCGCGAGCACCCTCCTTCAGCGATGCTTGCAAATCGGCGTTCCAACTCTTCAGGGCTGGCGCAAGCCCAAATAGAATTCCGATAGCAATCGAAACAACTAACGTAAAAAGTAGGACGGTGCCATTCACACTTACGTTGTCGGTGCGCGGCAAGATTTCCGGCATGACCGCGAGCACTGATCGAAGTCCTGGCCTTGCAATCAACAGCCCCAACCCGGCACCAGCGAGCGAGAGGAGCATACTTTCCGTAAGCAGCTGCCGAATCAAGCGCGTGCGATTTGCTCCAAGTGCCGAGCGAATGGCAAACTCCCGCGAGCGCGTCGCTGAGCGCGAAAGCAGAAGATTGGCAACGTTCGCGCAGGCTATCAGCAGCACCAAACCCACCGCCCCCAACAACAGCAGAAGCGTTCCGCCGACGTTCCCAACAATTTCCTGCTTGAGGGACTGGACGTAAATTCCCAGATCTCGATTGGCATCGGGATAAAGCTGGTCCAGTCGATTCTGGATCGTGTTCATCTCTGCTTGACCTTGCGATACGGTTACCCCAGGCTTCAGGCGCGCGACGCAAAAGATGCCGTCATGACCTGCGCGATCGTTAAGGATCAGAGGATCGCTGCGACCGAGCGGCGTGTAAACATCGGCGGCGTCTTCGAGACGAAAGCCCGGCGGTGTGACTCCGACGACGGTGTAGTCCACTCCATCCAGGGTTACGGACTTGCCGAGGACGTGAGGACCGCCGTCGAACCGATTTCTCCACAAACGATTGCTGATGACGACGACAGGGATTCCGCCGTGGCGGTCTTCCTCAGGTGAAAATTCGCGCCCGAGCGATAGCTTCGTGCCCAGAGTGCTGAAGAAGCCCGAGGAGATTTCCTTGCCATCAAGGTGTTCAGGCGTACCAGCGCCTGTGAGATCAACTCCTTGCTCCCGAATGGCCGCTATCTGCTGGAATGATTGAGCAGTGTGTTGCCAATCCATGAAGTTCGGGTATGAAACGAACACGCGCGGGAAGCGCGGATTGTTTTCCCATAACATCACCAGGCGATCCGGCTGGAAATAAGGCAGCGGAGATAAAATAACGCCTTCGACGACGCTGAATATTGCTGAGTTCGCACCTATACCGAGAGCGAGGGTAAGAATCGCGATCGCCGCGAAACCGGGATTCTTGCGAAACATGCGGAGCGCGTAACGCAGGTCTGCGAGAAGCGTTTCGAGCCAGAAACCGCTGCGCTGCTGGCGGCAATCTTCCTTGATGCCTTCCAGTGCGCCGAATTGCAGCGCCGCTTGCCGCCGCGCTTCATCGGGTGCCATTCCCGCAGCAATATTGGCGGAGGTTTGCTGCGCAATGTGGAAGCGGAGCTCGTCGTTCGCCTCGTGCTCCCATTTGTCGTTTCCAGACCAGCCGCTCCAGAGGTCCATAATCGTCGTTTATTCGTAACGCAGCGCGGTCATCGGATCGACGCGCATTGCGCGCCGCGCCGGTATGTAACAGGCGGCCAACGCGACGGCCACGAGCAACACTGCGATGCCGGCAAACGTCAACGGATCCGCGGGGCTTACTTCAAACAGCAAGCTGCGCATCAATCGCGTCAGCGCGAACGCTGCTGCAGCACCAATCGCGATTCCCGCCAGCGCTAATTTTGCGCCTTGTCCCATCACGAGCCGCAACACTTGGCCCCGCTGAGCGCCGAGCGATATGCGAATGCCGATTTCATGTGTGCGCTGAATCACGGAATAGGAAATCACGCCGTAGATGCCGCCGGCGGCGAGAGTGAGCGCGAGCCCGCTGAACAGACCGAGCAGCAGAGTTTGAAAGCGCGGCTGCGCGAGAGTGGCGTCCACAAGTTGCGGTATCGCCCCAATGTCTGTAACCGGCAAATCCTTGTCGATGGCGTGGGCGTCACGCTGGATCGCCTCAGCCACCGCCGCGACGCTGAGATTCGTTCGGACGACAACGACGGTGCCCCAGAAAGGCGCCTGCGCGAATGGCACGTACATCATCGCCGCCGGAGCCTGCCGGAGTTCAACGTCGCGCACATTGCCCACGACGCCGATAATTTCGCGTGGCGCCTCGCCATTCGGAGGAAATCCGAAGACGAGCCGTTTGCCGATGGGATTCTGATTCGGGAAATAGATGCGGGCCATTGCTTCGCTGATGATGGTGACGCGCGGAGTGGACGCAACGTCCTCCCGGGTGAATTCGCGGCCCTGCAACAAGGGAATTTCCATCACTCGAAAATACTCAGGGGACGCCGCAACGTAATTTGCCGTACGGGCTTGCGACGAAGGCGGCGCGGGCGATCCTTCAATCTCAAATCCGAGATTGACGAACGGGTGCACGAGCGGCAGAGGAAGCCCGATGGCCGAATCGCGCATACCCGGCTCGGCTTGAATTCGCGCGAGCAGGTCGTCGGCAAACGCGGTCCACCGCTGCCCTGTGGAATATTCGAACTGCGGCAATGAGACCTCTGCCTTCACCAAATGCTGAGAGCTGAACCCCGGGCTCACCGCCGTCATCGCAATAAAACTGCGCACCAGCAGGCCGGCGCCCACGAGCAAAACCATGGCGAGCGCGATTTCTGCCGCGGCCAGAATGGTTCGCGCGTTTTGGCGGCCACCGCCCGCACCGGCGCGGCCGGAGCCTTCTCGAAGAGTTTTCTGCACGTCGGAACCCGCGGCAAAAAGCGCCGGCGCCAGCCCGAACACAAAACTTGCGGCCACCGAAAGCGAGAGCGCGAAAGCCAGCACCCATCCGTCCACGCGAATATCCTGCATCTTCGCCAAGTCCGAGGGCAGGAGCGAACCGAGAACCCGCACGCCCAAATAGGCGAGCAATGTTCCGCCGACGCCCCCAAGCAATCCGAGAGCCGCGCTTTCGGTGAGCAACTGGCGGACGATACGCCCGCGCCCGGCGCCGAGCGCGATGCGCACGGACATTTCTTTGGCGCGGGAGGTGGCGCGAGAGAGAAGCAGGTTGGCAATATTGGCGCAGGCGATCAGGAGCACGAGCGCAACGGCGCCGAGCAGCAGGAGAAGCGCGGGCCGCTCGTCGCTCACAATCGTACTTTGCAGCGGCGCCACGCGAATCGACCAGCCCGCGTCATCCTTCGGAAATTCCGCGGCGAGGCGATGGCTGATCCCGTCCATTTCCGCCTGCGCTTGCGCGATTGAAACGCCAGGCTTCAATCGCCCGATCACGCTGAGCCAATGGCCCGAGCGCCTGGTCATCCAGCCTCCGAAAACCGGATCGTCGGGGGTGGGAACCCAGATGTCCTGGTTGCGAATGAGGATGGGCGAATGAAAACCGGTGCGCATGATTCCGATGACGGTGAAAGAACGTTTGTCGAGATTGATGGAGCTGCCGACGAGATGGGGATCGGCGCTGAAGCGGCTGCGCCAGAGTTTTTCGCTGATGATCGCGACGGGCGCGGCGCCGGGCCGGCCGTCATCGGGAACGAAGGTGCGGCCCATGAGAGGAGCCACCTGCAAAACGTCGAAGAGCCCGGCTGTAACAACGGCTGTGTCCGCGACGAAAGGTTCGCCGCGGCCGGTGACGGTGAGATCGTGCTCCTGATTCCCGGCCAGTTCGGTGAACACGCTGTTCTGCGCGCGCACGTCCTCGAAATCCATATACGAAACGCCGGTAAAATCCACTCCTTCCTGCGGCTTGGCGTCGAACACGACGACGAGTTGATTGGGCGCGGGGTACGGCAATGGCTTGAGCAGAACGGCGTATACGACGCTGAATATCGCAGTGTTCGCGCCGATGCCGAGGGCGAGGGTGAGAATCGCGATGGCCGCGAAGCCGGGGTTCTTGCGCATCACGCGGAGCGCGTATCGCGCATCGGCGATGAGTGTTTCGAGCCAAAAGCCGTTGCGCTGCTCGCGGCAATTTTCCTTCACGCCTTCTAGCGCGCCGAATTGCAACGTTGCCTGGCGGCGCGCTTCCTCGGGCGACATTCCCGCGGCGATATTGGCGGCGGTCTGCTGCTCGATGTGGAAACGCAGTTCGTCGTTCGCATCCTGCTCCCAGTTTCTTCGCGAGAACCAACTCATGCAGGACTCCTCGATCGATCGTCATTCATAACGCAACGCCGTCATGGGATCGACGCGCATCGCGCGCCGCGCGGGGATGTAGCAGGCTCCGAGAGTCACCGCAGCGATCACGGCGGTGGCGAGCAGAAATGTGAGCGGATCGGACCAGCGAACGCCAAAAAGGAGCGAACGCATCAACTGCGCTATCGCGAGCGCGGCCGCCAACCCGAGCACCAGGCCCCCGAGAATTAATCTGCCGGCGTAGTCGCCAATCAGCCGGGCCACATCTTGCGGTTGCGCGCCGAGTGCCATGCGAAGTCCGATCTCGTTGGTGCGCTGGGCGACCAAATAGGAAACGACGCCGTACAGCCCCATCGCCGCGAGCAGCAGAGCCGCAATCGAAAAGGATGGCAGAATCGAAGCCGCCAACCGGCGCGGTTCTTGCGATTCCTCAATGGCTTTTTGCATTGTCCCGACGTTGAACACCGGAATATTCCGGCTTAAGGCGTGGATTGCATCTTGCACGTCGCGCGTGAGGAGCTGCGGCGGACTTTTGGTTCGCGCGACGAAACTCATCGAGTTGTTCGGCAAATGGTTCATCAGAACGTAGACGCGAGGCTGCGGCGCTTCGTCGAGCCCACCGGCGCGGACTGGGCTGGCGACGCCGATGATTTCGTAAGGTTGCTGCTTCGGATCGGAGAAATCTTGCGTGAAAAGTTTTATGGATTTGCCGACGGGATTTTCGCTAGGCCAATATCGCCGCGCGAGCTCACGGTCGATTACCACTGCACCCGATTCTCGCGAAGTGTCCTGCTCGAGAAACGAGCGGCCCTCGAGGATTTGAATTTTCATCACCGGCAGGTAGTTCGCGGAAACCACGGAGACGTAGGCAGCCTGTTCGACTCCTGGCTGCGGGGCGCGTCCCTCGATAGCGAGCCACACTTGATAGATTTGTGCAGTGAAAGGCACGGGAAACACAGCGGCTGCGGATGCGACACCGGGAATCTGCTCGATACGTTCGATTCCACGCTGCATGAATTGAGCCGCCTGCGCGGGGTTCGGATATTCTGCAGACGGAAGCGTGACAGTGGCACTGACGAGGTTCGCAGAATCAAAACCAATGTCGGTTCGCAACAAGGCCATCATCGTGCGCGCGAGCAGGCCCGTGCCCACCAGGACGGCCATTGCCAGGCCGACTTCGCAGATCATCAGCGCGGTGTGTACTCGATGATGGCCGCCGTGAACCTGATGTGCGCTCGACCGAAGAACATCGTTTAGACTGGCTCGCATCGCGAATCTTCCAGGAGCAAGCCCCAGAGACAGCACCGTCACGACGGTGACTGCCAAAATAAAAACGAGCGCGCGACCGTCCACGTGCAGTGGCGCGGCGAGCGGAACGCTCTTCGGTAGTAACACCGCCGCGATACGAACCCCTGCCCAGGCCACGAGCGAGCCCAGCAGTCCGCCGGAAATTGCGAGCAACATTCCCTCAGTGAAAAGTTGCTGAACGATTTTCCCAGTGCTTGCGCCGAGCGCCAGACGGACCGAAAATTCGCGCTGCCTTGAGCTGGTTCGCACAAGCAACAGGTTTGCGAGATTTGAACACGTGATGAAAAACAGCAATCCAACCGCTGCGGCCAGTAGCAGAAGGACAGCGCGATTGTCACCCAACATTTGACGAGTCAGATCTTTCATTACCGGGCGAGACGTTGCGTCCATGGCCGGATAATCGCGAGCCAGTACGTCGCCAACGCGGTTCATTTCCGAGCGGGCCTGCTCAAACGTGATGCCGGGGTTCCTTCTTCCCACTGCGAAAAGAAGCCACGCGATATCGCGCCCCGTAAGATAGGGCTTCGGGACATTCTGCTCGAAAGGCGCCCACACAGCGGTGCGGGTGACGGCGCCGAATCCGCGCGGCATCACGCCCACGATCGTGAACGATTTGCCGTCGAGCTTAATTATTTTCCCGAGCACTCCGTAAGAGCCGCCGAACCGCTCTTGCCAAAATTCGTAACTCAAGATGGCGACTTCCGGGCCGCCGACTTCGTTTTCGCCAGGTTGAAACGCGCGGCCCATCATCGGCGCAACCCCGATGAGATCGAAATAGCCTGCCGTAACGTAGCGCCCCGAGATCGGCTCGGGAAATGTTTCTCCCGCAAATGACATACGCGCGTCGCGAAAGCCTGCCATCGAACTGAATGCTGTGTTCAGCCGCTTCCAATCCTGAAAATTCGGCCACGACACACCGGTGGACTCGCCCGTTGAGGTCTCTTCGGTGATCCAGACGAGTTGTTCGGGGGAGCGATAGGGGAGCGGGCGCAGAACCACCGCGTCGGCCAGGGTGAAGACCGCGGTGCTCGCGCCGATCCCCAAAGCGAGAGTGAGGATCGTAATTGCGGCGAATCCAGGATTCTTGCGTAGCATCCGGGTGCCATAGCGAATATCGGCCCAGAGGGTTTCGAGCGTGTGCCCTGGTTTTTCTTCGCGGCAATCCTCTTTCACTCTCTCGGCGCCGCCGAATTGGAGCACAGCTTGGCGTCTTGCTTCGTGGGGCGCCATTCCGGCGGAAATGTTTGCGGCCGTTTGCTTCTCAACGTGAAAACTGAGCTCGTCTCGCATGTTTCGTTCCCAATCTTTGCGCGGGAACCATCGCCGCCAGAAATTCATGGTCACTTCTCCAACTTGATCAGCTAAATTGCCGGCTCAACCGTTGAGCGGCGGACAGCCTTCAGTGCGCTCATTCATAGCGCAGAGCCGTCATCGGATCGACGCGCATTGCGCGCCGCGCTGGGATGTAGCAGGCCAGCATCGCGACGCCGAGCAGCACGATGGGGACGGCGGCGAACGTGAGCGGATCGGTGGCACTCACTCCGTAAAGCATGCCGGCCATTAGGCGCGACAACCCGAGCGCCGCTGCGATACCGATGGCGGCGCCGACGAGCACGAGTTTCATTCCTTCGCCCAGGACGAGTGTCAGCACGTCCTTGCGCTGCGCGCCGAGCGCCATGCGAATCCCGATTTCGTGCGTGCGCTCGCCGATCAAATACGAAATTACGCCGTAGATGCCGATGCTTGAAAGCAGCAGCGCGAGAGCCGCAAAAGTACCCAGCAGCACCATCGAGAACTTGCGGTCGGAAATCGAATCGGAAATGATTTCTTCCATGGTCTGCTCGCCGTAGACCACCTGTTCGCTATTCATCTTGCGGCTCGTGTCGCGAATCGAGTCGATGATGCCCGGCGCCGATCCTGCGTAACGAACCACGGCGCTTGTGCCATTGGAAACGAGCACAGTGAAACCGTCCGACATCTGCATGGCCGGAAGATAAATCTGCGCCTGCAGATTTTGCGCGTCGGAAGCCAGCCCCCACTGGTTCACATGGTCTACGACGCCGACGATCTCTGTAGTTCCGTCATCCATTTCCTTGTTGTACTTCAGGCGAATGCGCTTGCCGATCGGATCGTCGCTGCCGAAATATTTTCTGGCGAGGGTATCGTCGATAACGGCGACTGACGGGGCGTGTTCGTTGTCTTGCGGAGTGAAGAAGCGGCCGCGACGCAGGCGAATTTGCATCACCTCCAGGTAATCGGGATCGACGACGTATTTCACGGCCCAGTTCATGTCGTTCTGGCTCGCGGGTTTTGGATGGCCGTCGAGCCAGAAGACGTCTTCATCGTCGCCTGACATGGGAAGCGCGGCCCACGTCATCGAGACGGCTTGAACGCCGGGCGTCGCGGCGATCCGGCGATCGAGTTCGCGCGAGAAGGCGCGCACGGTTTCGGCGTTGGAGTTCATCAGTGACGGCGAAGGTGACAGATTGAACGTCAACACGTTCCGCGGATTGAACCCCGGATCCTGGCTCCAGAGCTGTGCCAGCGTGCGGACCATTAATCCAGCGCCCGCCAGAAGCACGAGAGCCAAAGCCATTTCCACCACGACGAAAATGCTTTGCGTCCGATGCCGCGTGCCGCTTCCGCCTCGCCCGCTTTCATTCAGGGTTACCTGCAACACCGGTTTCAGCGATTTCAGCGCCGGGACGAGACCGAAAACGATTCCGACTCCCACCGAAATTGCGATCGTGAAAAGCAATACACGCGCGTCAAGGCCAACGCCGGCGGCGCGCGGCAGAGTGACGGGCAAATGTTGGAGCGCAACGCGTGTGGCCCACACAGCGAGCAGAAGTCCCAGGCCGCCGCCCGCGATGCCCAGCAGAATACTCTCAGTAAGCAGCTGTCGAATCAGGCGGCCTTTTCCCGCGCCCAGCGCTGCGCGAATTGCAAACTCCCGCGCGCGCGATGTGGAACGCGCCAGCAAGAGATTCGCCACATTCACGCACGCGATCAGCAGCACGAAGCAAACCGCGCCGAGCAAAAGCAATAGAAGCGGCATCACTTCCCCAAGCATGTCCTGCTTGAGCGGACGCACGGCCGCGCCGATTCCTTTGTCAGTGTCGGGATAGGCGGCAATCAAATTGCGCGTCACTTCGTCCATGTCTGCGCGTGCCTGTTCGATGCTGACTCCGGGCCGGAGCCGGGCGATTCCGTGGATGCCGAGACCGGCGCCGCGATTGAGCAGAAAATTATTCTTCCACTGGCCGATGGGGACGTAGATTTCGCTGTTGCGAAAGCTGCGAGTGGAGAGATCGAAATCCGCGGGAATCACGCCGACGATCGTGAAACCGCCGCCATCGAGGGTGATTGTGCGTCCCAGCACATCGGGCGATGATCCGAATTTCCGTTTCCAGAGACCGGCACTGATAAGCACGATGGGCGCCGCGCCCACTTCGTCTTCGCCGGGCACAAACATCCGCCCGAGCACCGGCTTTACGCCCAGCAAGGAAAAATAATCAGAGGAGAGCAGTTCCGCTTGCAATTGCTCGGCTTCGCCCGATCCTGTGAGGCTGAAAGAGATCTGGCGCGAAATGGCCATCGCCGAAAAAGTGTGATTGTTGCGCTGCCAGTCGCGAAAATTGAGATAGGAAATCGAGCCGGTGGCGAAATTTGGCTTGCTCTCGCTCAGAGAAACAAGTTCCTCGGGATGCGGAAATGGCAGCGGGTTCAACAGCACGCCATTCACCACCGAAAATATCGCCGTGTTCGCGCCAATTCCCAGCGCCAGCGTAAGAATCGCGACGATCGTGAATCCGGGCGAGCGCGCCATCATGCGCACGCCGTAGCGAACGTCACTCCAAAGCGTCTCAAGCCAGAAACCGCTACTCTGCTCGCGGCAATCTTCTTTCACGGCTTCGGCGCCGCCGAATTGCAGCATCGCCTGCCTCCGCGCTTCGTCGCGCGGTATTCCGGCTGCGATATTCGCGTCGGTCTGGCGCTCAAGGTGATCGCGCAGTTCGTCGCTGATCTCTTGCTCCGAGCTACCGCGCCGGAACCACCGCTGCAAAAAGCTCATAGCCCGCGCTCCGTTACACGCGCTGCAGAATCAGCGCCACCGCCGACGACAGCCGCTCCCAGTCCGCCAGTTCCTTCTCGAGTTGCGCGCGTCCCTTTTTCGTCAGCGAGTAGAATTTCGCGCGGCGATTGTTGTCGGACGCGCCCCACTCCGCTCGAATCAACCCTTTGCGTTCCAGCCGGTAGAGCGCCGGGTAGAGCGAGCCTTGCTGAATTTGCAGCATCTCGCGCGACACCTGCTGAATCCGCTGCGCGATTCCCCAGCCGTGCATGGCTTCAAGTGCAAGCGTTTTCAGGATCAGAAGATCGAGCGTGCCTTGCAGCACTTCGGTCGATGCGGTCATTCGGGCTCTCTCCTAGATAAACTAGAGGTCAAACTACAGGGAGTCTGCCACGCCTCCTGTAGAATAACAAGGGGAGACTTTTCGTCAGACGAGAACGGCTACGAAAGGTGAGCAGCCGGGTGCAGCCGGCGATTGGGCTTGGGCTAAAGCGCCAATCGAGCCGGTACTAAAACCCGGGTACCCGAAATTTATCCCAGCCGAGCCATTGTTGGCCGCCGCTTTAGGCCGCCACAATGTTCTTGCGGGTTGGGGACTGCGCTGCGGGGACGACGGTTCCGAATGGAGCCGGGGCAAGTCCCCAGCCCGTCCAAGCCTCGCCTGCTGGCACACCCTGACCCTGTCAGCAGGCCGGGCTTTCTCGATTCGCCCGATTCGCCTGCCGATTGAATCGTTTGGAACTCCGCCTGCGTCCTAACCAATGCGCCGTCTCGATTTCGCGCGCTAAAGCCTTGGGAATCTTGGCCTAAGAGCAAGCAACGACGGGGAGCAGGCGCCTTAGGCGGACAGTTGGAAGAGAAACAGGACAGGCAAATCATCATCCGGCGTTCCATCAGACAGTATTTCATCGCGACCCTTGTCTTGTGTCTGATTGCGCCCGGCGCAGCAAATGCCGAAGAATTAAAGCCGGAGACGATCGCCGCCTTTGATCGCTACGTGCAGCTCACCGAAGCGCAGATTGCCTCCGAACTCACGCGCCGCGAGCCGTTCCTTTGGATCGAAAGTCTTCCTGAAAATCGCCGCGAATCTGTCTACCAGGATCTGCGCAACGGAAAAGTGGTGATCGAGCGGCTCGAAACGCTCGATGACGGCAAAAAGATCAGCGTGCCCGGCGGGCTCATCCACCACTGGATTGGAACGATTTTCGTGCCCGGCGCCACTCTCGCCCAAGTGGTCGCATTTGAGCAGGACTACGACAATCAGCTGCAATATTTTCGGCCCGACGTGATGCGTTCGAAGATTTTGCAGCACAGCGGCAGCGATTTCGTGGTGGATCTTCGCTTCTACAAAAAGAAAATGATCACCACGGTGCTCGACACTACGCACGAAGTCCACTACCAGCCCGTGGATGCCACGCACGAATGGAGCCGCTCCCACACCACGCGTGTTCAGGAAGTGGAAGACGCAGGCGAGCCCCATGAAAAGCTCAAGCGCGAAGGACACGACAACGGATTTCTGTGGCGAATGAACACCTACTGGCGGTTCGAAGAAAAGGACGGCGGAACTTACATCGAGAGCCAGTCGATTTCGCTCACGCGCGACATCCCCACCGGACTCGGATGGATGATCGGGCCCTATGTGAACAGCGTGCCGCGTGAATCGCTCACGTTCACGCTCGATCGGACACGATCGGCGATTCTGCAGCGAATCGGCTCGACCACCTCGCGCTAAAAATCCCGCAGAGGAACGCGAAATTAAAAAGTCGTCGAAGCCAGGAACGCATCCGCCAATCCGTTCGTATCGCGCGCCACGAGATTGCTCGCGAACGAAAGGAAACTCACAGTGTGCGCGTCACCGCTGATCGAGGGCGCCAGGCTGCTCCCGTTCAAGGATGGCGCCAGTGTGCCGGAAGGCTGGCTCGCGACAACCGTGGAGGTGGTGCAGCTCGTAGTGATGTTGAGGCACGTGTTTCTCACAAACACGTTCTCGATGCCGTTGGCCGTATTTGCGCCCAAATTCGACGCAGCAGATGCAAAGGCTATAAATTGCCCGGTCGAATCGAATGATGGCCGCTCAGCGAGTGCATTCGCGGGTGTCGTTCCGTCGCGCGTCGAAGCGAGGATCGTCGAAGGCGTGCAGGTCGTCGTGCTGACGTTGAAGCAGGTGTCGCGCACGTATACTTCCTGCGTTCCACCGGAAGTAAAGCCAAGATTTGTTCCGGCTGAAGTGAAAGAAATGAAGCGCCCATTCGTGCCCGAGGTTGCGGTTTGCGTACTTGCGCCGTTCGCCGGCGTTACCCCATCGGGCGTAGATACCAGGTCGGTTTCTCCCGTGCACGTCGTGATCAGTGTCGCGCACGTGCGCGAGAACACTTCCGCCAGTCCGTTTGGGTTCGGAGCCGTCGCGCCCAGATTTCGCGCGGTGGATACAAATGCGATCACAGACGCCGCGCTTGAGATGGACGGCGCCGAGCTTGCTCCATTTCCAGGAGTGGTTCCATCCGCGGTGGAAACCAAGAATGTCGTGGGCGAACATGTGGTGCTGGCGACGCCGCCGCACGTGCTCCGCACGAAGACCTGCGGAGTGACTCCGTCAAACGTCGCGTTCGACACGAGATTCGTCGCCAGCGATACAAAAGCCACAAACCCCCCGTCCGGACTGATTACAGGATTGAAACTGTCTCCATTACCGGCGCTCACACCGTCGGCTCCCATCGAGATGAGTATCGTTGCCGTTGTTGTGGACGCTGCGCCCACCGGACGCCAGAATACTTGGCGAGTCTTGCCGTCAAGCGGCGCAGACGTCACCAGGTTGGACGCGGTAGATGTAAACGCTACGTTTCCGCCAGACGAAGCAATCGTCGGCTCCCAACTTGGGCCGTTTGCCGTGTTGCCATTTGGATCCACGCTAATCAATGTGTTCGAGGGTGTGCACGAGGCGACGGTCACACACGTATTGCGGACGAATACATCGCTCGACGCATTCGTATCATTTGTCACCAAATTGTTTGAGATGGAGGCGAACGCAACCATCTCTCCATTCATACTGGTAGACGGGCCAGACGTCATGGCATCTGGAGTTCCGTTCGCGCATGTTGAACTTGTGCCGCAGATTCCGTTCTCTGCTTGCGAACCGTCTGGAGCCAAGTCCAGTATTATCGGCAGTCCTTTCGTCGCTGTCGGGTTCACGGAGAACACCACAATATTAGAAGTTCCTCCCCCCGGCGCCGCATTGAACACCTGGATTTGATTCACCCCGCCGGCAGCGATATCTCCTTGCGCCAGTTGCGTTGTCAGCGATGTGGAACTCACAAACGTCGTCGCTCGAGGTCCTCCGTTGATGTCGATCACAGAAGTGGCATTGAAACCAGTGCCGGTTAAAGTGAGAAGCGGCGCCGTTGTTGCGGCCGCTGCCACACTGGTGGGCGCGACCGTGGTGATCACAGGAAATGGATTCACGATTGAATATGCAAAGACGTTGGACGTTCCGCCGTTTGGTGGCGAGGGCGGTGGTGCCGCGGGATTTGTCACCGCTATGGAAAGCGTGCCCGCCGTTGCCACGTCGGCTGCCGTAAGGCTCACCTGCAGAATTGTGCTGTTTATGAAGCCGGTTGACCGGTTCGTGTTGTTCACGCTCACAACCGATTGCGGAGCGAAATTCGTGCCGGTGATAACCAATGTCACGCCCGGCGACCCGGCGAGCACTGTCGTCGGCGACATGGACGTGATCGTGGGAACATTGCTCGGCGCAGGCGTAATCGTGAAAGTAAGAGAGGTGGCCGATGTGCCTCCGCCAGGGGTGGAAGTAAATACAGTCACCGTCGACGTACCCGGACTCGCAATCAGGCTTGCGGGAATCTGAGTGGTCATCTGGCTGGTGCTCAGGAAGGTCGTCACCAGCGCATTTCCATTCCACTCGACCAAGGAACCCGGCGAAAAACTCTTGCCCGTCACTGTGAGGGTAAACGCCGTACCCCCTGCCTGCGCTGTGGTGGGCGACATGGCTTTGAGCGACGGCTTCGGAAAGTTAATCTGCTGCTCGCAGGCAGGAAGCAGAACCACAGCAAGCAAAAGAGCCCAGAAGTTGAAACCCAGTTTTCGCTGCAAACAATTCATCCCCAAGTCGCTCAGCCCTCTGTTTTGTCGTAAACGCAATCGTAGAGACTACTAAAGATGTCTGCTCGGGGCAATTGGGATGCTTGGGTCGTACTAAGGCTTTGTGTGTAGTTTCTCAGCTAGTCGCCTGGATCGCCAAACTGGTTTGCGGCGTTCGCAAGATTCAAGAATCATTCCAAAAATCACAAATTATTACAAAAAATGAAAGGGCAAGAATCGCCGGTACTTCGCCTTCTTAACCTATTTACCTGATAGGTAATTGAAATCCCTTAGGTTAGCGCTTTCTAAGTTTCCTCTGAATCCTGGCGCTGAAATTGCGGGCGATTTTGTCAACGGGTGCGACGCGTCCCCAACGCGTCGCGATGGGTGTGTGCCTACGCGAAAAAAAAGACAAGCCATCGGCTGAAATGCTTTCCAGCTCCGAGTTGCCCTGAACGGGAATTGCGTTCGGTGCTCCTGCGACCTCCAGCACGATGCTCCAGGCTTGTCACAAGAGTGAGGAGGAACTATGAGCCGTTCGAAGAGTCTGGGTGTCTTCGTTACAAGCCATTTCTTTTCTCTTCTGTTGCTCGCGCTGTGGGTTGCGCTTAGCCCTATCGCCAAAGCGCAGTCTACGGCAGTTCTCAGGGGCTCGGTGATTGATCCGAGCGGTGCGGCAGTCGTTCACGCAAAGGTTGTGGTCCGGAATCAAGCGACGGGAGCTGAGTGGAATAATGAATCGGATTCCGACGGACTTTTTGTCGTACCAGCGCTTCCACCGGGCACATATGCAATCACGGTGAGCGCGGAAGGTTTTCAGACCGCTATCGTCAGCAATCTGGTTCTCGACGTCAGCTCAACGGTGACCCAGACGATTCAACTGCAGGTCGGAAAATTATCGCAGCAAGTGACGATCACGGCTGAATCGCCGGTAATCGATAACAGCACCGTGACGATCGGCCAGGTTGTCGACCAAAAGACCGTCCAGGAAATACCGTTGAACGGCCGCCACTTCCTCGACCTCGGTTTCTTGACGGCCGGATCGGTGACAGCGCCAGCCAATGGTTTTCTTTCGCAGCCAATTCGTGGCCAAGGTTCTTTCGCATTTAATACCGCCGGCCAGCGCGAAGACACCGTCAACATCATGGTCAATGGAATCAATCTGAACGATATGGTGCAAAACCAACTCGTATTCCAACCCTCCATCAACACGGTTGCCGAATTCAAAGTGGACAATTCTGTTCCCAGCGCCGAATACGGACGCAACGTGGGGGCTGTGGTGAATATCGCCACGCGCTCCGGCACGAATGATTTTCACGGCGAAGCCTTTGAATTTCTGCGCAATAGCGATCTCGACGCGCGAAATTTTTTCAACACCAAGGGAGTTCCCCAGTCAACCCTGAAGCGCAATAACTTCGGCGCTGCATTGGGCGGCCCTATCAAGAAAAATAGAGCGCACTTTTTCATCAGCTATGAAGGCCTGCGTCACCGGCAAGGCCTCACAGTCAATGCGCTCGTTCTGAACCAGGCCCAGTTGGACCAGGTCGCAGCCACCAGCGATGCCACCGTGAAGTCGCTTGTCCAGAATTTCATCCCTCCAGGCAATTTCACAGATTCGAAGGGCAACGCTTTCTTCCGCGGATCCAGCGTCGCGCCCGTGAATATCGATCAGGGGACTGCCGACGTCGATGTCCAACTCACCAATAGCGATCGGCTTCATGGCTATTTCGCATTGCAGCAGGATTTGCGCCAGGAGCCTCTGTTCCCCACGGTAGGTGACACTCTTCCTACATGGGGCGATATTCGGCAATCGCGGCGCCAGATCGTCACGCTCTCGGAGGATCACATCTTCGGACCCAGTCTCACCAACACCTTCCGCGTAGGCTACAGCCGCATACACATCACTTTCACTCCCGCTCAGCTGTTGAATTCCGGGGACTTCGGAATTGATAGCGGCGTTACTTCGTCAATCGGCTTGGCCGAACTTAACATAGGTGGCACTGGCGCCCTCGATTTCGGAGGTCCTACAGGCGAACCGCAAGGCCGCGGAGATACCACGTTTGTCATCGGGGATAACTTGAGCTGGCTGAAAGGCCGCCACGCGCTGGTCTTCGGCATCGAGCTCCGGCGCTTCTACAACAACAACTTCTCGCAGGATCCCTCTCGGTTCGTGTTTAATAGCATCGCCGATTTTATTAATGACGCGCCTGCGTCCTACACTCTGGGCGGATTTACCGCAAACAGAATTCTCTCGCCAACATACGACTGGTTCGTGCAGGACAGCTTCAAATGGCGTTCGAACGTCACTCTGCAGCTGGGCTTACGCTATTCGTGGTACTCCACTCCGACGGAAGCGGACAACCGGTTCGTCGTCTTCGATCCCGGCACCGACAGCCTCAATCAAATCGGCACACCGGGTTTCGGCCAGCCATTCCACACCAATAACCTGAATTTCCAGCCACGGCTCGGGATCGTCTGGGATCCATTTAGCAACGGTAAGACCGTCGTCCGCGCAGGCTATGGCATTCTCACGGATGAACCGATTACCGGCATCGTTACAAACTTGAATGCCAACCCGCCTTTTGCGCAACCGCTCACGGCCACTCCGACCGCTGCGAATATGCTGTCGCTCATGAATGCTTCCACCGTGGCGGGATTTTCCGGTCTCGCACCCACAACCATCAACCGCCACTTCGACAATCCTTACGTGCAAGAGTGGAACCTTAATATCGAGCGCCAAATCACGCCATCGCTCGGTTTCACCGCTGCGTACGTTGGGTCTGAGGGTACGCATCTGCGAGTTGCCCGGAACCTCAATCAGTTGGAGCTAGCGAGTGGTGCCGACTGTGCGACCGTGAGTCCTTGCCTGGTGCGGCCTTTCCCAACGCTGTCAGCCGGCAGTCCGATCCGACCCGGTGCGGGCCTCGGCAACATCATCGAAGCCGACAGCCCGGGCACTTCCAGCTACAATGCGCTGTGGCTCACGCTCAATAAGCGTTTCGCCCACGGGCTCCAATTCAATACTTCCTACACCTATTCGAAATCGCTGGACAACGTCTCGCAAAACAACAACACGGTACTCCTTCAGAATAGTTTGGACGTCGGCGATGCGCGCAGTCTCTCGGACTTCGATGCTCGGCATCGCTTCGTCCTCAGCGGCTTTTATCAGCTGCCCTTCCATTCCAATCGCTTCGTGGAGGGATGGCAATTCGGGTTGATCAACGTTCTGCAATCGGGCAATCCGCTATTCGTCGTCACCGGTATTACGCAGTTCACCGGTACCACGGGCAGCGGCGCTCTCCGTCCCGATCTATTGCAGCCCGTGCACCCAACAGGCCATTCGGCACAGTGGTTCAGTAATAACGTCACCTGCGCCACGTACACGGGCTCACTCGCCGGCATTCTTCCTCCCCCAGCTCCTCAACCGGCGCTGCCCGACTGTGCCACCACGCCAAATGCTGCGTTCGCCGTCCCGTGCACGTTTAGCAACGTACAAAAGGCTACGGCAGCCACGAGCTTTGTGCTTCAACCTACTACATGTCATTTCGGCGATCTCCCGCGTAACGCGTTCACCGGCCCGCATTTCTTTAACACGGATTTCTCCATCCTGAAAAACACGAAGCTGACGGAGCGGTTCACCTTACAATTCCGCGCCGACTTCTTCGATATTTTCAACCAGGCGAATTTCGGGAATCCAGTATTGAACGTTCAGAGCGGCGCCTTCGGTGACATCACTTCAACCCGGTTTCCAACCGGCGATTCAGGCTCTTCGCGACAGTTGCAGTTCGCTTTGAAGTTGCTGTTCTAGTCGAGTCTTAGTTGGCAGGTTGTCTTTACAAGAGGGCGGATCCCAAGCGATCCGCCCTTTGTGATACCCCGAGTTCGTGCCCATCCACCGCGCAGCCGCGGCCACAACAACGCCGTCCCTCGCCGGGGACCTTCCAGCGCAACCTCCAACCGGTACTGCTGCCGCAATCAGTCCCAATCCTGTGCCCACACTCATTGCCGGTTTTTTTTTCCTAGCATCCGCAACCTCCCGCAGTTTAAGCTCCGCCCCTGCGGCACTGGGGCAATCACGGATAAGCGGCGAGCCGCCGGAGGATTCAAAAATGCCACGTGCAAGTTGGTTTGCCGTTCTAATCTTCGCATCTGCACTCGCGCTTCCCACCCGCGCGCAAGAGAAGCCTCAGCCCCAAGCAGCTCCAGCGCCCGCGCCGCAAGCCGCCGAACCTCCCGCTGCTAAGCCCGCGGACGTCGCTTCACCCGACGCGATCCTCGCCGCCGTCTACGACGTAATCTCCGGCCCCGCCGGCCCGCGCGATTGGGACCGCTTCAATTCCCTCTTCGCTCCCGGCGCCCGCCTGATTCCCATCGGCCCCCGAAAAGACAAGCCCGGCATCGGCATCGTCGTCATGGCCCCCAAGGATTACTCGGACCGCGCCGGAGCCTACTTCGACAAAAATGGTTTTGTCGAGCGCGAAGCCTCCCGCAAAACCGAGCGCTACGGCAACATCATGCAGGTCTTCAGCACCTACGAATCGCGCCACGACGCCAAAGACGAAAAGCCCTTCGCCCGCGGCATCAATAGTTTTCAGCTTTACAACGACGGCACGCGCTGGTGGGTCGTCACCATAATGTGGCAGGAAGAAACCACGGATAATCCACTACCAAAAGAATTCCTCACACCCGTAGCCAAGTAGCGCCCGTACAGTAGGGGCGGCTCTAAGAGCCGCCCGCGCTGCCCACAGCAAAAGCCCGACCCATCAGGGAAATGACGTCTCCCTCGCAAGATTGCCTTGCGATGAATGCGCCGATACGTGAAGAATGGTGCCGCAAAACCACGGAGGCTTCCCATGTATCAGCCCAACCTGCTAAAAGGCCGCACAATTTTCATCACCGGAGGCGGCACCGGCCTGGGCCGCTCGATGGCTCTGCGCTTCGCCGAACTTGGCGCCAATATTTTTCTCACCGGCCGCCGCGAAGAGCCCCTGAAGCAAACCGCTGACGACATTCGTGCCAAAGGCGCTCAAGCCGCCTACGGCATCGCCGACGTTCGCGA
>DATNKB010000512.1:0-33038 GCA_035603595.1 Candidatus Dormiibacterota bacterium
GCCACTTCCGGTCAGTTGAAAAACATTTGTATCTAAAATGTGCGGATGAACATCACATACTATGAGTGGGGATGTCATGTCAGCGACTAGCGTTCAATTTACGGTTGCAGCGCACATCATGGCTGCTCTGGGCTACTTCCACAGCAAGGGAATCCCCTCGGCGGTCCTCGCTGAAAGTGTGAATGCTGATCCTACGTTCGTGAGGAAATCTCTTTCGAAACTTTCCAAAGCAGGACTGATCACCACGACGCGAGGTAAGAACGGCGCGAGCATGCTTACGCGTTCCCCTAAGCAAATAACGCTTTTGGACATTTATCGCGCAAGCGCAGCGCCTCCGACTTTCGCCATCCATAGCTATCCAGTGCACAAGAGATGCCCGATCAGCCGCAACATTAAGGGATGCATGTCGTCGGTCCTAAAACGGGCGCAGGACGGTTTCCAGTACACTCTTGATGGAATAACGCTCGCTGACGTGGTGGGGGAAATCCGCCGAGCGAGTTTGTGATTTTTTTGCACTTATATGTGCACATTATCATCATATATTTGGGCAGAAGACCCGAGTCGTAAACGGAGCGGATCGGAATAGAAAGCATATTCAAGCGGGCGGAAAGGCGATGCTCGTTTCCGCGCCGAAGCGTATTCCTGAGGAAAGGAGACACATATGAACAGTCCTGAAGACAACAGAGCGAGCGGTGCGGATGGCTTGTATGTGATTTCAGGGGCGAGTGGTAACACCGGATCGATCATCGGCGAGTCCCTGCTATCGAAGGGCAAGAAAGTGCGCGTGGTGGGGCGCGATGCGGCGCGACTGCAGCGCTTCGTGCGCAAAGGCGCGGAGGCATTCACGGCCCAGTTGAGCGATGCGGCTGCGCTCACGGTAGCCTTCCGTGGCGCGCGCGCGGCATACCTTTTGTTGCCGCCGATCACCTCCCGGGAAGACCAGGAGCGGGAGAGCGATGCGATCGCAAAAGCGGTGAGAGAATCCGGCCTGCCCTATGCGCTGTACTTAAGCAGCTACGGCGCGCATGTCCCCGAAGGCACCGGGCCAGTCACGGGGCTGCATTCTTCGGAGCAAAAACTGAACGCGATTAGCGGCTTGAACGTTCTGCACCTCCGCGCAGCCTACTTCATGGAGAACAATCTGGCCGCGATCGGCATGATTCAAGCGATCGGCAGGTTCGGACATGCGCTGATTCCCGACGTGAAGCTGCCCATGATCGCGACGCGCGACGTCGGCGATTACGCCGCGCAGCGTCTCGTGGATCTGGATTTCTCGGGCAAACAAACGCGCGAGCTGCTTGGTGAGCGAGACCTGTCGATGACGGAAGTCACGGCGGCAATTGCGCACGGTATTGGCAAACCGGATCTGCGCTACGTGCAGTTTTCGTATGACCAGATGCAGCAAGCGTTGACGCAAATGGGTTTTTCCCCGAAGAAAGCCGCGGTGTATATCGAAATGTTCAAGGCCATTAATGAGGGAATTCTCGCAGCGCAGGAACCGCGTTCACTGGATAACCGCACACCAACTTCGTTCGAAAAATTTGTGCAGGATGTCTTTGCTCCTGCTTATCTCGGGAAGGCTTCGGCCGCTTAGCCTCAGAATTCAGGTAGAGCTCGTTGCCTTTGTTTGCAGGCGACTATTTTGGGAGGAATTCTGAAAATTGTCGAGGAGGGGATCGAGTCATGAATGCAACGGCCTCTAAGAAAAGAGAGTTGTGCGAGCGTGGTAAGGGCCCGAGTTCGTACCGTCGCATCGTCACGGAAAACGTAAACGGAAAGTCCAGCGTTCAGAGCGATGAATCGATGCCGGCCTATGAGTTCAGTACTGTTCCCGGCTACCAGCACGCTCTGATCTGGGTCAACCCGACGACACCGGATCTCAATAAGCAGCAGAGGTTCGACAGCTATCCCGACTCCGTCGTTCCTGGGCCAGGCGGCACGAGCCTGCACTTCGTAACGTTTCCGCCCGCCTCAGTCTTCGTGGATCCGTCTTTCGATGGCGAGGCCGCACGAAACGAAGCACTGGTTCGCCTCAAGGGATTAGCGGATCACTTCGAGAAGGAAGATCCTGCCATGCACAAAACGAACACCGTGGACTATTCACTTGTCTACGACGGAGAAATTTGGCTGGAGTTGGACGACGGCGAGACGCTGCATTTGAAGCGCGGCGACGTGGTCGTGCAAAACGGTACGCGCCACGCGTGGCGAAACAAAGGCACCAAGCCCGTCACAATGCTTTTTTTCCTGAACGGCGCAAGAGAAAGACAATGACCAAAAGGCTCGAAGGCAAGACCGCCGTCATCACCGGCGGCACAGAAGGGATTGGATTTGCTACGGCAAAACTCTTTGCGAAAGAGGGTGCTTATGTCTTCATCACCGGCCGCCGCCAGAAGGAACTCGACGAGGCCGTGAAGGCCATCGGCAGCAACGTTTCTGGAGTCCAGGGAGATATTGCCCAATTGGCTGACCTCGATCGTCTTTACGAGACTGTCTCTAAGTTAAAAGGGCGAATCGATATTGTTTTTGCCAACGCCGGCGTTGGCGAATTTGTTCCGTTTGGGGCCGTCACAGAAGAGCATTTCGACAAACTATTCAATATCAATGTGAGGGGAACACTGTTCACGGTGCAAAAGGCCTTACCGCTACTGAATGATGGTGGCTCAATCATTCTCAACGGCTCGGTCGCGAGTGTTAAGGGCACTGCGGGATTCGGCGTGTATGCTGCGAGTAAGGCTGCCATCCGCTCTTTCGTGCGAACCTGGACTGCAGATCTCAAAGAACGTCGTATCCGCTCAAACGTCGTGAGTCCGGGTCCGATCAAAACGCCGCTGGTTAATCGGCAATCCGCAGATGTGATTGCGCGGATTGTGTCCACCGTCCCGATGGGACGCATGGGGGAACCCGAGGAAGTTGCCAGGGCCGCATTGTTTCTAGCCTCAGACGACTCGAGTTTCGTCACGGGTGTCGAACTGTTCGTTGACGGCGGCAGAGCCCAGATCTAAATGAAAGAAAGGGACGAGCGCGCCTGAGGACAGGCGATTCGTCCAACTGGAAGGAAGGTGAAGGATGACTAGCGAGAAGTCGCTCATCGACTCCGCACTCCGCGGGTGGAAATTCAACGTGGAGCGAGCCGAAGAATTGTTTGGGGGCCTATCGCCGGAACAACTGGAGCGAGAAGTTGCTCCAGGAAAAAACCGTCTGATCTATCTTTGGGGCCATCTTGCAGCGGTGAACGACCGGCTCTTACCGCTGCTCGGGATCGGCGAAAGACTTCACCCGGAATTCGACAGTATGTTCATCTCGAACCCGGACAAGTCCGTCGCGCTGACTGTGTCGAAACAATCGCTCAAGACCTCATGGCAAGAAATCAACCAGAAGCTCTGGGAAGGGTTCTCGAAGTTCTCGGATTCGGATTGGGTGCAGCGGCATACGGCGGTGTCGGAACAGGATTTCGAACGGGAACCGCATCGAAATCGATTCGGAGTGCTGCTTGGAAGAACCGCGCACCTTGCTTATCACCTCGGGCAAGCAGCATTGGCGCGGCCAAAGGAATAGTCAGGCGCTTTGAAAGCACCCACCGGCTGAAGGCCTAAATGGCGCCCTGGCCCGCGCTGTCTCCGGATAACTGTTGGCTCCGTCAAGAACGTTTCGTCTTAGTTTTTTATTTTCCTAAGCGCAGCAGCGCTTGGTTGATTGCTCTCTTTCCGTTTCACGTTCACCCGACCGGCAATTCGGGCCGACGGTATCGCTTCGTCCTAAAAGGGCGCGATACCCTTGAGCACAATCAAGAGTGATTCGCTTGCGTAATGGGATTGTGGATTGCACCCGGCTCCCTCTGCGGACTGGGGCTAGAATCAACGCCTCGGGCGACACCAAGCTTCTTCATCCGGAAATACAGGGTCGAGCGGTTCAATCCCAAGCGCGATGCTGCGCCGGTTGGTCCGGAGAGAATCCACCGGGTTTCTTTCAGGGTCCTGAGGATATGGTTGCGCTCGACCTCTTCCAGCGTTTGATAGCGGTCTGCGCTTCGATCTGGCGGAACTCGTGAATTCAGGTCCCGGGACGAAAGCCGCAATACAGGACCGGGGCTCAAAATCACCGAGCGTTCGATTACATTTTCCAACTCCCGGATGTTGCCAGGCCACCGGTACCGAGTCAGAGCCTCCATTGTTTCCTGCGGAATCGTATCAATCGTCTTGCGCATTTGTCGTGCGGCTTGTTGTACAAAATGTTGCACCAACAGCGGAATATCTTCCGGACGTTCCCGCAAGGGAGGAACAGAGACAGGAAAAACATTCAATCGATAGTAAAGGTCACTGCGGAATAGTTTCTCCAGGATCATCCCTTCCAGGTCGCGATGAGTCGCGGCCACAATACGCACGTCGACTTTCTGCGTCCGCGTGCTTCCTAGGCGTTCGAATTCTCGCTCCTGCAAGACACGAAGAAGCTTTGGCTGGAGCTCGAGAGGGATGTCGCCAATTTCATCCAGGAATAGCGAGCCTTGATGTGCTACCTCAAGCCGGCCGATCTTCTGTGCGATCGCGCCGGTGAAGGATCCCCGTTCATGGCCAAACAATTCACTCTCGAGCAGCCCGGTCGGGATGGCAGCACAGTTGAGCTTAACGAACGGTCGAGCGTTGCGAGGACTGTGACTGTGAATGGCGCGCGCGATAAGTTCTTTGCCCGTGCCGGTCTCGCCTAGCAAGAGCACTGTCGAATCTCCGCTGGCCACGGTTTCGATCATCTGCAGCAAACGTCGGAGAACCGAACTTTTTCCAATGATGCCTTCGAAACCGGTCCCCGAGCTCACCGTCTCCTCGGTTACGTCGATATGAAGCGTGCTCTCCAGATCGCTTCTTGGCCTCGCGCCCTCGTACTGCAGAGGATAGGTGAGACTATTCAAGCCCATCGCCTTGCTCCCTTCGGCGCAGTTTGTTGGCCCCATTGTTGTATGTGAGTTTGGCTGAACGCGAACGGCCTTGGCGTTTTCCATTGGCTTGCCCTCCTTTCGGTGATGCACGCCGATTGTGGCGCTGCCGGAATCCTGCCGTCTTGAACAAACTTGGCGTGTTTGGAATGTTTCCGTGATCTGGATCACATTGAATCGTGATCGGGATCACAATTTCGCTGCATTTTAACGCCGGGGTCGAAGGAGGTTCAGGAGAGACGTTCTGCCTCGGTCAGCGACTTACGTCGCTAAGTTACTTTGTTGCATGGATTTACGTTGTACGGATGCGGCTCCCGACCAGCGGACTTGACGCGGGGACATTCCAGCCCAACGCCGGAAGTGCCGCGCGAGATGGCTCTGGTCAGAAAAACCAGTGGCCAGGGCTATTTCCGACAACGGGGCATGTGTCTCCCGCAGCATGTGTTCCACATGTTCCAAGCGCCGCCGCAACAGATACGTGTGCGGCGGCACCCCCACTGACTGGTGAAATGCCCGAGCAAAATGGTCGGTAGAAAGCCCTGCCAGAGCGGCCAGCCCATCGAGCCGCATCTTTTCATCGAGATGCCCTTCAATATAGTCGCAGACGCGACGTGTCACGGCTGGCGACAACCCGCCACGGCTGGGTTCCGGCGCTGCGGCCATCAGCCAATCCCCTAAAGTACTAATTCTTGGCCTGGAGTGAACCACTGCCTCCGCCCAACTGCGCGCGACCTGAGACCTGCTCAGAGGCGGCGTAAGCAATGCCGACCACCAGCGTCCGTCACCACGGGCACTCATTAGGCGTACCGGAATGTCCCGGTCGGCGGTGCGGCGGAAGAGTGTACGGTCATACGCGAAGGCGGCAGACAAAGGAATTCCGTCCGCAAGGCTCTTGTCGCTCAGAGCGAAATACCTCCGAGAGGCTTGGTCGCCGCCAATAATAGATTGCTGGTCGTCGATCGCAAGGAGCAGGGATGATCCCAAATCGTCTGATGAGGCAGCCGCCAGGATCCAGCAACCCTGAAAGTGCTCACGAAAGATCCGTTCCTCAATGGCTCGCGCGGAGACGACCACCGTCTGGAGCAGTAGGGGAAATGGCTGATCGTCAGCTTGCTGGTGCACTTTTGAGACATCTAGCACCGCCAGCAAACCTCCCTGAGGATCGAAGATGGGTGCGCCCGCGCAACTCAACCGGGTGTGACGGCTGCGAAAATGCTCGGTACAATGCACGAGAACCGGCCGCCGATCCGTTATGCAGGTGCCGATACCGTTTGTGCCCTCGACCCTCTCCGACCAGATGCCACCCAGCCATATGCCCCACTGCTTGAACTCGTGGTCCTTGCTCTCGTCGCCACGATGGTGGATGGCGACTCCATCGCTGTTGCACAAGAGAACTACGTAAGACTGTGGGCGAACAATGGCATAGAGGCGGTCTATCTCTTCTTGGGCCTGGAGCAGAAAGCTATGCAGGGGTTCGCGAGAGATTCTGAGCTCACGCTCTGTGAGCAAGTGGGGCACTGAGCTGCTCGTCGGGTCGACATGAAGGTCGCGCAGACACCTTCGCCAGGAATCGTCTATCGCTTCGGGTTGGAAGCTTTCGCTCCCTCCCTCAGCTACCAACTCGATGCGCTCCTCGTGTGACACATCAACGGTGGAAGGGTCGGCACACGCCTGAGCGACTGTGTTCATTTGTCTCTCAACTCTCCACGTGCTCAAAATTGCCGCCAAGACCCTTGAGCGCTGGCCTGAGGCCTGCTCACATCGCGCGAGAGTAGATAAGTTACTCCAGCAGGGTGCGCCATTCAACCGCCGGCAAGAAAATGCGCCCGTGGACGTGCGCGAATTGGCATGGTCCTTTTCTAAACAGGCGTCGCACACGAATCGCCATGAGCTACCAGTTGCTCACGGTTTCAGGTTGTTGGGATTGCCAATATTCGCTCGAGATGTATCTCGAACCCGGGTGTAGTACTGTTCCTACCTCTTTTAGGTCGGAACTACATGATACGACGCAGCACGGTCCGGATCACAAGAGTCGCAATTGCGATGGCGCCGATCGACATGAGATAGATAGCAGCGAACCAAATCACTTGTCGAGAACGAGGATTCATCATTCCCAGCCTTTCTCGGGCGTCTTGCCGCGGAACACTCTATAGGCGAAAGCCGAGTAGGCGAGGATCATCGGAGTCACGACGATGGCTCCGGTCAACAGACAAATCTGGCTGACAGCAGAGGACGATGCGTCCCAAAGTGTAAGGCGAAACGGCACAACATCAGGGAAGATCACCAGGACTGTGCCCGCTATTCCCAGAGCAAACTGAAGAAGAGCCAGAAGCAAAGGTAGGATGTCGGATTTCCCTCCGATGGCAGTCATCAGAATTGCAGATGCTGCATAGAAGAGAAGGGCGATCATAACCAGTGGCACGGTGTGCGCAGCCCAAGCTGCTTTTATGCCGGGCTGAACAAAGGCCGCTGCGATGCACGTGACGGTGGCCAGCCCAACGAAGACCGGAGTCACACGTCGCAGGCTGCGTTCTGCCAGGGCGCGAACTGCCGCCGTTCCTTTTAGATGTAACCAACCGCTGCCGAGAACGATATAGCCGGCGAGAACGGCTACAGCAGTGAAAATCGGAAAGGGACGAAAAGTATCAAAGACGCTGCCGCTGAACTCGTGATCAGTAATGGTGACTCCTTGAAGGAGACCACCGAGAATCAGTCCTTGCATTGATGCGGCCACTATCGACCCGAGGCTGAAGGTAATATCCCAGAAGCGCGGCCATTGGCCTACTGCTTGAGAGCGAAAATCGAAGGAGACACCCCGCAGCCCCAGCGACAACACCATGACAATGATCGGCAGGTAGAACGCCGGCATCAAAATAGCGTAAGCGAGCGGAAAAGCCGCCAACAACGCAACTCCGGTCATGACAAGCCAAGTTTCGTTTCCATCCCACATGGGCATGATCGAGTTGATGATCTGGTCGCGCAGGTTTTCGTCGGGCTCGCGGAGCAACAGGGCGCCGACGCCGAGGTCGAATCCGTCGAGCATTACATACAGCGCAACGGCCAATGCGGCGAATGCTGCGGAAAAGAGTGGCAGGTCCACGGCTGCTACCTCCCTTCTCCCGAATGAGTCGCTGCGGCATGATCCATCACTTGCGTTCTCAGTGCGTTCACTAGAGAGCCGGAGGCCTCCGCATGGTCCGGTGCATCTTCCGGGCCACGTCGAATCATGCGAAATGCAAAGATTAGGAAAGCCGTGATGAAAAGTGCGTAGATCACTACAAAGGCGATCAGTGTCGATAGCATTGCTCCACCCGGCACTGGCGAAATGGCGTCGGCCGTACGCAGGATGCCCCAGATCACCCAGGGCTGGCGCCCTGTCTCGGCGGTGTACCAACCAGCTATGGTCGCTATGAATCCCGAAGGCGTCATGATAACAAGAGCGCGCAGGAACCATCGGGTGCTGAAGAGTCGCTGCTGCACGCGCAGCCACAGCGACACGGCGACGATGAAGAACATGAGAATCGCCACGATGAACATCGTGTGGAACCCATAGAAGACCATGCCCATCGTGGGCTGTAGGTCGCGCGGGGTGTTTTTCAGTCCAGCCACCCGGCCCCTGAGGCTATGGGTGAGCCAGAGGCTACCAAGAACGGGTGTGGCGAGCGCGAAGCGATTCCGCTGATGCGTCTGATCGGGAATGATGATCCAATTGTAGGGTGCAGGTGATGGGGAATTCTCTTCCCAGAAGCCTTCAGCGGCCTGCATCTTCGAAGGCTGATAATGAAGCATCTTTCCATAAAGGAGATCCCCGACAAAAAGTTGGCACGCCACGGCCACGGTTGCGAAACCGAGGCCGAGCGACACTGTCCTGCGCCCAAAGATTTCATGTTTGCCGCACAACAGATACCAGGCGCCCACTCCTGCGACAAAAAACGAGCCGGTGATGAAGGCGGCCAGCAGCATGTGGGGGAGTCGCACTAGCCAACTCGGATTGTGGATCACCCTCAGCCAGTTGGTGACGACGACGCGGCCATTTTCGAACGTAATGCCGTCCGGGGTCTGCATCCAGCTATTGGCGGATAGAATCCAGGACGCCGAAATCTGAGTGCCGAGCGCCACCATGCAAGTAGCAAAGAAGTGAAGCTTGGGACCCACACGCTTCAGTCCAAAGAGCATAATTCCCAAAAAGCCGGCTTCTAAGAAAAAAGCGGTCAGGACTTCCAGTCCGATACTTGGTCCGATCGCCGGCCCGGCGATCTGTGCAAATTTTGCAAAGCCGAGTCCAAATTCGAACGACAGCACGATCCCCGTCACGACGCCGACGCCAAATCCCATGGCAAAGATGCCCATCCAAAACCGGTAGATCTCGAGATAGACGGGATCTTTGGTCTTAAGCCAAAGCCCCTCGATCACCATTAGGAATGCTGCCAGCCCTATGGACATCGTCGGAAAGATAATGTGGAAGGTGACGGTGAAAGCGAACTGGACGCGCGCTAGGACTTCCGGATCAAGTTTCATGATTGTGTTTTATCCAGGCTGCGGCCGTAGAAGATCAAAACAGCCAAGGAAATGAACAGCAGGAGCGCGATGATCGCAGCCGACAGGCCGAAGACCCCGAGCAGGGCATTGAAAAAGCCAATGCCAAGCAGTGTTGCCAGAACCACTCCTATCGCACGCCTTGCGGAGAATGGTGCCGCGCTCATCTGTGCTTCTCCCAAAAGGTCGGGCGCCCCAAACAGCATTTGGCGGTCGCGTAAAACGGCAATCGTCCGAAGCGCCACGAAGCAATTGTCCGGCGTCAAGCAGCGGTTCCACCCCTGGCCTATGCCCCCAAGTGCATCTCTTCAGCCATGTGCCTTCTTGCTTTAGTCTGCTGAAAGGAGGAGCGTTATCGTCCCGCCTTCGTTTCGTAGTCAAGAATCGCTGTCAAGATATTCACAATTGCCAACATCTTGACGGACGTGCAGATTGTCAAACTCATCTGTGTCTCTCGCGGCCACCGGTCGCATGCTTGTACTCCACCCGGCTTCGAGATGCATATCGAGTGAATATTGGCAAGTCCCAGAAACCTGAAAACCTGAGCAACGGTTAGCTCACGGTGATTCGTCTACGACGCATGTTTGGAGATAGATCGTCTTGATTCGCTGGGTGGGGAATGTGAAATCTGTCTCGAAGGGTTCGCTGAATGGACTAAGCTCTTAAGTGTCAATGCGTTTCGCGGCAGTCCACGCCTATAATCTGCATCTCGGCCTCCTCGGTTCCGAGCTTTGCCGGGTGATCACCGCAAAGTTTACTCGAACCGTTCGGAGGCCGACTCCAAATATGAGCGCGGAGGCTCGCCCTCAGGAATTCAGGTCCCCTGCGACCGCAGCTGGTGACAATCCCTGATGGCATGTCGATGAGAAGAGCGATCGACGTCTACCGAACTTTCCGCCGCAAACGGCTGAGAGTTCGTCGGGGCCTCTATAGATTGCTGACACCGAGTATCGATTTCCGTGTACTTATTGTCGCTGCCAGCCGCCGCCCAAAGCTTGATAGAGTTGGACCAGGGCCTGAAGCTCATTGAATTGGGCTTGGGCGAGCGTGAGCTCGTCGGAAAAATAGTTCGTTTCGTTTGTCAGCACTTCCAGGTAGTCCGTCGCTCCCGCGTCGAAACGCTGCTCGGAAAGCTGCGATGCATCGCGCGCTGCTTCGGTGAGCTTCTCTTCCTGAATCCGAAACTCGCGATTCTTCCGATAAGCTACGAGCGCATTTGAAACATCGCGAAAAGCACCCTGGATGGATTGTTGGTAGGTCAAGAGCAGTTCCTGTTTTTGGGCCTCCGCCAGGCGGACGTTGGATTTAAGTCGGCCTCCTTCAAAGATCGGCTGCACGAACGAACCACCGAAGTTCCAAATGCCGGCAGGGCCAGTAAAGAGATTCGAGAGCGCCGAACTTTGATATCCGCCGGTTCCGGTCAACGAGATTTGCGGAAAGTACGCAGCCCGAGCCACACCGATCTCCGCATTGGCAGCGACGAGATTCTCTTCGGCCTCGCGCACGTCCGGGCGGCGTTCCAATAGCGCTGAGGGAAGGCCTGCGGGAACTTCGGGAGCGTGCGGCTGTTCCGTAAGTTTCAGTCCGCGGGGAATGGCGCCGGGATTGTTTCCCAGCAGAATGCTCAACGCGTTTTCCTCTTGCTCGATCTGCCTCTCGAGGTCGGGCACCTGTGCCCCGGCCGTGTAGACCAACTGCTCCGCTTGCCGCTGGTCTAGCATGGTGTCAATTCCATGTTCTGTGCGCATGGTGGTGAGTTTCAGTGATTCCGAACGAGAGTCCAGAGTCCGCTTCGAAATCTCCAATTCGAGGTCAAGCTCGCGAAGCTGAAAATATCCGCTGGCAACATTCGCGACCAAAGACGAAATTACAGCCCGCTGCGCCCACTCCTGCGACAGCAGCCGGGCTCTCTGTGCTTCGGTGGCTCGGCGGTATCTTCCCCAGAAGTCGAGATTCCACGCCGCGGACACGCTCAACGCACCTTGCGTCAGCTCGAATGCGGGGATTGGACCGGCTGCCGAATCACGCTGGCTGGTGATATTCCCGCCCCCGCTAAGTGTGGGAAATTGGTCTGCGCGTGTGATCCCGAGTTGAGCTCGAGCCTCTTGAACGCGCGCCGCAGCGATGCGCACATCGTAATTGTTCTGGAGCGCCGCGCGGATTAAGCCCTGCAGCGCCGGATCTAGAAAAACTTTTGACCATTCCTCATCGCCCAAGGCGGGATCGCTCTTCGCTGTCGGGGCGTTGGGCTGGTCATCCTGTTGCCCTCGATATGAGGTTGGCGCATCTACATTCGGCCTTGCGTAATTTGGGCCGACCGCGCAGCCGGAGAACCAAACCGCAATTGCGCAAAGACTCAGAAGTAAAAGCCGTCCTGGACGGGAACCGCTAAGTGGTCGTGGCATCGTGAAACTAGTCTCCAACTCCTTGTTCGACTGCGGAGGCATTCCCTGGAATCGATAGCTGCGGGCGTGACGCGCGAAAGAACGCATAGCGATCCAGGACCCTTTCCTGGAATTCCTCCAGGTACAAGTAAATCGCCGGCGTGACGTACAGCGTGATCAGTTGCGACACAACCAAGCCGCCGATAACCACTAACCCGAGCGGCCTGCGGGAAGCGCCATCTGCGCCAAAACCCAGCGCGATCGGCAACGCGCCGAGAAGCGCAGCCATCGTGGTCATCATGATCGGGCGGAAGCGCTCCATACTGGCGTCATGAATTGCTTGATCGTCCTTGACGCCGTGCTCACGCCTCTGTTGCGCGAAGTCCACGATCATGATTCCGTTCTTCTTCACGATTCCCATCAGCATGAACATGCCGATGTAGGCGTAGAGCGAAGCTTCCGACCCGAACAACCACAGCGTTAGCAATCCTCCGAAGAGCGCCACCGGCAGCGACGAGAGCACCGTGATCGGGTGCAGGTAGTTTTCATACAGGATTGCCAGAATCACGTACATCACGAAGAAGGCCACCAGCATCAGGATCGCGAGGCTGGAAACCGTGTTGCGGAAGGTCAATGCCTCACCCTGAAGGCTTCCCCTGACTTCGGGCGGCAGAATTTCCTTCGCTGAATCTTCTACAAACTGTGTAGCCTGGCCAATCGTGTAACCGGGTTTGAGATTGAAAAACAGAGTGACGCTAGTGAACTGATTAATGTGATTAACTGCCTGCGGCCCGGTCAGCGAATGCCACGTGGTGAGAGCGTTCAGAGGCACCATTCGCGTTCCGTCGTCGCTCTTGATGTAAAGGCGATTCAAGTCTTCCGGTGCGGTGCGCCCCTTGTCCTCCACTTCCAAAATCACCTGGTACTGATCCGTGGGCTTTTTGATCAAGTAGCTATAGTTTTGCGAGTAAGCGTTGTGTAGCAACCCCAGGATTCGGCTCTCTGATACGCCGTAGAGCTTTGCCTGATCGCGAAGAATGTCCACTTGAACGTTCGGGGTGTGGTTGTACAAATCCGAGTTGACGAAAAGGAACCCAGGGTACTCGTGCATTTTCGCCATTAGCTTTCCCGCGACGCTGTAAACCAGCGAGGGGTCGATGCCGGAAAGCGCGTAGGCGAATTGACCTTGTGTGTTGGCTGTGGCGCCCGTGCTGATTTCCAGCACAGGGTTAGGCTGCAAAAACGTAATCGTTCCTGGAATGCTGGAGTTCAGGCCGCCCATCAGCTGTCCCGCGACGGCCGCAATCGGCGGCCGCTTTGCCGGATCCTTCAGAAACGCAATGACAAATTCCTGATTCGCGGGTAGAAACTGACTATTCCCGCTCATTGTGAACGTGGTTTCCACAGCCGGATTGGCCTGCAGGACTTTCTCGACCTCAGTCTGGTAGGCGTGCATTTGATCCGGCGACGAACCTTCCTGCGCTACGAGCACACCGCGGATGAACGAGCTATCGCCGACCGGCAGGAATGACTTGGGGACGACATAGAACAGGTACCCGGTTCCCGCAAGACAGACCACCCAAGTGACGACGGAGATCCACCGGTGCCGGAGAAAGAACCAGAGCGAACGCCCGTACCAGGCGAGGATTCTGTGTTCAACCGCGCCAGCGGCTCGTTCCATCCAGGTCTTTTTCGCTCCGGCGCCGCGTTCTTCGAGCAGCCTGGAAGTCATGAGCGGCGTGAGGGTCAACGAAACGATTCCGCTGGCGAATATCGAAACAATGATCGTGATTGAGAACTCGCGGAAAATCCGTCCGATCAGACCGCTCATGAACGCGAGAGGAATAAACACGGCGGCGAGTGAGAGCGTCATCGCCAGAATCGTGAAGCTGATTTCTTTAGCCGACTCTAGAGATGCCTGAAGCGCATTCTGACCTTCTTCCATCAGGCGCACCGTGTTCTCCAGGAACACGATGGCGTCGTCTACAAGAAAGCCAATCGCCAGAGTGAGGGCCATGAGCGAAAGATTGTCGAGGCTGTAATCCAGGATCTTCATCACGACAAACGTCAGCAGCAACGACAGCGGCAGCGCAACAGCGGGAATGAGCGTGTCCCTCGCGCGGCCGAGAAAGAGGAAAATCACCATCACAACCAACGCGAACGCGATGTACAGCGTCTCCTGCACATCCTTGGTGCTGTTCACAATCGTCTGCGACCGGTCGTAAATCGGCACAATCGCCACCGAGCTAGGAAGCTGAGCTTGAACACTGGGAAGGAGCTCGCGCACCGATTTTGCGACTTCGACGGCATTCGAACCAGCCTGGCGAAAAACGGCTAACACCACGGTGGCGGAAGGCACATGGTGTCCTCTGACCCAAAACCGCATGTCGATGCGCTCGTCCTGGACTGAGTCCTTTGCGATCGCGACGTCTTTCAAGTAAACCGGCTTGCCGTTGCTTTGACCCACAATCAGCTGCTCGTACTGCTCGGCGGTGCTCAGTTGTCCTTGCGGTTGGAGGAGAAAAGTGCGATGCGGGCCATCAAACTGACCTGCGCCCGTATAACTCGTACCGTTCTTGATGGCGGTATTCAAATCGTCGAGCGTAATGTTGCGAATCGCCATCGCCGACGGGTCGGCCTTGATCCGCACTGCCGACTGAGTGCCGTAGACGGCGACTTGGCTGACGCCGGGTAGGATGCTGACGCGCTCACCGACCTGAGTATTGGCATAGTCGTAGAGCTGACCAGCCGTAACGGTGTCGCTGGTAAGCGCCACGTAGAGGATGGGCTGGTCGTTGGGGTTCGTTTTCGTGAATGTGGGCGGGCTGGGCAAATCCAGCGGCAGTTGTCCCGTCGCTCGCGTGATCGCAGCTTGAACGTCTGTCGCAGCTGCATCGAGGCTTTTCGAGAGCGCGAATTGCAAGACGAAACTCGTGTGTCCCTGGATGCTGTTGGAAGTCACGAGCTCCAGGCCGGGCATCTGCATAAATTGTCGTTCGAGCGGCGTCGCCACGTTGTTCGCCATCGTTTCCGGCGTGGCGCCGGGATAATTCACTTGCACCTGGATCACGGGATAATCGACAGCCGGAAGGTCGCTTACCGGCAATCCGAAGTAAGCAATCACGCCGAAGAGAAGGACCGACACGGTCAGTACGACCGTCATCACCGGACGACGAATGAATGGTTCAGACAGATTCACGACTGTCCTCCGCCAGCCTTACTCTCCTCGCCAGCCGATTTGCCACCCGGATTGGGCGTACCAGCCGCGCCGGGAACAACCTTCACCTTCAGACCGGGAACAACTGTAAGATGGCCCGTCAGCACAACGTTCTCGCCGGCAGCTAGTCCGCTGGTCACCACGACGTTGCCACCCTGACGCTGTCCCAGCGTCACGATCCGCAGCTCGGCGGTCTGGTCTGGCTTCACCACATAGACGAATGGCCCCTTCTGGCTGATTTGCGTCGCCTCAGTAGGAATCAAGACCGCACCTTTTTCGGTGGACAGAACGAGCCGGACGTTAACAAACTGCCCGGGCCAGAAATGGCGGTCGGAATTCGGGACTGTGGCACGCAAGTTAACTGTGCCAGTTCCGTTTTGTACCGCGTTGTCGAGGAACGTCACTTTGCCCATGCGGGGACGGTCCGCGCCATCGGAAGGAAGCCGAACCTGAGCTTGCAAATTTCCGCGCACCATTTGTTTTTGGACGTCCGGAAGATCGCGTTCAGTGACTGTGAAATCGGCATAGATTGGATCGAGCCGCTGGATGAGTAGCAGAGATGTGGTGTTCGCCTGCACAACGTTTCCAATATCAACCAGGCGCGCGCCCGCGCGACCTTCAATCGGGGAATGAATGAAGCAATATTCGAGGTTGAGCTTGGCGGTCTCGAGCGCGGCCTGGGCGGCTTCCACCTGTGCTTGGTCTACGTCGACGGTATTTTTCTTCGTATCGTAGTCCTGTTTCGAAATGGCCTTCGTTCCCACGAGACCCTCATCCCGAGCAAATTGGATTTTGGCGAGTTCAAGTGCGGCTTTCGCTTGGGCGAGATTTGCCTTAGCCGAATCAAGCTGGGCTTGAAAGGGGCGAGGGTCGATTACGAACAGAAGCTGGCCCTTCTGGAGATTTGCGCCATCTTCGAAATGTCGTTCGGTGATGCGCCCGCCCAGTTGGGGCGTCACCGTCACGGACTCGAAGGCGCCGTTCTTGCCGATCTCATCGAGATAAACGGGAACGTCGCGCGAAACGGCGGTAGAAACGGTTACCGACGCTGGCGGCTGCTCGAATGCTGCGGTCACCTTTTTTCCACAACCAACCGATAGCAGGACTACCAGGCAAGCCAATCCCAACGTGAAATACGGCGTCCAGCGTCGAGCCTTACGAATTCCGCGATTCATATGGCTTCCTTCGTTATGATTTTTCAAAAGTTCACTTTGCAGGCCTTGGTCCAGCGATAGAACTTGGCCAGTCGCGGTGTCTCACGCCGCGCCCCTTCGCGTCGTTGCGCCAGTGCCAAAATACGAGGCCGTAAAAAATAACCAACGCCACAAAGCTTGCAAGAATCAGGAACTGCGCCCCAATGATAAGAATCTCCCTCACCCTTCACCTCCCGCTGCTTACCGCGACTGCTTCTCTGCTCACAAGACGAATTCACCTGAGTTCAACGGCGGAGCCTGCGACTTATGTCACCCACTGAATCAGAAATGCATAGAAAAGCAAGAATCACGAGTATCGCGATCAATACCCACGTCATCACGGTCTCCTCGAATTTCTGGCTCGGACCTACGAGCGCGGCATCGCGCCTATCGAATTTTGCAAAGCGTCGCGAGATTCCGCAGCACGTGCTTCACATAAACGCCCCGACAAACAAATTCAGCCCCGTCACTTTTCATGTTGTTAAGGATGTGCGTGCCATCCTGGCTGATTACGGTGACGCCCGTCAGGTCCACGAGCAGCTTGCGAGCCCCGAGCGAGTCGCGTGCGGTCTGCCAGGCCTTGTCGAGTTCCGCTGCCCAAGGCCCCACGATTCCGCCGTCGAGAATGAGTCGTCGCTGAGCCTCGGTTTCGATTGTTGTGATCTTTAACATGCACTGTTCTTTCGGCTCTTGTGCAATTGCAATGCGGATGCCAAAGGCAATCGAACGCAAGTGGCTGAATTCAGGATGGATCTGGAGAACAGCGTGGCGAACTGTCAAAAATGTCGAGGAGAGTGTCGATGAGTGACGAAGGTTACGACAGTGCTTTGGGGTCCACGCCGAACTTCTTCATGCGCGAAATGAGGGTGGTTCGTTTAAGTCCCATTCGAGCGGCGGCACCGTCAGCGCCACCGACGCGCCCACCAGTCTCTTTCAAAATACGCACAATTTCTTCCCGCTCATTCCATTCCCGTGTTCCAGCAGCGAGAACGGGCGGTGCGTCGTCGCTTCTCAGCTCGCTAAGCGGAACTTGCAGCGTTGTGCCGCGAGTAAGAATTACAGCGCGCTCGATGAAATTCTCAAGCTCGCGAATGTTCCCGGGCCAATGCCATTGAGTCAGCTTCTTGATAGCCGCGGCGGGAATCGATTCGATCTGCTTCTCCATCCGCTGCGCATATTTCTGCGCGAAATACCGCACCAGCAGAGGAATATCTTCCGGGCGTTCGCGCAATGGCGGGATCCGAATGGGAAAAACATTCAGGCGGTAATAGAGGTCGCTGCGAAACTGGCGCTCGGCAACCATCTTTTCTAAGTCGCGATTTGTCGCAGCAATAAGCCGGATATCCACTTTCATCGTCCTGCTATTGCCCAAGCGCTCGAACTCGCGCTCCTGAAATGCTCGCAGAAGTTTCGGCTGCAGCTCGGGCGGTATATCTCCCACTTCATCCAGGAAGAGCGAGCCCTTGTCGGCCAGTTCCAGTCTGCCGATTTTTTGCGCGACCGCGCCGGTGAACGCTCCCTTCTCATGCCCAAAAAGTTCGCTCTCCAACAAGCCGGTCGGAATCGCTGCGCAATTCAGCTTGACGAGAGTGCGGCTGTTTCGCCGGCTGCGGTCGTGGATGGCACGTGCGATCAATTCCTTGCCCGTGCCCGTTTCTCCTAGCAAGAGAACTGTGGAATCGCTCGGCGCTACCGTCTCCACCAGTTCCAGGACGTGGCGCAGCGCGGTGCTCTGACCCACAATCCCTTCAAAATCCATTTCGCCGCGCATTTCATCTTCGAGATAGAGCTTCTCCTGCGCGAGACGATCTTTCAGTTTCGCGATCTCACCGTAGGCCATCGCATTTTCAACAGCAACAGCCACCTGACTCGCAATCTGCGTAAGGAAATCGACGTCGTCCTGCGTGAAGAGGTTCTCTTCAAATCGGGCGAGCGCCAGGACACCGAGAGCATGGGTACGGCTGATCAGCGGCACAAGGCAGCCAGTCTTGAGGCCCTCAGCCTCACGAATTTCCGCTCCTTTCGGATCAAGGGAATGCAAGTCCTGGAAGTTGCTCATAACTGGTTTGCCTGTGCTGAAGGCTATTCCAGGCGCTGTACCTTCGATGGGAAGTAGCTTCTCCTCTTTGGCGAACCCCTTGCTCTCCGGGAAATCTTGAGCGTAAACCCTTAACTGATTCCCCTCCGGCAGCATTACGCCAACGGCGTCGCACTTCATCACCCGCCGAACGCTTGCCGAAACGGCTCTCAGCAAATCCCGAAGGTCGAGATTCGAAACGACATGATTCGTCAAATCAAGCAGCAGTTTGAGTCTCTCGTTTCCGCTTTGAAGGCCTGCTTGCGCGCGTTGGGCCTCCTCGAAGTTAAGCGCCGCTTCGATAGTCAAAGTCACATGGTTGGCTACCAACGAGAGCAAACTGATTTCCTCTTCCAGATAGGCATCAGGGCGGGACGAACCAACCTCGATTACACCGAATCTCCGATGCACAGTGGTGAGTGGAAGCGTACAAGTCGACGAAATACCGAGCTGATTTAGGATTCGTTTCGTTCCCTGGAAACGAGTCTCGCGATCCCAATCCGAAACAACGATCGGTTGCTGGCGCTCGTACGCCCAGGCACTTGTTGTATCGTCATCTGGAAACTCATCGTCATCGTCCGATATGGCCACGCCAGTTATTGGGGATTCAAACAGGCGCCATTCCACCGTGCAATCGGTCTCGTCAAAAATTAGGAAATTAAGGTAGTCAAAACTGACGACGCGGCGCAATTCACCGGCGAACAACCTCTCGAAGGATTCGCAATCACGAAACCCAGCAATTGTGGCCGTTGCGCGCAGCAGCGCCTCATAGCGCTCTGGTGATTTGATCGCCGCAAATTGCGTCGAAGCGCCCATTAGTCCCCCGGGGTACACCTACCCCCTAGATATATACGTATGAGATTCCGCAGGGTTACGGAGAGATTCAGGCCAACCTTTCTTTAAGTTTGGAATTCGGGAATAAGATGCGGATGTGGTCAGATACCTCGAATAAATCGGCGCTGGTTCCTGGAGTCTGAACGCCCGCTGATTCGAATCTTTGCCTGGAGAAAACGATGAGCCTATCAAGGAATTGTCGGCGCACTCTAAACTTTGCATCCGCACAGAGCGTCCTTTTGCTGCTCCTCTGCGGTTTCTCGCCGTCAGCTACGGCGCAATCCTGCGGCGCGCAGGGCATCGCGGTTCAAGTACTTGGCTCCGGCGGCCCAGAATTGCAAGACAAACGCGCCTCGAGCAGCTATCTCCTATGGGAAGACGGTCAAGCGAAAGCAGTAATCGACGCCGGCGGTGGAAGCGCGCTGCGATTTGGCGAAAGCGGCGCACAAATGTCGCAACCCGACGTTCTTTTATTCACCCACTTTCACGTCGACCATAGTGCTGACTTCGCCGCCCTCATCAAGTCATCCTGGTTTGGAGATCGCAGCCGGCCCCTGCCAATCTACGGCCCGCCAGGAAACGACTTCATGCCTGCCACAACGGACTTTGTCTACGACTTGTTCGGGGACAAGGGAGCTTACGGCTATCTCAGTGAGCTGCTTGTTCCCAAAGAACAAGGCAGCTACAAAATGCAGCCTCACAATGTGACCGCAAGTTCGACGCCCGTCCCGGTATTTCACAACGAGAGTCTGGCCGTGTCAGCGGTACGCGTGATTCATGGAGGCGTGCCGGCCCTTGCCTGGAGAATCGAAACGCGCGGCAAAGTGATCGTCTTCAGTGGTGACACCAATGGCGAAGGTGAAGGTCTACCCCGCCTGGCAATGAAAGCCGACCTGTTCGTCGCGCACAATGCCGTGCCGGAAGGTGCTACAGGTATCGAGAGGCAGCTGCATATGCCTCCCTCAGTGATCGGACAGATTGCAGACAACGCCCACGTGAAAAGCCTGGTTCTCTCTCACCGCATGCTGCGTACGCTCGGCAAAGAAACCGAAACCCAAGCCGAAATCAGAAAGCGATATTCTGGTCCGATCACGTTTGCAAACGACCTCGACTGCTTCCCTTTGAAGTGAGTTGCTGAAATGAGTTGCTGAAATAAGTTGCGCAGTGACGAAGTAATATTCCAATGCGACTTGTCGCGGTGCCGTCATCTATACCCTTCAACCTCCCCGGTGGCAGCATTCGCAAATCGCTTCCCGCACAACGCATTCTCTGGTAGCATCGAAAGTCACGCTACCTAGGCGAATTTTCCTTTTGGAGCAACTGTCAATGGCACTCGCATGTGAACTTTGCGGCAAGAAACCGAGCTTTGGCAATGTCATCAGCCACGCTCACAATGTTCGCCGCCGCCGCTGGAATCCCAATCTGCGCCGCGTCAAGACCGTAATTAAAGGCACGAGCAAACATATCCGCGTCTGTACCGCTTGCATCCGCGCTGGCAAGGTGAAAAAGGCCGCTTGAAAACCACCGCCCTTGCCCTGCAGCCTCGCTCTACTCCGAGAATCCTTCTACTTTCCGCCATTTTGCTATGCACCTTCGCGGCGGGATGTAAGAAGGAATCGGCGCCGGGGCCAGACGTTTGGGCCGTAGTGAATGGCAAGGACATCTCCCGCGCCGAAGTGGAAAAATACTATCGCACGCGCGTGAATGCCGACGCGCCGGCGCCCTCGCAAGAAGAGTCGCTGTCCCTGAAACTCAGCATCCTCGATGAGTTGGTAAACAACGAAATTCTCATCGAACGCGCCAGCAAGATGAACCTGGTCGCGACCGATGCCGAAGTGGAAGATAAATTCACCGAATCAAAAAGCCCGTACACCGAGGAAGAATTTCAAAAGAAACTCAAAGATACGAACCTCACGGTGGACGACCTGAAAGGCGACATTCGCCGCCAGCTATCCGTTCAGAAGCTTCTCAATCGCGAAGTCGTCGCAAAAATTTCAATCACCGATCAGGACGTCACGGACTTTTACCAGAAAAATCGTTCGCAGTTCAATGTGGCCGAGCCCCAATTCCACATCGCCCAGATTGTCGTCACCAGTCACCCGGATCCTTCCGTTCACAACCGCAAGAATGACAAAGCCACCACGGATGGCGAAGCCAAGCGCAAAATCGCCGTTCTCGAACAGAAGCTGAGTTCGGGCTCGGATTTTGGACAGCTCGCGATGGACTACTCGGAAGATTCAACCGCTACCACCGGCGGCGATCTCGGTTTTATTCCCGAATCCGCGCTCAATAAATCGGATCCCGTCCTCAAAAAGACCGTGCTGGAAATGAAACCGGGCCAGGTTACGCCTCCCATCGGTGTGCCCAATCAAGGCTATCGAATCCTGAAGTTGCTCGCGAAGGAGCCCGCCGGCCAGCGCGATCTCGCTGATCCTCAGGTGCAACAGACCATTCGCGACACATTGCGCAACCGCAAGGAACAACTTCTTCGTTCCGCCTACATGATCGAAGCGCGTGACGATTCACACGTTACGAATTATCTCGCGCGTCAGATTATCGAATCCGCCGGCAAACTTCCCGCCTCGAAGTAGAGAAACGGATAACCGCACAAGTGCACAGAATTGTGGCTCGTCGGCGCGCGCATTAGACGATGATCGCGAGAGCTTCCCCGGCATTCACAGTTTGCCCTTCGGTGACGAGCAGCCGTTCCACCTTTCCGGATTTCGGCGACCGAATTTCGTTCTGCATTTTCATCGCTTCCACCACAAACAATCCCTGCTTTGCATCCACAGAATCGCCGCTTTCCACCAGAACGCGAACGATTTTCCCCGGCATCGGCGCGGAAACCTGCTGCCGTCCCTCCGCTTCCGCCGCGCCACCTCGATTGCGTCGCCACTCGCGGGGATCGCGAATCTCCGCGCGCCACTCCCGATCCGCCACCGTAAGCCGCAATGCTCCGCCGTCTAACTCGACGCGGACTTCCAGCGATTCTCCGTCAATCAAAATGGAATAAATCCCCGGCGCAATCTGCACCGCATCAGCCTCGAGTGGCACGCCGTCAATTGCGCAGCGCAAGCGCTCGCCCACCCTGGCGAGTTCTACCTCGTGATTTTTTCCATCGAGCGCGATTTCGATTTTCATTTCAAACTGGCCTCGCGCGCCACAATCTGATTGTCGTCATCGTGACGGCTCCCGATCCACCTGCTCGCGCCGCCCGTCCGTCTTCCAGCGGGAAGCCTCGGACGCCTTTAAGTCGGTTCCGTCAGCAGCAGATTTGTCTTTGCCGGCATGCCATAGCGCTGCCGCAAACAGCGCTGCCGATTCCGCTCGCTTCGAATTAGAGCCCGCTTCGGCTGCACCGGATTTCTGCTTATCCCGCAGATAATCATCCAGCCAGCGTGTGTAAATATCGCCATTCTGAAAATCAGCCGTCGCCAGAATCCTGCGGAATAGCGAAACGTTCGTCTTGATTCCCGTCGCGTAATATTCGTCGAGCGCGCGCTGCAATCGCGCGATCGCCTGGGCCCGATCGCTTCCCCACGCGATCAATTTCCCCAGCATCGGATCGTAATCGTTCGGCACCGTCCAGCCCGCATAGACGCCATCGTCAAGCCGGATTCCCGGCCCGCTCGGCACCCGTCGCTCCAGAATCTTTCCAGGCGATGGAAAGAAATTGTTGTCGGGATCCTCGGCGTAAATGCGGCATTCGATGGCGTGGCCATTCAACGCCACGTCACCCTGCGCAAACGGCAGTCGTTCTCCGGCCGCAATCTGAATTTGCAGCTTTACCAGGTCTGTCGCGGTCACCATTTCTGTCACCGGATGCTCCACCTGCAACCGCGTGTTCATCTCCAGAAAATAAAAATTGTGCCCCGCATCCACCAGAAATTCCACCGTCCCTGCGTTGGTGTATCCACCGGCGCGCGCCAGTTTCACAGCCGCTTCGCCCATTTGCCTCCGCAAATCCGCGGTCATAATTGGCGAAGGCGCTTCCTCTATCACCTTCTGGTGCCGCCTCTGCACCGAGCATTCGCGCTCGCCGAGATAAATAATGTTGTCGTGCTGATCCGCGAGCACCTGAATTTCGATGTGTCGGGGCTTCAAAAGGTATTTTTCAAGATAGAGCCTGCCGTCGCCAAAAGCGTTCTGCGCCTCGGACGAAGCGTCGCGCCACGCTCCCGCCAACTCCGATTCGCGCTCCACTGACCGCATTCCTTTGCCGCCTCCACCCGCCACTGCTTTCAGCACCACCGGAAATCCGGTCTTGCGCGCAATCGCAATCAATTCATCCACAGATTCAATCGGGTCCAGTGTTCCGGGCACCGTTGGCACATTCACCTCTCGTGCCACGTGCCGCGCTGCCGTCTTCGACCCGAGTTTTTCCATCGCTTCAGCAGTGGGTCCGATAAATTTGATTCCCGCCTCCGCGCAAGCGCGAGCCAGCGCCGGATTCTCTGCAAGGAATCCATACCCGGGATGAATCGCGTCGCAACCGGCATACCGTGCTGCGCCAATGATCTTGTCGATCACTAGATAGCTTTCGCGCGAAGGCGCCGGACCGATTGGATAGGCCTCATCAGCAAGCCGGACGTGCAGTGAAGCGCGATCCACGTCGCTATACACCGCGACGGAGCGCACACCCATATCCCTGCAAGCGCGCGCGATGCGCACAGCGATCTCACCCCGATTCGCGATCAGAATCTTCCGAAACATCTCTGCCTTTCCCAACCGGTCACACAAGGCATCAGTAGGGGCACGGCATGCCGTGCCCGAAGCTGCTAACGTCTCAACGCAGCCATTGATCGAACCATCGAGCAACGCGGCGCGTTCACTTTGCCTCGGCCGGTGCTCCGTCCACAGTTGGCAACGTCCGACCCGACCGTCTATCATGGCCTCGCGCTTCGAAAACCGCAGTGGAGGACCGATGGACGCAAGCCAGCAGAACCAATACAAAAAGGAAGCCGCCCAAGCCGCAGCGCAGCTTGTCCAGAACGGCATGATCGTCGGTCTCGGCACCGGCAGCACCGCCGCCTATCTCGTAAGTGAACTCGGCCGCCGCGTCGCGGAAGAAGGACTGCGTTTCACAGGCGTCCCCACCTCGGAACGCACCGCCGAACAAGCCCGCAGCTTCGGGATTCCGCTGGCCACCCTGGCAGACATAAAAGAAATTGATCTCACCATCGACGGCGCCGACGAAGTGCAGCTCGGCACTCTGGCGCTGATCAAGGGCCACGGCGGCGCGTTGTTGCGAGAAAAAATCGTCGCCTCCGCGAGTAAACGAATGGCGGTGATCGTGGACGAGACGAAGCTGGTGAAGCGTTTGGGCGGAACGCTCGCGGTTCCCGTGGAAGTGGTTCCCTTTGGCTGGGAGGCCACTGCACGAAAGCTCAGAGCCATGGGAGCAGGCCCCGAACTGCGGCCTGGCGTTGACGACAAGCCTTATGTTACAGACGGCGGGCACTACATTCTCGATTGTGCTTTTGGGCCGATCGCAGACCCGAAAAAAGTTGCGCGCGAGCTGGACGAAACCGTCGGCGTCGTCGAGCACGGGCTGTTCCTCGGACTGGCGAAACAAGTGTTCGTCGGCGGGCCCGGCGGAGTAAAAATTCTGAAGCAAGGCACGAATCGCGGAAAGCCGAGCGCTAAAGGAAAGAAAAAATCGAAGCGAACGCGCCGTCGTTAGTGAAAGTAACCCGTCAGGTTCGATCAGAATCCGGGATAGTGCGACGATGTGACGGGTTCGGACGCGTCCTTGGATTGCTTTTTCGACGATTGCTTCTTGGGAGCGCAGCCTTCGGGATACACGGCGTCCAGCGCGCCCCAGAGAGCTTTCAAACTGCGCTCGGCCGCGCACAGCACTGCAACCTCGTCGATATTCTGCTGTTGCACTAGCCATTCGCGCCAGGCCGCACGATGCCGCACGTCCGCTTCCTCGTGCACTGCAAAATATCGTAGCGAGCGCGAATCGGTGATTCCGTAGAACTGGCGAAGCCCCGAAATTTTCTGCGTCGCGATTTCCGGCACTTGCGCTTCGTAGCTGTAGAACATGGCCACAGCCTGCGCCATCGATCCGTCGGTTGAAACTTCGTCGAACGTGTCGAGCAGCGCCGCAATACCCGGAAGCGCGCGGCTCGAATCGAGCGCCACATCGCTCACTCCGAGCGACGCGGCAAACTCGCGCCACAGCATCGGGTGCGGCGCCGACGGGTCCACTTCTTCCGCCAGGTTCTCGTTCACCAGCGTCTGCAAGTTGCCGTTTGTACGCGAGGCGAGCTGCTTCAGATTTTCCGGAAACGCGCGCACGTGCTGGTAATACTGCGCAGCGTAGAGTTGCAGGGATTCCTTTGAAAGCGTGCCCTCGGTCCAGGCCTGATAAAAAGGATGCTTCAACAAGTGGTAGCGCTCGATCAGCGAATCGATCGAATCGAGCAGCGTCTTCGGCGCATTCTTCGCGCCGTCCTTCTGGCCGGACTTGGGCATCAAAATCTCCTATCTCACCTGATAATAATGGCGCAAAACCCCGCAATCCTACAGAAATGGGCTTCGAATGTCCAGTAAGTGACACCCCAAAGTTACAGACCGGCAAGCCATTATGACTGGCGGTCGTTCCGCGCGGTCGCAGCCATGTCATAGTGGAATATTGCCGTGCTTTTTCTTGGGGTTCGTGTCGCGCTTGTTTTCGAGCGAGCGCAGGGAGGTGATGAGCTTGGCGCGCGTTTGCGATGGCTCGATGATGGCGTCAATGTAGCCGCGCTCGGCGGCCACGTACGGATTGGCGAAGCGCTCGCGGAAGTCGTCGGTTTTTTCGCGCCGCAGCTTTTCGCGATCGGCTTCGGGGGCGCGATCGATCTCGCGCTTGTAGACAATGTTGACCGCCCCTTCCGGTCCCATCACTGCGATTTCGGCGGTGGGCCACGCGAAATTGATGTCGGTGCGGATGTGCTTCGAAGCCATCACGCAATAAGCGCCGCCGTAGGCTTTGCGCGTGATCACCGTGATTTTTGGCACCGTGGCTTCCGCGAATGCGAAGAGCAGCTTTGCGCCGTGCTTGATGATGCCGCCAAACTCCTGCTGCGTGCCGGGCAGGAATCCGGGTACGTCCTCAAACGTGATGAGCGGAATGTTAAATGCGTCGCAGAAACGAACGAAGCGCGCGCCTTTCATGGACGAATTGATATCGAGCACGCCTGCAAGAAATGCAGGCTGATTGGCGACGATTCCGACGGGGCGGCCATCGAGCCGCGCGAATCCCACCACTAGATTTTTCGCAAAGTGCTCATGAACCTCGAAGAATTCGCCCTCATCGACGATTTCGTGAATCGCATCCTTCATGTCATAGGGCTTCTGCGGATCTTCAGGCACCAATGCATTTAGTGCTGTCGAAGCGCGATCCCACGGATCGTTCGTCGAGCGCCGTGGCGGATCTTCGAGATTATTCGACGGCAGGTAGCTGAACAGCTCGCGAATCATCGCGAGGCACTCGGCATCATCGCGCGAGACGAAATGAGCGACGCCGCTCTTTTCATTGTGCGTCATCGCGCCGCCCAGTTCCTGCTTCGTGACTTCTTCGTGCGTCACCGTCTTGATCACGTCGGGCCCGGTAACAAACATGTACGAGCTATCGCGCGTCATAAAAATAAAATCCGTGATCGCGGGCGAATACACCGCGCCGCCGGCGCACGGGCCCATGATCGCGCTGATCTGCGGCACCACGCCGCTCGCAAGTGTGTTGCGCAGAAAAATATCGGCGTATCCGGCCAGCGACATCACGCCTTCCTGAATGCGCGCCCCGCCAGAATCGTTCAGGCCAATCACAGGCGCGCCCTGACGCATCGCGAGGTCCATGATCTTCGTAATCTTCGAAGCGTTCGCCTCTGAAAGCGAACCGCCAAACACAGTGAAGTCCTGCGCAAAAACATAAACGAGGCGGCCATCGATGCGGCCGTACCCGGTGATAAATCCGTCGCCCGCAGGCCGCTGCTCCTCCATCCCAAAATCGGTGCAATGGTGGCGCACGAATTTGTCGAGCTCCTCGAAGGAGCCTTCATCGAGCAGCAGGTCTACCCGCTCCCGGGCGCTGAGCTTGCCTTCTTTGTGCTGGCGTTCGCGGCGTTCTGCGCCACCGCCTTCTTCGGCTTCGGCGTTGCGGCGGCGCAGCTCTTCGAGACGATCGAGATGTTTGCGGTGTTCGATTGGTTTTGGGGTGCTCATATCGGCTCCCAATATCAGCTTTTTGCGCTGCCAAGGCAAGCGCAGCGCGATTTCTTAGGTACCCCTTTTACCGCCCATTAGAAAAAGCTATCAAATTGTTTCTAAACAGGTTAGCGGAAGCTTTAATCGCGGAACCGTGGATTAAAACCGATGTCCCCGGCGGCAGTTATTGCTCGCCGTGAGCCGATGCGAAGCAATGAAAACTGCCACCCATTTGATGCCGTATTTTGCTGCCTTCGTTGCTTCGCAAGCAGCAGAACCACCCGCCAGCCAGGATTTTTGCGCCTACGGGATTTCGATGATCACCAGAGACATGTCATCGTCGGGAGGACCGTGGCGCCACGCGGTGACGCGATGGAGAATCTGCTCTTTCATTTCCTGCAGCGGCAACTTGGAGGTCTCGCGGACGATTTCGCTGAGGCCTTCGACGCCCAGCATATCGCGCTGCTGGTTGAAACTTTCGGTGAAGCCGTCGGTATAAATCACGAGACGATCGCCGGACGCGACTGGAACGATGACCGTGGCTTCCTTGCCTACAGCGTCTTCGAGCAGGCCGAGAACGGCGCTGCCCGATTCGAGCAGGCGCGGGGCTTGTCCCGGTTGGACGATCATGGCGGGAGGATGGCCTGCATTGGCGAATTCGAGGGTACGATTGTCGCGATCTAGACGCGCGGCGATCATGGTGAAATAAAAGACAGACGACCCGATGTTGCGGAGCACGAAGCGATTCAGGTGGTGCATCATCGGGCCGAGCGCAACGCCGCGTTCGATCTGCGACATGGTTTCCGTGTAGATGCGATTGGCGACGAGAGCCGAGCCGATGCCGTGGCCGGAAACATCGCAGACGAAGAGGCTAAGCGAATCGTTCCGTGGAGCGACGAGCCCAAAGTCGCCGCCGATCGTGCGCACGGGCTGATAGTAGGTGGCGACGTTCACGCCGCCCCAGGTGAGCCCTGTGGGCGCGAGGCTTTGTTGGACTCGGGCGGCGAGCAGTAGATCCTCTTCGATTTCCTGGTGGCGCTTTTCAAGCTGCACATTTGCTTCGCGCAGAGAGTTTTCAGCGCGCTTCTGCTCAGTGATGTCGGTGGCGGTGATCACAGCGAAAGCGTTGCCGTCGGGATCTTCGATCTGGCGCGCAGTGACGAGGACGGGAAGGCGATTGCCGTTCGCTTGCGGAAGATAGAACTCGTACTGGATATGTCCTTCCGTTTGCCGCTGCTGGATGCGGCTACGCAATATGGCCGCGTCTTCGGGCGGATATAAATCCAGAATCTTGCGGCCAATCAGTTCATCTTCCGGAATGCCGATCATCTTCAGGAACAAGCGATTGGCGAAGACGATGCGGGTGCAATCGTCGTTGATGATGACGCCCTGATTGATGGTTTCCAGGACGCCGGCCATTTCGGTGATCCACGGGAACGTTTCTGGCACGGAATTCTCGCTTTCGATGGTGCAGTGGAGGAATTTGGTGCGCTGTAAGTTTAGCGCACAGATTGGGGAAGTGGAAACGGGAGGCGGGAACGAAAGCAGAGGAGAGATTCCCTCCACTTCGATCCCTTCGTTCCTCAGGGCAGGCGGGATGACAGGCTTGGGGAAGAGGCGGGAAGAATTTGAAATTTAAAATTTCAGATTTCAAATGAGGCGAAAGGCTCACGACGGGGAAGGCGTCGTCGTGGCTACCTGAGCTGAAGCAAGGTCAAAAGCAGAGTGGCTTTCATGGCAAATTTATTGCGTGGTGTCGAAGCGAAGAGAAACCATTGTTCCTGCCAGGTCGTTGAGTTTTGAGGCGTCGATACTGGTGAAAACGAACAGAAGCACGTAACCCTTCTCAATGGTTACTGCTTCTATGCAGTGAGCGACTCGATTTTCCATCGAGACATCCAATTTTACCTTCCAGAAGGCTCGCCCGCCGGCCTCGAATGGCTCGGGCGATCCGACGACCGAGAGTGCTTGCACTCTGTGTTGCAAAGCGGCAGCCATTGCGGTGGCAAACTCCTTACCCGACTTATCGTCCGGCGCAAATCGTTTGTCCAAGGCGGAGATGTGAATCGAATCGAAGCTGCTGGATATCCCCTTCGTCGTTTCCTTGCCCACAAAGAGAAGTGAATGCATGTTTGTTGCCGCCACTTCGGCTATGTCAGCCAATACTGGATCGCCGTTCGCCAAAATCGATCCGCCGATTCTTGCCATTGCTTTGCCCTTTTCGGCGCCTAGAACAAGCCACCCCTTCGGGAACTCGTACGAAAAGCCAAAGAAAGTATTCGTATAAATGTTTCCCGAAAGGAAACTGTCTTCAGGCTTGGGCCCCGGCAGTTTCGAATCAGGAAGTGGAGTTTTTGCGGAATCGGTGGTATCAGCCACTGTCGAATAGAGGGGATTGGCTGGTTCAATACGGTTCGCCTCGCGGAATTGGATCTCAGCATCATGCTTTTGGCCCTTCTCCCGAAGAGCCACACCCAAGAGATAATGTGTGTCGGCATCGTTGGGATTGGTCTCAAGAAAAGTGGTCAGTTCCCTGATCGCGCCGTCGAAGTCACGCGTATGAACCAGACAGGTGCCTAGATGTTTATGAATAATGGGCAGATTCAGTGGCCAAATCAGGGCTTTCTGCAGGACCGGGATTGCCTCAGCATATTGTCCGCTGCCCGAAAGGCTGAAACCGAGAATGACCAGCCCTGATTTATGGTCCGGATTAATCCGAAGAGACTCGCGGGCTTCGGGGACTGCCTCCGCGCTTTTGCGCTCGCTAGTCAACGCCACTGCGAGCATCACATGCGCGTCTGCGTTATCAGGCCAGAGTTCGAGCGACCGGCGCGATTGGACATCCGCTTCGGAAAATCGCTTCTGTAATAAGAGGTAGCCTGCGTAGGCTGCATGCAAAGCGGCCGAATTGTCTGCATACTCGAGTGCTCGGGTGAAGTCCACATCTGCGGCCTTCGGTTGGCCGCCTCTCTCGTCCTCCAATGCCAGCCTGAGACTTACGAACGCCCGCTCGCGTTCTGCAGAGGGATGATTGATTGCCTTGGGCTTGAGCTGACTTACGGCTCGCACAATCGTGGCTGGCAAACCAATGATTTGGAGAAGTTTGAGCGCATCTGCTTCGGGATTGAAGTCGATTCCACGGCGGCAGACGGTCTGCTTCGCATAGGTATTATCAAGCGTGTGAGAAGTGAACGCGAGCAACTCTAGCTGATCGAACGGAGGCTCTTGCGATGTTGCATTCTGGATGTCACCACAACCCGCCAGTGCGGCAAGGGTCTCCTCCGGCGCCGGACGGACGTTGTAGTTGAAGACGAAGCGGAGAGAAATGAAGGGGCCTTTGAAGGCTTGCGGCAATGGTTGAAACGGGCCTGAGTTGCGAATCGCTTGGATTGCTGATTGGTCTAGCACATCGTTTCCCGAATTTCTTTCAAGCGAAACATCTTTCACTTCTCCATTCGAAAGGATCCGGAATAAAACGATCGCCTCGCCTTTCTCGCCCTTCAGAGCGGTTTCGGGCATCGAGGCATACCACTTGCTTCGGACTTCTTTTACCAAAGTATTGAGATACAAGCTGAAGTCCACTCCATTAGTCGGGGTGAGAATTTGCACGCCATTTTGGGAGGCGCTCGTCGCCTGAAGAGCGGCGGTCGAGGTGCCTTCTGGAGGATGGTCCTGCGCGTGGCTAATCGCTCCGCTCGCGAAGCCTAGTGCAGCGGTCATGGCGAGCGCGCACACAGCGCGGCGGATCTTAGACGGTGCATACATGAAGGCAAGAATAGTGTGGATAAAAATACTGTTAAGTTAGATTCAATGCAATAGATGCTCACAGCCGATGTTCAGGTGAGAGTACTGCCTGGATGCGCACTGTGGGAGCCGGGCTATCGTTGGTGAGAAGGAGATCCTTCGCTGCGCTCAGGATGAGAGGTGCGCGAGCATACGGGGGAGTTGGATGGCAAGTTTGACAGCAGAGGCGACGGCAACGTCGAAAGAGCCGGCAAGATGCCGGCGCTACAAGGGAACGAAGGGGCGGGTAAGCCTGAAGGCGAGTCAAAAACGGCGGGCCTGCCTTCGCGGCTTAGGGCAAGCCTTCAATGCTCGGGATAGACCGGCGTGACGGGAAGTGGAAACGGATGGTGGGGACGAAAGCAGAGGAGAGATCCCTCCACTTCGGTCGGGAGGCCCTCGACGTGGTACACCCTACTGAGGAAGTGCTACTTCAAAATCTGAAGCGCAAGCGGGCTCATGCCGGCTGGGTTGGTCGGGATCATAAAACACGAGAAATCTCATACCTTTGTAGAGTGACTTGGTCTTGTCTGAGCACGACCCCTGATATTTCACGCCGTGAGTGTCGGTGAAACAATATGTTATCCAAGACCCGCTCCTCCAATGCATTTCCTGGCTTAACACCGTTGCCATCGCTGCATTGCCGTTTGCCGTTAATTCACGATCCCGCGCGCGCTGACGAAAGCTGGCGATCGTAAGCAGGAGGAAAACGACAATCGCAAGCGCGCGCACCCAGTCGCTGAACGACAACGTTGCTAGCGATCTTGAAGCGGTCCAATCTGAGTAGAAAGCTTGTGCGATCGATATCCCAATTAGAGCGACGATACTTGTTCCCATGACATGCCAAATGACTCCGCGAACAGTAGGACGGGGCGTGCGAGGGCGACCGGCCTCCAAGACCAGCAAGTCCAAATCGGTCGGAGGACCCGGGCCATCGTTGATCGGCGGATAATTCATTCTTGTGATAACTACAAGATAAAGAATAAAGGATCGCGAGTGTGAAAGCTGGGTGGCAGCGGTTGGAGGAACGTATCTACAAACAAGGCTGGCGCAAATAAGAGAGCCTAGCTCAAGTTAAAGGAGCCGGCGGGACCCCCTTCGACGCTCAGAATAAACCGGCGTTGCGGAAGTGGGGCGATGCCGTTTGTTTTCGCGTTGGTCTGGGGCGGGTTACATGTGGCAGGCGTCGGAGCTGGCGTTTGCGGTTGTGCTTGGCGCCGGGGCTGACGATGCTTCTGGGTGCGAATTTCGCGCTGAGACTGGTATTGCGACTGGCGGTGCGGGTGACCAGACGGGTGACGATGCGGTTGCTGATGCAGTTGGCGATGCGACTGGCAGAGGGGCGAGATTCACTTTTGCCAGCGCGGAATTGACGGAGGGTAGCGTCTCGGAGTTCAGCGTGCGCCATGCGACGATGGATTTGTTCAGGGAGCCGCAGGATTCGTCGATTACTTCGAGGGCTGTGGGGGCTGGAGCGGCGTCACCGGATTCGATCATGAAGGAAGTGCGGGCTAGGTCGCGGTTCACTGCACCAATGCCTTCTGAGCCGTTTGCGCCTGCCAGGATTTCGGCGATTTTTGCGTCGAGATTTTTGAGTGCTTCGGCGGCATCCCTGACCGGAGGGGCGGCGGCTTCAGAAGCGGGTTGAGAATGTGCACCACTCACATTTGCTGCTGGCGCGCCTTTCAGAGCGGCGGCGGGTTTGTCCTGGGGATCGGGGGCTTTGGGCTTCAGAATTGCGTCGAGGCTTTCTTCTCGCTCGCCTACCGCTTCGCGCAGCGCGGCGACTTCCTGGAAAGTGGAGTAGCTGGCGCGCAGGCCGCTATCGGCGCGCTTCGCGGCGGAATACTGCGCGATGTAATCCGCTTGAGCGATGTGGACGCGCGGATCGGGA
>DATNKB010000513.1:0-3696 GCA_035603595.1 Candidatus Dormiibacterota bacterium
ACAGTCTCGGAGTCGGACCGAAAATACAAAAGGAGGAGTCATGCTCGCTGCTATCGCCGCCGTGTTGCTCGTGTTGTGGTTGCTGGGATTTATCGCATTCCACGTGACGTTCGGAGCGATCCATCTGCTGCTCGTGATCGCAGTCGTTTTGTTCGTCGCGCATTTCCTCACCGGACGAAGCGCTGCCGTTTAGGCGGGAAGCCACTGATTGGCCTTTTGTGGTCTCGTCCAGCTCTGCCAATCGTGGCTACAATTATCGTTTGTGCGGCCGGCTTAATCGCTCTTTCGCGTTTGCAAGTCTATACTCGCATTTGTACCGATACGCGAATCTACTGGCGAAGCGATCGGTGCAAGACGGGCCTAATCAGGGTTTTTGGAGTCTGAGTGGTCGCTAGTGGTGTTGCTGTCGCCGGATTCCAGGAGCGCTTCAATCATTCCGACCATTGGAAAAGCGTTGGTTTTGGACACAACCGATCGAACGCCTACCTCAAGGGCGTGCCGTTCCAGGTCAGCGCTGGCATGCTGCGTGAAAAGCACAACGGGAATGGCAGGTGCTATTTCGGCCATGCGGCGTGCCGTCTCGATTCCGTTGATTCCTGGCATCTGAAAATCAAGGATTACGATGTTAGGCCGCAGTTCCTTAAACATCTCAACGGCCGAGACGCCATCCGCAGCTTCGCCACATATTTCCCAGTCCGGGTTGGCTTGCAAGACCATGCGCAGAGATCTTCGCACCAGGTCGCTGTCGTCTACAATTAGGAACCGAGTGCGCATCTGAATCCTTGATTTAACTTTAGTCGATCTCGAAATCACGCGCTGACCACCGCCATATTACCCACAGGAAGTGAGGCTGTGACAGTGGTGCCATTCCCATTCGATTGTATGTCGAGTGTGCCGCCCAACTCTCTCACACGTTCCCGCATTCCGCTTAACCCCACACCGTGGCTGTTGCCTACCAGCGTTGAAACGCGGCTGTCGAGAGGTATGCCCTTGCCCTCGTCGGACACTTGTACAGTAAGCGATTTGTCGCGAGTAGGGCTGATCCGAATCAGAGCGGTCTTACTCTCGGAGTGGCGATAGACGTTAGTAAGGCACTCTTGCACGATCCGGAAAATCGAAATCTCCATGGTGGGCGGAAGTCTTCCGATCTCAGGCGAAAGTTCCACTGTGACCTTCACATTGCTACGCTCGCCAAAGCCTTCCGCGAACATTCTGATTGCGGGCAAAAGGCCGATCTCGTCGAGAAGCGGAGGATGAAGCAGATGCGAGATCGTACGCGTTTGCTTAGAGAGCTGTTCGATCAGTTCGCTATTCTGGCGCAGGGCCTCCACGGCTTGAGGGCCTAGTTTCTCTGCCTGTTGGTGAACCAAACCATTATTCATCGAAAGTGCCGCCAGTAGCGGCCCGACGCTATCGTGGAGATCGCGGGCGATGCGCCGCCTTTCTTCGTCCTGCGTCGTGATTAAGCGGGCAGAAAGTGTGCGCAAATCGCGGTTGAGCATCTCGAGCTGATAGGTCTTGCGATGGAGATCGGCAAAAACACGCACTTTTGCCCGCAGCAATTCGGGAACAATCGGAACCGCGATGTAATCCACGGCGCCGCGCTGATAGGCCTTGAGGCGGTCGATGTCCGTAAGGTGCACTGCGGAGATGAAAATAATGGCCGTATTTTGAAAGCGAGGGTGTTGGCGAATCATATCGGCGAGTTCGAAACCATCGAGCTCGGGCATGCTGACGTCCATCAAGACGACAGCAACGTTGGTTTTCAACAGATGGTCAAGAGCCTCTTTTCCAGAACGCGCTTGGATCAAATTCTCATCCAACTCGTTCAGTATGGCCTCGTACGTGACCAGCTTCCCCGGCTGATCGTCCACCATAAGAATATTGACCTTCTGATGCTCAGCCATTCCTTTCCTCACTCCGCTTGTGCGAAATTTGACACAAGCCAAGATCCAAAACGAAATTTGCGATCAGGTTCCCATTCTAGCGATGGAACCACATTCGCAGTGCCGAGAGTAGTTGCTCGGTATTCACCGGTTTTGCCAAATACTCTGACGCTCCGGCCTCAAGACACTTTTCGCGGTCGCCTTTCATAGCTTTCGCGGTCAAAGCTACGATTGGCAATCGGCGAAATGACGGATTACGGCGAATAATCTGCATCGTCTCGTATCCGTCCATGTCCGGCATCATGATATCCATCAACACGATCGCGACATCAGAAGTAGACTCGAGCGTGGCGATCGCCTCGCGCCCGGTACCCGCTGTCAGGACCGACATTCCCCGGCGCTCGAGCACGCTGCTAAGAGCGAAAATGTTTCTCACGTCGTCGTCTACTACCAGCACTTTTTTCCCGACAAGCGCTTCGTCGGAGTGGTGCAGGAGGTCGAGCATCTTCTGCTTTTCGGCGGGTAGATCGGTGACCACTCGGTGCAAGAACAGCGCTGTTTCGTCGAGAAGTCTTTCCGGCGATTCGACGCCCTTCACAACCACGCTGCGTGCCAACATATGGAGACGCGCATCTTCTTCCGGCGAGAGATCTTTCCCGGTGAAGACCACGACCGGCAAGTGACTGAGCATCGGGGTATCGCGGAAGCGCTCCAATATTTCGAATCCCGACATATCCGGGAGGCGAAGATCGAGCACCACGCAATCAAAGGGTTGGTCATCAAGGGCTGCAAGCGCCTCAGAGCCTGTCGCCGCCAACTCCACATCGATATCCTCATACCCTAACAGTTCCCGAATACTGAGTTGCTCAGCGGGATTGTCCTCCACCACCAGAAGCCTCTTGCGTCGAGGTGTCGTGTATTCCTTGATTCGCGATAAGGCCATCTCAAGCTGCTCGGGCGTCGCTGGTTTCGTCACGTAGGAAAACGCTCCGCGCGCCAGACCGTGCTGCCTATCTTCATCGAGCGTCAACATCTGAATCGGGATATGCCGCGTTCGCGGATCCTGTTTTAAATGGTTGAGCACCGTCCATCCCAGCATATCCGGCAAAAAGACATCAAGGGAAACGGCCGTGGGATGGAACTCCTGAGCCAGCGCCAACGCTTCCGCCCCGCGAGTAGCCACGAGCACTTTAAATCCTTTTTCGCGGGCCAAGTCACATAACACGGTCGCAAAATAGGGGTCATCTTCGACGATCAAGAGAGTCGCATCGTCAGGCTGCAGATTTTCACGATCATCTTTCACGGTAATCTGTTCGATGACGCGCTTCGAAGCAGAAGCGCTAGCCAACTGACCGGGAGTCGTGGTCATCACGGACGCCTTAGTGTCCGCGCTCGCAGCACCTGTCGAAGGACCGACATAAGCTTGAGGGAGATAAAGCGTGAACGTGCTGCCCTCATTCGGCGTACTGCGCAACTGAATTTCACCACCCAGCAAGCCCGCGAGTTCGCGGCTGATCGCCAGACCCAGGCCAGTACCTCCGTACTTGCGGCTCGTTCCGGCGTCCGCCTGCTGGAACGCCTCAAAGATAATGCGCTGTTTCTCGGGTGGAATTCCGATACCCGTGTCCGTGACTTCGAACGCAACCACCGAGGCTGACCTTCCGAGGATCGGATGGCCCTCGCTCCAGCCGGTTTCGGCCGCAAACACAGATAGCCGTACGCCGCCTTTCTCCGTGAATTTGAATGCATTGGACAGCAGATTCTTCAAAACTTGCTGCAGACGCTTCGAGTCGGTGACGAGACTGCGCAT
>DATNKB010000514.1:0-5173 GCA_035603595.1 Candidatus Dormiibacterota bacterium
GACGCGTGTTCCCGCTGGCACCTGAAGCTGGCACACAAACAGGACCGGCGTCGGTTGTAAACGTGTCGTTGTCGGAGAACCAGTCGTGGATCCCGGTCGAGTTAGACGAGTAGAACCACGAGAAGAACGCCAACTCCTGCAGGTGGTAGGTGAAACCATTGCGCCCGCCAATTGGAGAGAAATTGGTGCCGCTTAGCGGGTCGCCCACCTCCAGATTGTTCTGGCAGGATCCCGGCGGCACTTGCCCCACACCACCCCAGGCTGGCGTTGGATTGTTGCCGAAAGGATCGTTCACGAACTCTGCAACCTCGTGCGACAAAGTATTCGAGTCCCCTTGCGTCGGGCCGAAAACACCCGTGGTGTCGAAGTCGGAGGGCGAATAGGCCTGGATCGGAGTCGTCGCCGTATTCCCGTGATAACCCAAAACACAGCAATTCACAAAAATGTCCGTAATCGGGTTGAACGCAAGCACGGTGTTGTACAGCATGAAAATCGGAAAGTTACCCGCGTTCACCTGAGGTTGCAGCGCTGGAAGAACGTTGTTGTCGAGGAAGGCGTCAAAGAAATCGATGTCCACGATGCCAAAAGGTCCGCAAGCGCCAAATTCCGGTGGAAGAGTGGTGCCAGAAGCGGCAGGCACTGTTATGACGACTGGTGCCAGCGTCTTAATGGGACTGAGAAGCACCTGATAGTTGTCTGGATTTTTCAGGAGGTTATAGAATTCGGCGCGCTGAAATGCGTCGATATACTGCGTGTGCCCCATATCGACTCCGCCGACGGAAATATCGTAGTTCTGGAAGATGGGTGATTGCTGAAACAGCTGCAGAGGGTTGTTGTTGGGAGCGGCCAAGCAGCTGTTGTCGTTTTTCGTTGGGTCAAAAACGGTCTTACCCGGCGCTGTGACGATCATATTGTTTGCGTCGAGGCCCGTGCCCACAGTCTGGGTGACAACGATTACCGGAACGATGAACGTACTGACGCTGGTTGACTTGTTTCCGCCCTTGGCAGTCGGATCCGCACCGACGATCACCCCGGTATATTGCTGGCCATCCCGGTCAGACTGGATTGTGTAGGTGAAAAGCGGCAATCCAGATTTCTTGCTCGCACCCATCGCGGCGACTTCGTTTTTCACCGCTTCACCGGTTTCCGCTTTCACCGCCTTGGTTGCATGCATGATGTGTAGCTTGGGAACTGCCTTTTTCTGTTCCTGCCCAAACGCTGCGGGTGCAGCAGCACTCAGGGCAGCCAACGCACAAACTGCCATTACAATGAGTTTGCGATCCACTTTTGTTCTCCTCGTGAATTAATCAGATTGGCTGTCAATCGTGCACACCCGTTAGTTGCAGGAGTGCTCCTTCTCAGGCAGATGCCAGTTTGCAATTCAGATCTGGAAAACAGGCTTGCCGGACGGGTGGGCCATCCGAGCCTGTGTGACGCTGGCGCATATTCCTGCGAGGTCACTGCGATGTCAATAAAAAATATTGGAAGGATAAAAAAAGTTTATCTACCTAGGCGTACCTACCTCTCCATAACCCGCTCGGCCTGACGTGAGACGTCATCCGACTGTCCGTTTGTGCCATAAACGGACACAAATCCCATGGACAATTCCCGCTCCGCCGCCTATTAGCAGTGCTTATGGCGCACATAAATCAACCCAATCGACTGAACTATCCTTCAGAACTCGGTACGTTGTGTATGCGGCTTCGCCTAGTTCTCAGTTTGAAGCTCATACTCCAGCAGGCCATCCCGGGGCATTATTTCGGCGAATTTGAGGAGAAGTGAGGGTAACTCGTTTCGAGGAACTTAAGGAACTAGTCCATGCGCACTACGACTACGGTCATATCATCAGCCTGTTCGGCTGAGCCGGCCCACTGTTCGGCGGCAGCGATTAGATTTGCTGCGGCACGCGACGGCGGGACGTTCGCTTGTCGGATTACCTCTTCCTTCAGCCGTTCCATGCCAAATTCTTCGCCATACACGTTTTCAGGCTCGGTGAGGCCGTCACTAAACGCCACGAGCACGCTTCCCGGCTCGACCTTCAAAGTGCCTTGCGTGTACGGAACTTCCTCAAATAGGCCTACGACCGTTCCGCCCTCGTCTAGTTGCTGCACTCTTCCTGCATTAACGAAAAATGGGGCCAGGTGTCCCGCGTTCGTGTAGGTGAGAGTTCTTGTGTCGGAATCGTAGACGGAATAAAAGAAAGTGGCGTAACGATCGTCCGATGTATTTTTGAAAAGCTGCCGGTTCAGCCGTTCAACAAGAGCGGCCGTACCACCCCGCCCATCGAGCATGGCATTGCTGCGCAGCGAAGCCTGAAGACTGGCCATCAACAGCGCGGCGGAGATTCCCTTTCCGCTGATGTCTGCAAGCGCGATGCCCAGACGCGATGGCCCGAGCGGTATGAAATCGTAGTAGTCGCCACTTACCGACCGGGCAGGTCTGCAGATCGCAGCGAGTTGAAGCCCCGGCAATTGCGGGAGCGTATGCGGAAAGAGTTGCTGCTGCACTTCGCGCGCAATGGAGAGTTCGTTTTCCAGGCGCTGGCGCTGCTGCTGTTCCTGAATGAGCTCCGAGACCGACGCCGTCATTTCGTTGAACGACTCGCCCAGCGCGCCTAGCTGATCGTGCTGATGAACGCGGACGCGATGGCTAAAGTCGCCACGCCGGACTCGCAGTGTTGCGTCATACAAATCGCCTACCGCCCGCGTAATCGTGCGGGTGAGGACGATGCCAGTGACGAGCGCTCCCATCTCTAGCGCGAGAAAAATGATTCCAGCCAGCAGGAGAAGATTCACAAGCAGGGGCCCCACCGCTCCAACGGATGTCAACAAACGGCGATTGAGAGCCGAAGGACGTAGCGCGAAGGACGCGAGCACGGGCGCAGGGGCGGGATCTGATCCGGGGTCGTGATGCAGCGCTGCAATCGTCGAGGCGCCATTCACGCGCACGTCGAACCAATTAGCCGGTGGCCCCAGCGTCCGCCTGCGGCTCAGGACCTGCTGCCCAGGCACGTAGAGGCGGTTCTGAATCTCGAGCGAAATTCCGCTGCGCGGTTTCTCGGCAGCCGGCTGGAGCAGCATCATCTGAACCGGCCCGAGCTCGGAGCTGAGAGTATCAAGAAACTCCGGCGTGACCGGCGCCCCTACGAGGACGAAGACATTCCCAGCGCGAGTCGGTCGGCTTTGAGCGGAGGCGATCCAAATCTGGTGCTCGAATTCGATGATACCGGAGTATTCACGACCGTTTCCCGCCCCAACCAAGTGCTGGCCACGATTGAGTAGCACGCGGATAGCGGGCCATTCTCGCTGGGCCGCGGCGATCAAAACCTCTACTTCAGGCCGCGAAAGGATCGCTTCATCGTGGGGCGAGATACCTCGATTTGTTTCGTCCTCGATGGCGCTGGCAATGGCTTCCCCGTCGCCGGCAACCATGCTTATGCGTTCCTGCAGACCGTCGTGAAGAAGGTGCGCGCCCAGCTCAAGATAGAGGCCGTAGGCGGCCAGACCAGCCATGCTAAGAAGAAGAACAACAGGCACAACGGCGATCAGTATGTACGCGACGATCAGGCGATTGCGGAGGCGCCAAAGCAGATAATTGCGAACCCACGGCATAAGCCGAATCACAAAGTAAATTACAGAGATGAAGGTCAGAAAGAAAAGCAGCCCGGTGAACGGCAGCCTCATCCCCGCAAGCGCGAAGACGCGAAAAATTACATACAGAACAAGTATGCTCAACGCGATACGGTCGAACGCCGAGGTGCGTCGGAGAAAAACGATAAGGCGGCGTGGGGAGAGTTGGGGCACGATCGTTGGCGCTAGTGCTCGCTATGCGCGAGACTCGGAAGAACAATGATAACCCGAAGATGGATGTAACGCGACAGAGCCGGTTGCGAACGAATGCCGCACGTTTGCGTATGACTGAGCGTGCGCGTTCTATCGCTCAACGCCCAACCGACTACATGGCAGAGCGGTCGTTTTTCTGAACCCGGCTGTGATAACGGCTGTAAGTGAAATAGATCACCAGGCCGATGGCGAGCCAAATGATCAGCCGCGCCCAGTTGATCCAGCCGAGCTTGTACATCATGTAGCCGTTGAAGACGATGCCCATAATCGGGACGAAGGGCACCCACGGCGTGCGGAACGGGCGGGGCTGACCGGGATTCGTACGGCGGAGAACCAAGATGGCGATGCAGACGATTACGAACGCCAACAGCGTCCCGATATTCACCATCTTGCCGATGTCGTCGATCGGTACGGTGCTGCCAACAACAGCGGCAAGCAATCCAACGAGAATTGTGTTCTTGTACGGCGTGCGGAACTTCGGGTGAATCGCTGCGAAGAATTTTCGAGGGAGCAAGCCATCGTTTGCCATCGAGTAGAGCACGCGCGTCTGCCCGAGCAACATGACGAGCATGACGCTCGTCAAGCCGGCTAGCGCTCCGGCGGTGATCAGATAGGACGCCGTCTTCAGGCCGCGATCGAGGAACGCCACGGCAAGAGGCGCTTCAATATTAATCTCTTTCCACGGCACCATTCCGGTGAGCACCGCGGCGACGAGAATATAGAGAAGCGTGCAAACTGCAAGCGAGGTGATGATTCCGATAGGCAAGTCGCGCTGGGGATTTTTTGCTTCCTGTGCTGTTGTCGAAACTGCGTCGAATCCGATGTACGCAAAAAAGATATAGGCAGCGCCTGCACCAATCCCCCCAAAGCCCATCGGCGCGAAGCTGTGCCAGTCGTGGCCCCAGTTGCTCGGGTTTACGTATTTGAATCCGAGCGCGATGATGAAAAGAACGACAGTAACTTTGATGAACACGATGACAGCGTTGAATGAAGCGCTTTCCTGAATTCCGATTACCAGAATCGCGGTGATCACTAGGGCGATCAGAAAAGCCGGCAAGTTAAATCCAATTTCCATGCCGAAGAGATGTGGAGCATTCACCAGTTGTTGAGCGCGCTGAACCAGTTCAGGAGATTGCGCGCTTAGAATATCGCCCACTTTACCGAGGTAGGCCTGTGTTCCCACTACCAGGCTCGAATCCGATGCACTCGCCATCTGCCTCGCGATCACGTTCTCCGCGGTTCTTAGCGCCGTCCAATGGTCGTACGCCAGCCAGAGCGGTATTTTCAGCCCGAAGATATTCAGGAATTCCACGAAGTGATTCGACCATCCC
>DATNKB010000515.1:0-9500 GCA_035603595.1 Candidatus Dormiibacterota bacterium
CCTTGGGAACTTCGAGATTGCGCAGGTCGGGAGCCAGCATTGAATCCAGCTGCCGAGACACCATCTGGAAGCCCGACTCCGATAGGAGGCGGTTGAATTCGTCAAGCACCATCGGGTGCGGTGAGAGCAGACAGACTCTCAGATGCGGTTTCGCGGAGTTTTTGGCCATCGTAGTTTGGAGATTTAGGCTAACGAAATTGTTCCAGCGGGGCAAGGAAGTCGAGGCGAAGGTTTCCCATCAGATACGGGGGTGCACGATTGGGCGAATTGAAAGAGAAGGATTCAGATCGGCGAAATTAGTGCAGGCTGATGCGAAACAGTAGAAACTAAAACAGTTAGTCGACCTCGGCCGGAGAGTCGTTTTCGATTTCGAGCGGACCCGACCCGTTGCCGATTTTTCGCTGCAGACGCTTCGCTGGAAGACCGGCCTGGCGAACCTTATACAAAAGCGCGCGATAACTGATCTTGAGCACTTCGGCGGATTTCCTGCGGTTCCAGTGATTCTCCTGCAGAACCTTCAAGATTAGATCGCGTTCCATCCGGCGCGTCACCTGTTGCGCGAGACGCTTGAGGGGAATCTTACCGTCTTCGGAAAGCTCATAGGAGAAGCTGAACGGCTTCTTCTCTTCCTCCTGGCGCTCCAGATGAAACGCTTCCTCCGAGCCGAGGATCACGTAGCGCGCCATGCAGTTCTCGAGCTCGCGGATATTGCCGGGCCAATTTCGTTGTTGCAGGAGCTGCAACACTTCGCGAGATACGGGGTGCGCGTCGCGCTGGTAACGGCCATTGAACTGTTGGCGCAGATATTCAACGAGATAAGGAATATCATCGCGGCGGTCGCGCAGCGGCGGAAGCGTGATGCTAATCACGTTGATGCGATAGAAAAGATCGGCGCGGAACCCGCCCGATGCGATTTCTTGCTGCAGCTTTCGATTAGTCGCGCAGATTACGCGCGCATCCACTCGTTTCTCTTCGTGATCGCCGATGCTGGTGAAATGGCCGTCCTGCAGAACGTGCAGAAGCTTCGCTTGCAGGCTCGCGTCGAGCTCGGCGATTTCATCCAGGAAAAGCGTGCCGCCTTGAGCGAGTTCCACACGGCCCGGCTTCGACGCGTGCGCTCCCGTGAAAGCGCCCTTCTGGAATCCGAACAACTCGCTTTCGAGGAGCGTGCCGGGGATTGCCGGGCAGTTCACCTTCACAAACGGGCCTTCCCGCCAGGGAGATCGTTCGTGAATGAAACGCGCCAGCACTTCCTTGCCAGTACCACTCTCGCCCAGCACTAGAACCGGGACGTTCAAGCCCGCCGCGCGCGCCACTTTCTGCCGCACAGCTTGCATAGTCGCGGACGGTCCAAAATAAACGTGTTCAGGTGGCAGTTCGAGGGGATGAGCGATCGAGTTCAACCTTGCTTCTGCCGCAGATGCCATTGAGTTGAGAGCCGCCCCCGCGCCAGAATCGGCGCTTCCACAGTGGATGCACATAGGCCGCCAAACGCCGCAACGGGTCGAAGCTGGGTAACAGGTGTGTTTTGTTTCAACTGTTTACGTCTGCCGCCTGGTGAGGTGATCGGAATCCCAACTGACACTGAAACCGCTATCGGCGCGAATTCCAGGCGAAAAAGCGGTAGGAACAGAAAGTAGTTGTCTCTTTCGGGAAGTCGCTTTCCCTCGGCAGGGGTGTAGATACCTCAGTAACAAGGGGTTAGTGGTTCCATTACGCTACAGCTTGCCTTATCTCTGAGGGAAAATCAGGGCTTCGAGCATGTCCGCGCGCGCCTTTTGGTCAGAGGCAAACAATTTCAACAGGTCCGTCACCGAAATCATGCCCTGGTAGCCCTTCTCGTGGTCAAGAACGACGAGATGATAGATACCGTTTTGTTCCATCAGGCGGAGACAATCCTCCAGCGATGTATCGGGCGTTGCCGTAACGAGCTCACGCGTCATGATCTCGCTAACTCGCATCCACGCCGGGCATTTGTTTTCAGCCGCGACTTTGTCGGAAACGTCGCTCTGCGACACGACTCCTTGCAGCACTCCGTGTTTGTCGCACACTCCGACGGCACGGACTTCCCGTTGCCGCAAATATCGAGCAGCCTCGTGAACCGTTGTGTCCTCTGGTATCGAGTAAACTTCCCTGCGAGATGTAATCAGGTCCGCGATTCTCATCGGACCCTCCTAGGATTGAGTTAAGTTCATGCTAGGCCCAGTTCCATGGGAAAGGCAACAGAATTTCGGCAGGTGCGTAGTCGGAGCAGTTTCCAGGCGAGGAATGGCAACATGAGATGACCGTCAGTCAGTACGGCGACGCTAAAGTAGCTATGAGCGGTCGCGACTCATCACTTCATGACACTACGCGCGAGTGCCGTCGCCCCGAATGATGTCGTAGCGCTCAATCACCGCCGCTACTCCGATCGATTCGTGGTCATCGTCGCGCTGTTTATCAACGCGAACGACGCGTCCGTGGGCGCGCACAAAAACTTCCGATCCGCGGGTGATTTCGGCCGGTAACGTGAGTGTGAAATCCACTTCAGTGCCGGGAGTGAGTTCTTTTTCCATGATGAAGTAAACGCCGCGCGTGGAGATATCCCGAGTCTGGCCGTCGTGCGTTCCAGGCTCTCGGGTGATCGGCAGGCGAACGTTTACCGGTAGTGACAAATCATAACGGCGGGCCAAGCGACGCTCCGTCATTCCCGCTGCTCCTCCAGGACTGGATTAGAAGTAGTACACCACCCCGTCACAAACCGTAGCAATCGCTCTTCCAAAAATTGCAAGCGATTGGCTCGCGCACGCGTCTCGTTACCGAACATGTAATCTTGCGCGCACTGCGCAGCCAAATTTTGGCTGCCAGCCAAACGCCTTGGAAACAGCGATTAAGGATTCCTCGAAACTACAGGTAAGTACGGGCCATTTTACCGAGTCGGGAAAATGACCCATTTCGGAGGGCAATACTAGACTAAGCCGAACACGTTGGGTAGCGATATTTCTTTACTGTTGCTCTACTTATGCAACTCTTTTCAGGACATAGGACGCACGGACCGGCCCATAGCGCCCTAGTACTGCGCGTACTTTTTGAGCATTAACGCGACCTGGACGTAACACGATTTTGCCGGTAAGAGTCCCGGAAGAATTCGCTTTGGTTTGATCGCTCCGTCACGAACCGCGGATTACCGGCGTGGCTGGCGATGTTTCTTTTGCTGCTGCTTCAGCTGCGGCGGCTTCTTTCAACGCCGCTTCCTTGGCAGCTCTCGCGGCTGCGTTGCGCGAACCGCGGCCCGAATCCAAATTGAATTGCCGCATTTTGTAAAGCAATGCCTTGTAGCTGATGCCGAGCATTTTCGCGGCATCCTTGCGGCACCAATTCGTTTTATCGAGCGCGTCGGCGATCGCTTCCATCTCCGCTTCATCTTTCAAGCCGCGCACTAGAGCCTTCAATCCCTGCTCTTTCGGAGCGACTGGTTCTTCGCGCGGCGCTGTGCGATGTTGTTGGCCCGTCATCTCGACGAGTTCGCGGAAGCTTCCTTCGTCGTCCTCGAGAATCACGTAGCGCTTCACAAAATTTTCGAGCTCGCGCAAGTTTCCCGGCCACGAATAGCGCAGCGCTGCTTCCAGCAAATGTTTCGAAGGCTCCATCGCCGGCTTTTGATATTTCTCCGCGTACTTCACAAGGAAATGCCGGAACAGCAGCGGAATTTCCGACGTCCGTTCGCGAAGTGGCGGAATGTGAATCGAAAGTACATTCAGCCGGTAATACAAATCTTCGCGAAACCGTCCGGTGCGCATCGCTTCTTTCACGTCCATATTCGTCGCCGCGAGCACGCGCACATCCACGTTCACCACAGAGCGTGCCCCGAGCCGCGAATACTGTCCATCCTGAAGCACGTGCAGAAGCTTCGCTTGTAAATGCGGGCTCATCTCCGCAATCTCGTCGAGGAAAATCGTGCCCTTATTCGCCAGCTCGAATTTGCCCGGCTTCGAACGCACCGCGCCGGTGAATGCTCCCTGGTCGTATCCGAATAATTCCGACTCAAGCAGTTCGCCAGGCAGCGCCGCGCAATTCACTTTGACAAATGGCAATTGTCGCCGCATCGAGCGCAGATGAATCATCCGCGCCACCACCTCTTTTCCCACTCCGCTCTCGCCGCTGATGAACACCGGCACATCCACCGGCGCAATCTGCAAAATCTGCTGGCGGATTTTCAGCATCTGCGGACTGGATGCCAGGAACGAAAGATCCTCAGTAAGCTGTTCGCAGTATTCCCGTAGCGCCTGGTTTTCCGAACGCAATTGCTGCTTCTGCCGCACCTTCAGGAACGCCGCATCTAGTTCTGGCTTCTCGAAAGGTTTGGTGAGGTAATCGAGCGCGCCCAGACGGATCGCTTCCACCACCGTCGTCACTTCGTTTGAGCAAGACAGCATGATCACATTCAGCGAACGGTCGAGTTGCATCAGCTGCCGCAATGTCTCGAGGCCGTCTATTTCCGGCATCAGCACATCAAGGATCACGAAATCGGGACGTTCGCCCGCTCCGATCTTCTGCAACGCCTCTTTGCCGCTCGGTACGGCTTCCACCGCGAAGCCGTCCACCTCAAGAAGCGTTTGCAGATACTTCCGTATGCTCGGCTCATCATCTACAACCAGTATTTTTTCTTTGTCGGCCATTATTTATCCTGATTTATCCTGGGTAAAACATTGTCGCTCGAACAATTGCTTCCGTCTACTCCGTATTCATGGGCAGTAAAAATGAAAATGTGCTTCCGCGTCCCACTTCGCTATCCACCCATACCTTGCCGCGGTGCGCCTGGATCAATCTCTTCGTGATCGCCAAGCCCAAACCCATGCCCGACGAGGACGGATCGACGCGCACGAATTCTTCAAAAATTTCCTGATGATATTCCGCCGCTATTCCCGCTCCGCTGTCGCTCACTGAAATCAACATGCTGTTCGGACGCCCGCCCGCCCCGCGCCGCCGCTCCGTCGCAGGAGCCGCATCGGAAGTTCGCCGTTCCCAGAAATGCTGTTCCGCTCGCAGCGTCACCGTTCCGCCGCCTGGCGTATGTTTCAGCGCGTTATCGAGCAGGTTGGCCATGCACTGCTGCACCTTCTGGTAATCGAATCTGAAGTGCGGCATCTCGGCGGACATTTTGATCTCTAGATGAACATCAGCCCGCTTGAACGCATCCTGCCAGCGGCAGGTCAGGTCCGTCACGCAATCGCGCATGTCGTTCTCGCGCAACTGCAACACGAGCTTGCCGCTCTCGAGCGCTGAGTAATTCAAGAACATCGAAACCAGCCGCACCAGCCGGTCGCAACTCTCTTTCGAATCCTGCACGATCTCGCGCTGCCGGTCGCTCAATTTTCCGAGCGATCCCGAAAGCAGCAAATCGTAGTAACCCTTCATCACAGCCAGCGGAGTTTTCAGCTCATGCGCGGCCGACGCCAGAAACACTGTCTTCTGCCGGTTCGCTTCCTGCAGCCGCAGGTAGGCCGCGAGAAGATTTCGATACGTGATCTCACGCTCCTGCATCAGTTCCTGCACCGTCTGCCGCATGGCCGCTTCGTCCGCAGGCGCATCGGCCGGCGCCGGCTCGATGTAAATAACGAGCCAATCGGGCTCGGGCAGCCAGCGAACGCGCGCGCGCCCCTTGCCCTCCGCCTGGGCAAATGGCAGACTCACCTCCTGCTCGCCCGCTTGCAGTTGGGTAAGGACACTCTTGCCGTCGGTACTTAGAAATTCCGAGAAGATATTCAGGTCGGAGTTGATATCGAGCCCGCGCTCGCTCAACATGTCCTGTGCGTGTAGATTCGTGAACAAGATCCGTCCGCCGCGATTCGCCACAAGCAGAGGCCGGTCAAACGCGTCCAGTAAGCTCGTAACCAGGCTTAGAACGGCGGGGCCGCTCGCAGGCTGGTCCATAGCTATGTTGTTGGACAGAAAGAGTCTCCTAGGCCGTTCCCCGTATAGGGCGCGAAGACACCCCTCTTCCGCTGGAGCTGCTGTGAGAGAGGAGGGTTCTTTGCGCTCGCGGAACTGATGCTCGCAAAGGGCAAAAAAAGAGTCAATGGTAAATGCGTTCTACTTTGCACAAATGAGGAAGTCACCGGGCGAAAAATAACAATTATGACTTGCGGTCATGGTCGTGTCCATTTCCTGACCCACTGTATGTTATTGAAACTAAAGCCTGGAAATATTTAACCGGGTGTGCCGAAGTCTTGCATTCAAATTGCGAGTTAGAGCAGTACTAAAACCGGGGTACTGAATGAATGTCTGTTAAAGAGACCGTTACCCAGCACCGTCTTGGCGTTGTGCAAGCATATGAAGAGCGTCGGCGATTTCAAAGACTCCGTCTCCAGGTTCCCATGTTCATCCGGGGCCGCGACACGCACGGGGAACAGTTCCTCGAGCTCGCTAAAACCCTTGATATCAGCGCAAAAGGAGCATTCATCACGAGCCCTCGCCCTCTTGCCATCAACGAAATTATCACCCTTACCATCCCGGCTCCGTCCATCACGTCATCCGGGCTGGTTCCAGCGGGCATGCCGCCCATCCAGGCTAAGGTTAAGCGTTGCCAGGAAGCTGGCGACGTCCAGTTGATCGGCGTCGAGTTCCTCAAGGAGATTGGTTGAGACCCTGCCCTCCGCTGTCTTCTCGAATTTGAAAAAAGATGTAGCGGAATCGTCGAAAAGGCGAAACGTTTTCTCACCACGTCCTCTTGGCCGCTTTGAAACACTCATGCTGGCACCTCCACAAACCTACAAGTATCGATGTAAGAGCAGCTTACAAGTTTTTCCGGCCCAGATTTCCATCTTTCAATTGGGCTATTCCTTGCTATAGTAAACCGTGCCCCGCAGGGTTCCCTGATAACTTCAGGGGAAAATAGACTCATTTGGAACCTATTTGATGCCTGTGCCCGGCGAAGCTCCCCAGCCGCAGCCGTCGCCCGAAGACTCGTTCCTGGATCTCTTGATTGAGACCCTCGAGGGCCTTGATGTCTCCGTGCGCGGCCAATTCCTGCGTCAATACTTCCGCACGATTGCGCAGATTGATCTCACCGAGTCGCAGAGCAACGAATACTGGCAGCGGATACTCGCGCGCCGCCGCGAGCTGGCCGAAAGTCTCGGGCGTCCCGTCTCGCTGAAGACCGCCATGGTGGATGTTCTCGCGACCACGAATTTTTTTCGCGTTCCCATCCTGATGGAGTACGAGGAATTCAAGAAACTTCAGGTCAATGCCGCTACCGATGCGTTGACCGGCCTTTACAACCGACGCCTCTTTGACGAATACAGCGAAAAGGAACTGAATCGCGCTAAACGCTATAACCAGCAGCTCGCCTTCGTGATTCTCGATGTGCACAAATTGAAAGAAGTGAACGATCGCCGCGGGCATCTTCAGGGCGACCAAATCCTGCAGCTCTCCGCCACCATGCTCAGAAAAACAATGCGCGCCTCCGATTTCGCCTTTCGCATTGGAGGCGACGAGTTCGCGCTGCTGCTGCCCGAAACCGATCCCGAGCAGGCCAATACACTTTGCCGGCGTATCCGTGCGCAGTTTGAAAACGATATTCGCGAAATGAAACTCGATATTGGCGTCACGCTGGATTTTGGGATCGCAGTTCATCCCCAGGACGGGGACTCGAAGCGCACCCTTCTCGGTCTCGCGGATAAGCGTTTGTATGAATTGAAAAATATGGGCCGCGAAGCCGGCCCCACGCCTTTTTCGCGCCGCGGGAGGACGCTCGAAACCTTTCCGCCTCGGGGTCGCGAGGAATCGAGGGAGACGAGCGCCGAGTCTGCCCCCCGCGAGATTCCCCCGAAAGATCCGCGCGAGGAATCGGCTTCGCGTGAGGCGCCCCCGCTCGAAAATCCTCCCGCGGAGCGCAAGCCGTTCGTGCGCTCCGCGCCTCCGCCTGCATTCCCCGCCGCGCAGCAGCCGCCGCGAGCCGCGCCGCCAGTAGAACATCGCAAATTTGAACGCGTCTCGTTGGCGGGAACAAAAGCCTATGCGGTACTTGCTGAAGCCACCCAGCGTCACGCGACCGTCGTAGACCTCAGCTATGGTGGAGTTGCGCTGCTAGTCGAAAAGCCTGAAGAACTTCCCGCACAATTCAACGCGATTCTGCACGTGCCGATCCTGCCGCCGGTGCGCGTCGTCCTGCACAAGGCCTACACCCAACGCGTCGAAGGCGGCCGTTCCCGCGTCGGCTGCTCTTTCGTCTCCTAGTCGTATCCTCGACTAATGCACCAGGTCGTTTCCGGAGTCCGGTCCGTCCGTGCCTTCAAGCTCGTGCTCGGCCTCAAGCCACTCGTCCAGCGTGTAGCCGCCATTCACCGCGCCATGTTCATGGTGAATCTCGAAAGCCCGGCGTTGCACATCGTCCAGAGTGGGCGGGTGATGGTTGGCATGTGCTTTAGAATCCTCATCGAACAACACCGCTACTTTATTAAGAACACTTACTTTATGAATTTGCGCAAACGTGTCCATAAAAAGCCCTTTCCTCAGGCAATTTCTTTTTCTCTTCCAGTTTTGCCTGCCATACATTTGACGCTTCCGTGACTGCGCAGGTTGCCGTTTTCCGCGGAAGGGCCACGCTTCGTCTTGGCCTTTGTGATAGCCTGCAAAAACGATAGCGGCCAGCTGAATAGAGAACATCAAGTTCACAGGCAAGATTCCCATTGTGAGTTGGTGGAGTTGAATATGGCGCTCATTACTCGAAGACAGTTCGTCCAGCAAACGGCGTTCGCAACAACGGCTCTTCACAGCTGCCCGATCGAGCTCCTTACCCGAGCGCGGAGCTCCTTCGAAAAGGATGAACAGAATGCGGCTTCCCCTGATACGGCGGCGATCCGCAAGCTTGCCTCCAAGATCACCGGCCATGTAATCACTCCGGACTCACCCGACTATGAATCGGTGCGCCTGATCTTTAACCGCGCATTCGATCAGCGTCCCGCGCTGATCGTGCGTTGTGCCAACGCATCCGATGTCGCCCGGTCTCTCGAATTTTCCCAGGTCCAGAATTTGCCTCTGGCCGTGCGTGGCGGAGGCCATAACCGCGCTGGGTTCAGCGTGTGCGATGGCGGGGTAGTGATCGACCTTGCCGGGATGAACCGAGTCGAAGTCGACGCAGACAAGCGCGTGGCCCGTGCACAGGCAGGCGCACTGGTGCGTGACTTGGACCAGGCAACGCAGCGATTCGGCCTCGCCACCACCTCGGGCGGTTGTCCGACCGTAGGAATTGCCGGCCTCACCCTTGGCGGAGGACAGGGGCAATTGATGTCGAAGTACGGGGCCGCGTGCGACAACCTGATATCGGCGCAACTTGTAACAGTGGATGGGCGACAGCTCGAAGCCAGTCAGAATTCCAATCCGGATCTCTTCTGGGCCATTCGCGGCGGAGGTGGAAATTTCGGTGTGATGACGGCGCTCGAGTACGGGCTTCATCCGGTAACCGACGTTCTGGCGGGAACGCTGATGTACCCTGCAGGACGAACTGCAGAAATGCTGCA
>DATNKB010000516.1:0-4296 GCA_035603595.1 Candidatus Dormiibacterota bacterium
GCTCGACGCGGCGAATGGAAAAGTTCTCTACCGTTTCAATGTCGGCGGCCCTATCGCAGGCGGTGTGATTACTTACGAAATTCGCGGCAAGCAATATGTCGCCGCAATTTCCGGATTCATGTCCAGGTTTTTTGAACTGAACGGCGCGAACCAGGGCGGTACGCCAACCGTAATTCTATTTTCTTTACCTTAGCGTTCACTTGAGGCGGCAAGATCACGTGCGCAGAAAACGTATGCGGACGCCAACAAGGGCGGTGGTTATTCTCCACGTGAAATTTAGCCACGCTAGGCGATATTCGCACAATCGGACGATTAAAGGCTTGACAAAGAACTTCCCCGGCGTTAGACCTTCTCCACAATTGGGGTATTTTTCGCGCTCTTGTACTCGGATTCGGGGTCGGCTAGCGAATTCAAGCCTCAGAGGGGTGGCTGATGAAGGTACGTTCTGGCTTTCTGATCGCTCTCGCAATTCTTTCCTTCTTCGCGTACAGCGGCCCGGCTTATCCGCAGGGGACAACGGTCGCACAATTGACCGGCACCGTCCTCGATGAGAGCGGCGGCGCCGTTAAAGGTGCCACTATAGTTCTGCTGCAACCGGAAACGAATCGTACATATCAGACGACGTCGAACGACTCTGGTTACTACGCCGTCCCCAACATTCAGCCGGCAAAATACGAACTAACTGTCTCCTTTAGGGGGTTTGCCACAAGCATTCGCAAAGGCCTCGAACTAACCGTCGGCCAATCAGCCACAATCGACGTCACACTGAAAGTCGCCACCGCGGCCGAGCAAGTGATCGTCTCCACCGAGGCTCCCATCATCGAGCCTACAAAAACCGAAATCAGCCAAGTAATTGGCACGCAAGAAATCAATTCGCTGCCGATCAGCGGCCGCCTCTTCACTGATTTCGCGCTGCTGACGCCAGGTGTAGCCACGGGCCGCACCAGCTTGCAATCCACGATCACCGAATTCGAAGTAACGCGTGTTTCCTTCGGCGGCATGCGCGATCTCAGCAACCTCGTCACGGTCGATGGCGCGGACAACATCAACACGGCCACGGGCTCGCAACGTTCCACACCGCCGCAGGAAGCAGTCGCTGAATTTCGCGTAGTTAATAGCAGCTTCGGCGCCGAATACGGTCGCGCGCTCGGCGGAATCGTCAACATCGTTACAAAGTCCGGCACCAACGACTTTCACGGCTCCGTGTACGACTATCTTCAAAATGACGCCACCGACTCCCGCTCGCTCCTGCAGCCTGTGGGGACCTCGAAAACCCTTCGCCAGAATCAATTCGGCGGAACGATCGGCGGCCCTATCAAAAAGGACAAAACATTCATCTTTGCAAACTACGAAGGACAGCGGCGCGCCGAAGCTCCCACCTTCCCCACCACTTATCTCCAGCCTGTTACCCTGCTAGACGGGACCAACACAACCAATGCGGACCTTATCAATCGCGCCAAGGCTTTGCTTGGGCTGCCTCCCGAAGGTTGTAACGTTCCGATAGCGCAGTGCCCTGCGCTTTCCGGTACCGCTTTTCTCAATTCCGTCCTGAAAACGAAAGACAACGACTACGGCATCGTCAAACTCGACCACCAGATCAACCCAAACAATCATTTGTCACTGCGTTACGGCGTTGAAGATGGCCGCGATCTGAACCAACTCGTCGGCAGCACGCTTGACGGTGGAGGCATCGGCGCTCCCAGCAGCGGCCACGATGTCTTCTTGCGCGACCAATCGGTTGTCGGCACCGTCGCCACCACAATCAGCCCCAATCTCGTTAACAGCGTTCTTGTCCAATACGCGCGCCGTCACTACAACTTTCCCGGCGTCACCGGTCAGCCGAACCTCGATATCCCTAATACGCTGCTCTTCGGACACAATTTCGGTGTTCTCGACGCAATTTACGAAAGCCGCTTCCAGATTTCTGACTCGCTCTCATGGGTCAAAGGTAATCACGTTGCGAAATTTGGCGTCGACTTCAACTACGTGGACAATTTCGTCATTTGGCCTGGCTTTACTCCCATGCGCATAGTTCTGCCTGGTATCAACTGCTTGGTGGACTTCGCCAATTTTGTGAATAGCCAGTCCGCTACTCCTCTCGCGCCTCTCGCATCAGCGCCGGCAGACGGTCCCTGCCCTCTGGCAGCCCCCCCGTTCTTCCCTGCGGCGCCCGGTCCCAACGAAAACGATCCGCTGCAGGGAACTCCCATCGTCTTCTGGGGCGCACCAGTCGGCACTGCCCAGCCCGACATTAACGGCCAGTTGCCTACACCTCCGCCGATTCCCACGAACTGGAAGAACGCCTATCTTCCATCCGAAACCAAGAATTTTTCCGAAACGCTCGCGCACAAGTACTACGGCCTTTACGCTCAGGATCAGTGGCGGTTGCGTCATAATCTGACACTGAATTACGGCTTGCGTTGGGACTTCGAGCAAGGTCTCTGGAAGCAGATCAATCCCCATTACACCGGGTTTCAACCGCGCGTCGGGCTTGCATGGTCGCCGGATAGCAAGACCGTTGTCCGCGCTGGCTTCGGAGTATTCGACGATCGCTACAATCTCTCTTTCCTGTTTATTACTCAGCCTCAGCGGCCCGTGGACCTTCCCGGGGAAACCGTAAGGGGCATTCGTAAGCGTTCCGATGTCGCTACATGGGTCTTGAATCAGTTCACTCCCGGTCCGTTGGGCCTGCCTTTCATGGCAGCATCAACATTAATCACAACGGGTCAAGTTCCGGCACAATTCATCACTGGTTCCTGTCCTCCCTCTTGTACCGCTGGAGACGGCTTGGTCGATCCCCACAGCCCGATTCCCTACTCCGAGCAAGCCAACCTCGAAATCGATCGCGAAATCGGACACGGACTTACCGTGAGCGCCGGCTATATGTTTGTCGCCGCCCACCATTTGGTTCGCGCTGCAAATCTCAACGTCTGCCCTCCCTTCCCCTTCGGCACCGGCGAACCTCAAATCACCGTTCCATTTATCTCTCCCGGTAATCCCTCCTGCATTCCCGCTCCTGCCCCTCCAATCGCGGAAGGTTGGCCTGCAGACAAAGCGTTTTTCGGTGCGTCAGGGTTGCCTCAAGGCGGGCCTGCGTACAACAATGCCGGCTTGCTGTATTACACGGACAACACCGGCAATTCGGTTTATCACGGGCTTACGTTCCAAGTGATCGAACGATTCCGGAAGAATTTTAGCCTGGACGCCAACTACACCTTCTCGCACACCTTGGACGATGGCACATTCACCACTTTCGTCAGCACCCCGCAGGATCTTTATAACCGATCGCTTGAGCGGGCAAACTCGAACCAGGACATTCGTCACCGCTTCATCACAAACTTCACCGCGACGGCTCCCGAAGATACTTTCCTCCGTCACTTCGCACTAAGCAGCATCATCACGCTGCAGTCGGGTCGTCCATTCACGGAATTCGTAGGATTCGATGCCAATGGCGATACGAACCCGGTTACCGACCGCGTCGGCGACCTTGGCAGGAACACCTACTACGGCGACCATCTCTATTCGTGGGATCTGCGTATCTCGCGCTATTTCCAGATTCGCGAACATTACCGCCTCGATTTGATGGTGGACGCTTTCAACCTGCTCAATCGAGCAAACGTGGACGAAGTAACTTCGGTGTATGGCGCCGCCGTGATCTGCGGCGGGACCGCCACTCCTAAGAACTACAAGGACAGAGCCACTATCGAGACTCAGCAGCAAGCGATCGCTTTTGATACCGGAACGGGACCTCCGACATGTCCGAACCTCGCTCCAGTTCCGAGTCCTCCCGTGCCGAACGCGCTCTTCGGCACGCCCAGGACCGTGCTCAACCCGCGTCAGTTCCAGTTCGCGGCGAAGTTCTCGTTCTAGTCTCCAGCCGGCCGGTCCACGAACTTGGTTTTTGGGACCGGCCGGCAAATCAGAAATATTTGGGCCCGCCTTGTCCTGCTGTTTCTGAAAAGCGTGGCCGTTGTCCTTCAGCCGTCATTGGGAGTGCGCGAATTCGGCTCGCTGGGCTTGAGTTTTCCGCGGCCTCGCAAACCCATCAGGAGAACCAGGATTGGAAACGTTCGTACTGGTGCACGGTTCCTGGCATGACGGCTCTGCTTGGGATCCCACGATTCTCGAGTTGGCAAACGGAGGTCATAAGGCTTTCGCGCCCACCATCGCGGGCCACGGTAAGGGCGTCAACAAGCGCGTAAATCACGCGGACTGCACGAAGTCGATCGTCGATTACATCGTTGCCAAAAATCTCTCGAACTTTGTTCTCGTCGGACACAGCTTCGGTGGCACCGT
>DATNKB010000517.1:0-3320 GCA_035603595.1 Candidatus Dormiibacterota bacterium
GAATATCGTGGTCGAATCCACGGGCTTGTTCACCACGGGCGAGGAAGCGCGCAAGCACATCCGCGGGCCGGTGAAGAAAGTGATTATCTCTGCTCCGGCCACCGATCCGGATTTCACGATCGTGCTGGGCGTGAACGACAAAGGGTATGACCCGTCGAAGCATCATGTGGTATCGAATGCTTCGTGCACAACGAATTGCCTGGCGCCTGTGGCGAAGGTGATTCAGGACAATTTTGGCATCGTGGTGGGCACGATGACCACGATTCACTCCTACACGAACGACCAGAAGCTGCTCGATCTACCGCATAAGGATTTGCGTCGTGCGCGTGCCGCGGCCGTTTCCATGATTCCCACTTCGACGGGGGCGGCGAAGGCGTTGCACCTCGTGATACCCGAGCTGAAGGGAAAGCTCGATGGCTACGCGATGCGCGTGCCGACGCCGAACGTCAGTGTAGTGGATCTCACCGTGATTACTGAGAAGCCTGTGACCGTGGAAGCTGTGAACGCCGCGCTGAAGAAGGCAGCCGAAGGGCCGATGAAGGGGATCTTGGATTACAGCGAAGAGGAATTGGTGTCGATCGATTTCAAAGGCAATCCCAACTCTTCGATCGTAGACGCGGGCTACACGCGCGTGGTGGGAAATAATTGCGTGAAGGTGCTCGCTTGGTACGACAACGAGTGGGGCTACTCCAGCCGCTGCCGCGATTTGATTAAATTCTTCGCTGCGAAACTATAGGCGCATGCTGGCGGCGAGTGCTTGCATGCCGTACCGTTCCGCTTTGCCGCGCTAAATCATCGTTATGAACAAACTCTCGATTCGCGACCTCGACCTGAAGGGCAAGCGCGTTTTCATCCGCGTGGATTTCAATGTGCCGCTTGACGGCGGCAAAGTGGGCGACGACACGCGCATCCGCGAGACTCTGCCGACCCTGCAGCTGGCGATGAATCGCGGGGCTCGCCTGATTCTTGCGTCGCACCTCGGCCGGCCGAAAGGCAAGGTGGACGCGAAGTACAGCCTTGCGTCTGTAGCGCGACGCCTGCAGGAACTGCTTGGCAAGCCTGTAGCGTTCGTTACCGATTGCGTGGGGGCAGAAGCCGAAGCGAAATCGAAGTCGCTGCGCGATGGCGAAGTGCTGCTGCTCGAAAACGTGCGCTTCCATGCTGAGGAAGAGGCCAACGATCCCGGATTTGCGAAGCAGCTCGCCGACCTGTGCGATGGAATGTTCGTGTGTGACGCGTTTGGCTCGGCACATCGAGCGCATGCGTCCGTGGTGGGCATCACGAAGTTCGTGCGACAAGCTGCGGCGGGTTTGCTGATGGAAAAGGAGCTGATGTATCTCGGCAAAGCCATCTCGAATCCCGACCGGCCATTTATCTCCGTGCTGGGCGGCGCGAAAGTGTCCGACAAGATCGAAGTGGTGCAGAACCTGATGAAGCTCGCCAACGGAATGCTGATTGGCGGCGCGATGGCGTACACATTTCTCAAGGCGCAGGGGCTGCCGATCGGGAAGTCGCTCGTGGAGAACGATAAACTCGACCTGGCGCGCGAATTGATGTTGGAAGCTGCCGAAAGAAAATTTCGGTTGCTCTTGCCCGTGGACCATGTGCTCGCGGAGTCACCGAATTCCACTGCGACCATGATTACAGACATCGCGCACACGCCCGACAACATGATGGGTCTTGACATCGGCCCGCAGACAGTGAAGCTATTCAGCGATGAAATTGCCAAGGCGCGCACCATTGTATGGAACGGGCCGCTGGGCATGTTCGAGAAGCCGCAATTCGCGCAGGGGACGCTGGGCATCGCTCGCGCTGTGGCGGCGGCTACTCGCAACGGCGCTACTTCGATCATTGGCGGCGGCGATTCCGTTGCGGCCGTCGAGCAGGCCGGTGTCGCGTCGCAGATCTCGCACATTTCGACGGGCGGCGGCGCATCGCTGGAATTTCTCGCGGGTGACAAGCTGCCCGGCGTAGAAGCATTGACCAACGCGCCCACCGGTGCGCCCTTAAACGCGCCAGCAGGAAAGGCGAACTGAATGCGACGCCCCGTCATCGCGGGTAACTGGAAGATGTACAAGACGCAGGCGGAGACGCGCGCGTTCTTCGAGGCGTTCAAGCCGCTCGTCGCCAATGCCACCCACTGCGACATCATCATCGCGCCGCCTTACACTTCGCTCACCGCGGCCGTGGAATCCGCACGAGGCAGTGCCATTTCCGTCGCGGCGCAGAATTGCGACTGGCACCCCGAAGGCGCATTCACCGGCGAAATTTCCACGCGCATGATTCTCGACACCGGCTCGCGCGGCGTGATCATCGGCCACTCCGAGCGCCGCCAGCATTTCGGCGAGACGGACGAATCCGTGAATCGCAAAGTGAAAGCCGCGCTCGAAGCGGGACTCACGCCCATCGTCTGCGTGGGCGAGCACCTTGCCGAGCGCGAAGCGAATCTTACTCACGGCGTGCTGAAGCGCCAATTTGAAGGCGCAGTAGCCGCGTTGACCGGCGCTGACTTCTCGCGTATTCTCATTGCTTACGAGCCATGCTGGGCGATCGGCACGGGGCGCACGGCGACGCCTGAAATCGCCGCCGACGCGCATCGCTTCATCCGCGAACTGGCAGACGCCCGCTTCACGTCGGAACGGGCTTCCGCGCTTCGGATCCTCTACGGTGGCAGCGTCAAACCCGACAACATACGGGGATTGATGGCGCAGGTGGAGATTGATGGTGCGCTGGTGGGCGGAGCGAGCCTTGACGCGCAGTCGTTTGCGTCGATCGTGAATTTTTGACGCACAAAATTAGGAGATAGCAATGCCTTGGTGGGCTAAGTGGGGACTGGCGCTGCTGATTGCAGTCGCGCTGATTACGATTGGATGGCGCTATTCATTCGTTCTGGTGACGCTGCACGTGATGGTGTGCTTCGTGCTGGTGATCGTAATCATGCTGCAAAGCGGCAACGCGGCCGATCTCGCGGGCGCGTTCGGTGGAGCCGGCAGCCAGACGGCTTTCGGGCCGCGCGGCGCTGCGTCGTTTCTTTCGCGCGCCACTACGTGGTGCGCAATTGTGTTTATGATGACGTCGCTCACGCTCTCCGTGAAGCGCGCGCCTGCTGATGCGATCTCCACCACCGGCTCCGTACTCGAGCAGACGCAGAAACCCGCGCCTGCGCAGAAGCCGGGCACGCCCGCAACGCCGCCGGCGAACGCGCCGGTGCAAGTGCCAATTCAACCGGCGCCAGCTCCTGGGCAAGCTCCAGGACAGGCTCCGAGCCAAGCGCCAGCTCCAGCGCCTGCACCGAAGAAATAATCGCAATTTGTAATCCT
>DATNKB010000518.1:0-9362 GCA_035603595.1 Candidatus Dormiibacterota bacterium
AAATCGCTCGCTGCAACAATTGCACTGTGGCTGGCCGCGCTGTGTCCCTTCACCGCGAGCTACACCGCGGCGATCGTCTCCGAAACTCTCGCTGCGTTCTTCACCACGCTTGCGTTGTTGACACTGGTCTGGGTCTTCACAGACAGCAACTTCGCTCCGTCGGTCGGGCGCACGCTCGAGGCGCTCGATGCACCCTCTGTTCAAAAACAAACCGTGGTGCGATTTGCCGGCAAGTTCGCGCTCGCTGGTTTTGTTGCTGGAATCGGAACGCTGGTGCGGCCGGAAACACCACTCGTGCTGGCCGCGGCAGCGGTTGTGATCTACATCCGCTGGCGACGCGTGGCGGACTGGCCGAAGGTCGCACTCGCTGGTACATGGATGGCCGCCGGCCTGCTCATGGCGCTCACGCCGTGGGCGGCGCGAAACGCGCGAACTTTGGGCCGTATCGAGTTTCTTGCGCCGCGCTATGCCCAAGCCGCTGGTGATTTCATACCGTGGGGCTTTCACGCGTGGACTCGCACTTGGATGATGCGCAACCGCGACGCGTACAGTGTCACCTGGGCGCTCGGAAAGAAACCGATTCCGATGGACGCGATGCCTGACGCGGCGTTCGACTCCGCGGCGGAGCGGGAACGCGTTGCGGATCTTCTCACAAGTTACAACGGCGACTTGAAAATGACGCCCTCGCTCGATCGCAAGTTCGAAGCACTGGCGCGCGAGCGTGCTGCTGCGCATCCGTTTCGCTCTTTTGCACTGATCCCCATCGAGCGCGCGTTCGCGACCTGGTTCACGCCGCGAGTCGACGTGCTGCGGTATTCGGGAAAACTTTGGCCGATCGGCGAACAGCGGCGCACGAACCCTGCGGAGTTTGGCGCCGCCGCGATTTTCGCGATCCTGAATCTTGTGTACATCGGCCTCGCAGCGGTTGGCGCGTGGCGCTACCGGTCCAATCCAGGACGCGCCGTCCTCGTTCTTTACCTCGTGATTCGCACGGCGATGCTCACGCAGTTACCAACCATCGAGCCGCGCTACGTGGTGGTGTGCTTTCCAGCGGTCGCGGCGCTTGGCGCTCTCGCGTTCGTGAAATCGACGAAGGATCGTTTGGCGGGCCAGCGAGAAGATTCCCTCGAGGCGAGCGCCGCCTATGTTCGCTGACGGGTTAGGCGACAAAGCGATAGCCGACCCCGCGCACAGTGAGAAGGTGGCGCGGCTTGGCCGGATTTTTTTCGATGTACTTGCGCAGGCGGACGATGAAATTGTCGATGGCGCGCGTGTCGGTGTCTTCGGAAAGTCCCCAGACATCTTCGAGAATGGATTTCCGCGAGACGTTGCGCCCTTTGTTGTGAATCAGGTGCCTAAGCAGCTTCGCTTCCATCAGCGTCAACCGAATCGTGTTGCGTTCGGTGCGCAATTCGAGCGTGCCGAAGTCGATTGTCTTTCCTTCGAAGGAAACCGTTTCCCGCTCGTTCGCAGAATTTGACGCGGTTTCCTTCGTGGCTCGCGGCGCAGACGCTTTGCCGCTGCGAACCCATTCGTTGCGGCGCAGGAGTCCTTGAAGGCGGGCGAGAAAAATGGGCAATTCGAAGGGCTTGGAAAGATAGTCGTCAGCGCCGGCGCCGAAACCTTCGAGCACGTCCTCGGGACGGCCGCGCGCGGTGAGAATCAAAACCGGAATGAAATTCTTGGCTTTGCGCAATTCAGAAACAACTTCGAAACCGTCAATGCCGGGCAGCATCACGTCGAGTACAACGGCGTCGAAGCGACCGTTCGATTCGAGCAACCGTTTCAGAGCGGCCTCGCCATCGCCAGTGACTTCGACGGCGTAGCCTTCGGCTTGCAGATTGAAGCGGAGCCCTTCGGCGAGGTGCGCTTCGTCTTCGACGACAAGCACTTTCGTCACGTTCGGCTCCTCGGGAGCTCGAGGGTGACCGTGGTGCCGCGGCCTTCGCCTGCGCTTTCTGCGAAAACTTTGCCGCCGTGCGTTTTTGCGATCGAGCGAACGATAAAGAGTCCGAGGCCCGTGCCTTTCACGCGGGCGGAAGTGCGGCCACGCACGCGGTAGAAGCGGCGGAAGATACGTTTCAATTCGTCGGATGGAATGCCGACGCCGCGGTCGCGAACCTTCAGTTCGACATGTTTTTCGTCCGGTGTTTCGAGGCTGACGGAGACGTCCACGTTGCCGACGGAATATTTGATGGCGTTGTCGAGAAGATTCGAGATCGCGGTGCGCAGTTCTTCGGGATCCCCTTGGACTTTGATTCCTGTGCCATTCGATTGCGCATCCTGCTGTCCCGCACCATTCGCGCCCGGCTCATAGCGCAATCCGGTTGCATCGAGGTGGTGGCGCGAGCGCGCGAGGTCCATGCATTCGCGGACCAGATTTTCGAGGTCAATGTCGGTGCGATACACGGCGGAAGATTTGTGGCCACTTTGTCCCGCGGCGAGCACTTGCTCGACCGTGCCCAGGAGCCGGTCAGAATCAAGCAGCATCAGCTTATAAAATTTCTGCTTCTGCTCCTCGTCGAGTTCGCGGCGCTGGAGCGTTTCGAGATAGAGACGGATCGAGGCGATCGGCGTTTTCAGTTCGTGCGTGACGGCATTGATGAAACTGTCGTGCTGCTCGTTGCGGCGGATTTCGCGGACGAGGAAGCTGGTGTTGACAATCATGCCGCCGATGATTGCGGCGAAAAAAATCACGCCGAAGAAAAGGAGGACGGCTTCGCGGCGGTTGAGGATGATCCAGCCGACGTTGAGCGCGACGGCGATGGCGACGAGGCACACGCCGAGCGCGACGAAAAATGCGATGGTCTTCCGGCGGCTAGCGATAGCCATGAGGCCTCGCGGGGATTGTACTGCGGAATGCGGCGCGGGTCGTAGTGCGTGGCTCGCGAGTTGCGGCGTGCGATCCGCTGCTTACGCTCGGAGAGTCGGGAAATGCGAAATGGGCGTTTTTGTTGCGGTTAGAAAATTGGTAAGGCATGTGGTTGCAGCAAGTTGACCTAAATTCTGTAAAACGAATGTTGCGGTTAGAAGTGTGCGGATGGATGGTTCTTCGGGGGCGACGGCGGCTTGGACACGGGTGAAAAAATGCGATTTTTTTGCGATTAGAAAATTTTAGTAGGCCGCATTTTGTATGAGTTGCGAGGAATTCTAATTCCAGATTTGCGATTAGAAATCTTGGGGAAAATAGCTTGAGCGATCGTGATCGAGAAGGGAGATCCTTCGACTCCCGTTGGTCGCTCAGGATGATAACCCTGGTCGGATTGTCATTTGCGATTAGGTGCCAATGCGGCCAACGGATATTAGCGTTGAGTAGCGAGTGGAGAGGTGTGGTCAGCCGGAAAACGTTGCTGCGCGCGCGAGGTGAGCGTCGCGCTATGAAAGCGAGAGCGAGCTCTCGCACTCCATATTTTTCGTGGCCCGCTTGTGCCGGTAGTTGCGCGTCAGCCGGCGGCGCGATTTGAAGTTCGATTTTGTTGTCGTATGCCACAGGTCACGGTAGCACGGAGGGGAAGGGAAATTCGACTGGCCATTGGACGAGGTCAGAGACAGTTAGTCCTAGAACTGTACTTTAGCTCGTGATGCAAATTTGGGATTCAAGTTTCGCAACGTGACTTCAGAAGGCAAGGCTCGGTGAAATCTCAACCGATCTGTAGAACCTTCTTGCGAGAATTTTTTTCGCCACGGCTGCGTGACCACAAGACTAGAGCGACGACGCCTACAGAGACTAGATCTCACCCTTCCCTGGGGCGATCACTGCGTTCCGCCAGGAGCCTCTGGGTCGATGCCTGCGGGTTTTTCAGCGCTCGCCGCCGACGCCCGTCTGCCAAACTCCCACCGAATAATTCCGGTTTGGTCGACAAAGTAATGTTGTCTATTCGCACTGTCGCTGATTGGGTCAGCAGCAATTTCAAATGAATCAACGGTACCTGCGCCATGCGACTCAATGGCCTGGTAGCGATACGTGTACCGACTCTTGTTTCCGTAAGCGAGATCCCGATCGATAAGGTTGGCAAAAGTCCGATTCTCCTGCAGCCCTATCGGTGGAGGCCCAAGTGCCGGAAGATATGGAGGGAACAAATCGTACCGCTCATGGTACGTGTCGATAGCGTTGCACAGCACATATAGGTTTTGGACGGGCGTCTCAAAGGTCGCAAGAATATGACGCCTGCTCCAATGACCGAGCACGATATTTGCAGCTAGAAGCAAAAACAGAAGCAAACCTATTGAAGTGGTGACACGCGCCGTCCGATTTTTCAGGATTGGAGCCATATATAGGCGCGATAGTTAATCTAGCCGTTGGCGGATTTGGCGTTGGCGGGGCTTGCTGGTAGCGCTGGGACGGCGCCGATTTGCTGGAGCATGGCGAATTTGTCCCATTGGTCCCAGGCTTCGACGAGTTGGCCGTTGACGATTCTGGCGAGGCTCATGCCGCCGATGGCGACGGGTTTGTTGGTGGCTGCGATGCCGAGGCCGTCGCCGGTGTGGCGCATTGTGGCGGACCAGCGGATGAGGACTTTGTCGCCGTCGGCGATGGCGTCTTCGACTTTTAGTTTCATGTCGGGGAAGGCGTTGAGGAAGCGTTCGTAGAATGGGATGAACGCGGCGGGGCCGATCAGATCGGAGCCATCTTCTGCGACGCCGTGGGAGATGCCGTTGGGGGCGAAGAGTTCGGTGATGGTGGCGGTGCGGCGCTGGTTCCAGACTTCTTCGAACCAGCGTTTGAAGAGTTGGAGATTCGATTCGGGCATGGGTGCTCCTTATTTCGATTCCGAGGAATGTGGGGATGGTATCACTCGGGGTAAATGACGGAGAAGTTTATTTGGGGTTGGGTGGTGGCGTGGCGTGGTGTGGGGTGGGCCGTATTGTGCCAGGCATAGCGTTCGAGCACGGCATGCTGTGCCCTGCTGTCGAGGATTTAACGGTCGGGCTCTGTGGGCGCGGGCGGCTCTGAGAGCCGCCCCTACTGACTAGGACATTGGTTTGTGCTAGACGGGCGATTGGGAGGATGACACGGGCAGGATTGGCTGCGCTACCGAGAGGCGACGGCGAAAAAGAACGATGTCGCGCAGGAGCCAAGCATCGATGATTGTGCCGCGTTTGGGAGTTGGCGCAGGCTGAAGCCTACGCTACTGGGCGGCGGGGGCGCTGCTTGGGGGAGATGGATTTGATGATGAGTTGGCGGCGGGCTTTTGGGTTGATGGGAACTTTTGCGCGGTAGAGGGCGGTGTTGATGAGGTCGAGGATTTCGGGGTCGTCGAGGACCGTGGGTGGAACGAGGCGGATGTGGCGGACGAGGTTGCCGCTGCCTTTCAGGCGGCGGTTGGGGTCGGGCAGGCTTGCGCCTTGGAGGAAGCAGAGTGTGATGTGGTCGGGCATTAGCAGGATGGAAAGAATTGCTAGCGATGGCTTTTCGGTGGGGCCGAAGCCGATTACGAGGCCGTTGTAATTGTCGTAGACCATTTCGGTGGAGCCTGGCAGGCGCTTGCGCATTTTGGCGAGGGCGCGGCGGCCTTGCGCGGCGATTTTTGGCGTGTATTTGGCGAGGAAGCGGGAGAGTTGTTGGGATGGAGTGGAGGAGCGCGGCATTTTCCGGGGGGGATGATAGCACTGATGCAGGGGGGCGGGAACCTCGCTCGCTCTGGTCTTGGAGCGCGCTTCGCGCGGGGAGTTTTATGTCACGGCTGAAGCTGCGCCCCACAAAGACTGAGACGATTTGAAATTGAAAATTTCAAATTTGAAATGGAAGGTGAAAGCAGATACCTCCGCTTGTGGCGCGCCGATGCGCGCTCACGGGGCCTCGCTTCGCTCTGCTCTCGGTACCGCTACGCGGGTTTGATTTTGTGTCACGGCTAAAGCCGTGACCTACAAGGACTCGAGCGGCTTCGGTCGGCAAGAGAGGCGGATCGGGGGACACACCGAGCTAATGGGCTGGGAAAGTCAAAAGAGCCGGCAGGATGCCGGCGGTGCAGAGGCAAAGGCGATTTCAAATTGAAAATTTCAAATTTGAAATTGACATAAAGAGAGATCCCTCCACTTCGCCGCGCGTCCGCCGCTACGCGGCGGAAACCGAAAACGCGCGCGGCTCCGGTCGGGATGGCATGAGGAGGGGCGACGCGCTAAGTGATGCTTTCGGCGAGAACCGTCCCAGTAAGCTGGGACTATGAAAGCGGCGGCAAGCCGCCGCACTCCAAAAGTGCGCCGACGGATAACGGCTGCTTAGGCGGAGACGAGTTTGGTTTCGGAGGCGGCTACGGCGATTGCGGCTGAAGCTGCTGACGCGACGGCTGGAGCGTTGGCTTCCTCGTGATTGGGCGCCGTGTATGTCTTCAGCGCGGAGAGCTTGACGCGGTAGATGTCGCGGGCTAGGCCCAACTTGTTCATGAGCCAGATGCCGTACCAATTGAAATCGATTTCGTACCAGCGGAGGCCGTGGCGCGCGGAGACTGGATGCGCGTGATGATTATTGTGCCAGCCTTCGCCCCAGCTGAGGATGGCGACCCACCAGCTGTTCGTTGAAAGATCGCGCGTCTTGAAACGGCGCGTGCCCCATGAGTGCGTCGCGGAATTGACGAGCCATGTGAAATGCAGGCCGGCGACGGTGCGCGCAAAAATTCCCCAGAGGACGAAGGGAAGCCCGCCGATGGCGAGAAGAATCACGCCGAGGACGCTGATTGGAACGTAGTGGTATTTCGTGATCCAGACGTGAAATTTATCTTTCGCGAGGTCGGGGACGTAACGCGAGAGCGTGGTCGTATCGTGGTGCATGGATTTGCCGACGAGAATCCAGCCCATGTGCGCCCACCATTTTCCGTCGATGGGAGAATGCGGGTCGCCATCCTGGTCGGAGTGCTGATGATGGATGCGGTGCGTAGCTACCCAGAAAATCGGGCCGCCTTCGAGGGCGAGCGTGGCACAGACTGTCATCGTGTATTCCAGCCACTTGGGAACTTTGTAGCCGCGATGGGTGAGCAGGCGGTGGTAGCACATGCCGATGCCGACGCTGGTGGCGAGCCACCAGAAAAATGCGGCGACGAAAAGGGCTTTCCAGGTGAAGAAGAACAGGGCCGCGATGGCGCCGAGATGGAAAAGCATCATGAACGAAGCAGTGACCCAATTGATTTCGTTGTCGGCTGCCTGCTTCTTTTTTAGGTCTTCGAGTTGAATCGCCACGCGCTTCTCCTGTCTCTTCAATTGCCCCGGTGCCCAATTAGACTATCAGGGAGGAGCGGAGGTGTTTGTAATAGTTGTGTAATACCGGATGGGGGCGCTGTGAATCGGTAATGAAGACGAAAAAGGGCGATGGCGCGGACGATTTTGGGCATTTTTAACGCAGTTGCAGATGGGCACGATGGCTGAGAGCAAGAGAGATCCCTCGACTGCGACTCGCGCCACCGCTGCGCGGTGGGAAGAAAAGAGCGCGAGTCTCCGCTCGGGATGACAGTGCGGCACGATTAATCCCGGAGCGTGGCTATTGCAGGCGTTGCGTAGTGGAATCGTGGCAGAGCAGATTTTCGAAAATGGCGAGGACGTGCTGGCGATATTGAACGACGCGTTCCAGAACTGAACGAAGCTCGGGTTGGCGTTCGGATTCGCGATCCCACTTGGCAAGCACCGCGGCGGGGACGCGAATGTCACGGCGCAATTCGTCGGCGGAATGGCCGCGAAGGAAAAGACCGTAGAAAAACGCGGCTTCGCGCTGCGGGAACTGGAAGTCCTGCAGAGCCTCGTCGAGCGGGTTGGGCATAGTCGCCATGGGCGAAATCGCAGTTTACAGATTTCAATGTCGGCGTCAAGTAGGACGGGTGCGTAAGATGAAATATTGATTGGTAGGAGGCGAAAATTTAACGTGAGGGGTGGTATCAGAGTTGCTGTGCGGCGGAGCTGGGCGAGCGGGCGGCGGTAGCGCTTCCTGGAACCTTTCCTCGCGGGGCGGCCTTTGGTTCGAGGCGCAACTTTTGGCGGCGGCAGGGGTTAGATGATTTTAACGGGCCTGGCGCGCGATGGGACTCGCCCCGGGCTAATAGATGTAGGCGTACCCCGCTGCATCTGCTGGAGGCTCGTCCGCACACGGGCCTCCTTTTTTATTGGCGGGGGCGATGGGGAAAACCTGCTGGTCTAAAGACCGGCGCTGCAAAACCGTTCGCTGGCGTTTTGTCGGAATGGAAGCGGGACCGAGAAGTGAGGCGATGAGAATCGTCACTCAGTGTCAATTGAGCAAATTGCTTGTGCGGAACTGAAACTTTGGGATTGGCACGACGTATTTATATGCAGGAGATTTCTTATGCTTAATAAAACGACGATAAGAACCGTACTCATTGCAGGCGCACTACTGATTACAACGGCAGCGGGAGCGCAGGAACAAAGCCAGAAGAGTCGCGACCAAAGCGGCATGGCTGGTATGGAGATGGGCGACGCGCAGAAGCAGGCCGCGAGTCCGGAAGCGCGCGCGGCGAATGACGCGATGTCGGGCAACATGTCCGATCACGACATGGATATGAGCGCGCATATGTTCATGACGGATTTGCGTCCTGCGAATGCGGCGGATCAAAAGCGAGCGGCGGAGATTTTGACGCAACTGCGCCCTGCGATCGAGAAATACCGCGATTACAAAGTGGCGCTGGCGGAGGGCTTTCAGATCTTCCTGCCGAATGTGCCGCAGGAGCACTATCACTTCACGAATTACCGCTACGCGATCGAGGGACGATTTGGCTTCAATCCGGAGCATCCGACGTCGCTGCTATATAAGAAGGTGGGCGACGGCTACCAGCTAGAAGGCGCGATGTACACAGCGCCGAAGGGAGCAAGCGAGGAAGAGCTGAACGAACGCGTGCCGTTGAGCGTGGCGCGTTGGCATAAGCACGTGAATCTCTGCATGCCGCAAAAGGGAACGGAATTGCAGCAAGTGAATTTGAAGCAGTTTGGATTCCGCGGCTCGATTTCGACGGAAGCCGCGTGCGAGCAGGCGGGAGGCGTGTGGCGGCCGCAGGTTTTTGGGTGGATGGTGCACGTGTACCCGTTTGAGAGCGATCCGGCGAAGATCTGGGCGCATTAGTCGCTATTGCAGCGGGTGGGCTTCCTCTTCAGCGGACGGGACGGCGCGGGCGCCGAAGCCGCTGACGATTGCGGCGCCAAGCGCGAACAGTAACCCAATCACGAAAACGAAAAATCCGAGCAGAGGAATCACTTCGAGCATCGACAGCGCAAAAATTCCCGCGAGAGTTCCAGGTATAGCCTTGAGGCCGGGGAATGCGACGCCCGCGACCAGACGTCCCAGCCCTGTGGCGCCCGCCGAGCCGAGCACGGCAAGAATCAGAACAAGCAATGTATTCGCGGGAACTTCCGCGCGCCCCAAGTGCTCG
>DATNKB010000519.1:0-10717 GCA_035603595.1 Candidatus Dormiibacterota bacterium
GCGACGAAAAGGTTTCCTTTCTTACCGTGATAATTATCGTCCACCGCGGATGTCACTTGTGCGTCGCGAAAGCCGTTCGAAAGATACAGGCCCTTGATCGAATCGATGTCGGCGCGCACCAGCGATTGGCTGAAACGCCCGCTTGACGCAAACGATGCAGTTTGAAGCTGCAGCCGCCCGTAAAGCAGCTCTCTGCTGAAGTACTTGTTCCCATCGAACGATACGGCCGACAGACGGAACTTGTCGCCTCGCGAAATTTCATAGGCAATGACGCGATCCTTGGTTTGAGCGTCCTCTCGCGAAGCCACTTTCACGTCAGCGTCGAAATATCCTTCGCGCTGGAAGAAATCGCGTATGTTGCGGCGGCCTTCCTGAAGCAAGTCCTCATCCACCGCGCCTTCGGCGTAGATGGGAAGCAGCTTGCGAAGGCGGCCTTTGCTGATACGCGCGCCGGCTAGCTCCACTCGCACGCGCGGACCGGCCGTCACGTCGATAGCCAGCGGCGTTCGATTCGCCGCTGGGTCATAAGCTCCGGGAGTGATAACCACTCCGGCGCCCAGATAGCCCTGGTTCACCAGGTATTTCTTGATTCGCTGCGAGCCGCGAGTGAGCCGTGCGGATGTGAGCGCGTTCTTCTCCGAGATTTTTGACTGCTTGATGAGCTCCGCATCCGCATAGCGCGTTTGATTCTTGAGGGTGATATTTCCTACGAGTGAGCGAACGCCCGGATCGACGTGCACCGCGATATCCATCTGCCGGGTATCGTCATGCGGGCCCAGGTCAAAGGTGATCTTTGCGAGGTACAGTCCTTCGCTTCGAAGCAGGTCTTGCAGGCGGCCAATTGCTTCATGCAGGGCGCTTTCGCGGAATGGCTCTCCGAGATTCAGGCGCAAGGCAGCGAGAGCCGCCGGGTCCTTGGGCGGGTCTTTGAGTCCGTCAATGCGCACCACGTTGTTGTAGTAGTTGCGGCGAACGATGAAATCCACGCGCACGCCGTCACCAACCGCCGCAGCGGCTACTCGGATATCGGCAAAATCACCTGAGCGGTAGAGGATGCGAAGGCTTTCGCGCTCTTCGCCGAAGTCAAACGGCTTGCCGACTTTGATCGCCAGCACCAGCGATTTCACGGTGACGTTCGCGCCATGCTCATCCACGATGCGAATATCCGTGATGCGCCGGCCTTCAAACGTTGTTTCTTCGAAAGTCGCTGCCAGGCTGATTTCTGCGCATAGGAAAACCGCCAGCAGGCACGCGAAACCGAACCAGATTCGCGGTCCCAACTCTGAATGCCATGTTTTCCATCGGAATCTCATGCGCCAGAAGAGTAAGAAGTCAGGTTAGCACAGCCCCGTTGCCTGCCAGACGCGAAAAGGCGCTATTATCACGCTTTAGGCACGGAAGGAAGCGATGAATCGCGAAGAGCGCGAGAGATATTCCCGGCAGATTCTTTTCAGCGGAATCGGCGAGGAAGGCCAGGAGAACCTGCTGGCGTCGAGCGCCGTCCTGATTGGCTGCGGCGCCTTGGGCACAGTGACGGCAAATCTGCTGGTTCGCAGTGGTCTTGGCCGGCTCGTGATTATCGATCGCGATTTTGTTGAAACATCAAACTTGCAGCGGCAGACGCTTTTCGAAGAAGCCGACGCGCGCGACGCGATTCCGAAAGCCATTGCCGCCGAGCGTCGCCTGCGCTCCATCAACTCAGGCGTCAAAGTGGAAGGAATCGTCGCTGACCTGACACCCGACAATGCCCTCGATCTGCTCAGCGGATTTCCGCTCATCCTCGATGGAACCGACAATTTCGAGACGCGGCTCCTCCTGAACGACGCCGCGATTTCGCTCGGTATTCCCTGGATCTATACCGCGGCTGTCGGCAGTTACGGCGTCACCATGACGATCCGGCCCGGCGAGACCGCGTGCCTCGCGTGCCTGCTCGAAAGTGGAAGCAATCATTCGGCGCTTGGCCCTGAAGACACATGCGATACGGTGGGAGTATTAAACGCGGCTGCAGGAATAGTCGCTTCGATCGAAGCCGCCGAAGCGACGAAGTTTCTTTCTGGCCGCCCGGAAGCTCTGAACCACAAGCTGATTTCGTGCGACGTCTGGAGCGGCAGATTCCAGTCTATTCGCGTAGCGCGCAATCCGGATTGCCGCGCTTGCGTGCGCCGAGAATTCGTTCACCTCGAAGGACGCGCCCGCCCCCACGTGAGCATGTGCGGCCGCGATTCAGTGCAGATTCACGAACGAAGGCGCGCGCTCGATCTCGCCGAGTTGGGCCGCCGCGTCTCCGGAGCGTCAGCTTCCGAAGTCCGCAATAATCAATTTCTTCTGCGCTTCCGAGTGGCGCCTTACGAAATGACTGTGTTTCCCGACGGGCGCGCCATCATCAAAGGAACGCAAGATCCCGCGATTGCCCGCTCGTTGTACGCGCGCTACATCGGTTCGTAATTCGCAACGGAAACTTCTGTCACGTGCGTCAGTAGGGGCGGGTCTAAGACCCGCCCGCGTCCCCTACGCCTCCGACCGCACTATTCGACGTCGCATTCGTCTTTTTTCAGAGTGAAGGAGCGAGCTCCGCGATGGCTCGGGCGGAAAAACCTCTAAAGGCGCGATGATTTCGTAGAGACCGTGCTGCATTTGTACTCGGGCGGGTCTGAGATCCGCCCCTATTGCGTCGACCAAGATTCTTCGAGGAATAACTTCGCAAAGGGGTTCGTGAGAAAGAGCGTGGTAAAAAATGATTAGCCGACGAAACGGCGCTGCGCTGATTGCCGCATCACTGCTCGATCCAAATTCTCGCGCGTGTTCATCAGAGTCAAAAGCGTGCTCAAGATTCGCGCCTTCAGTTCATCAGACATCGGGAAGCCGCTCGTCGCGACGTGCACGAGCGCCTCGCCTCGATCCGCGATTTTTCCCATGAGTTCGTTCTGCCGTTCATGGCTATTTTTGCCCAGCGCCGATTCGCGCCGCATCTCCGCGCATTCCTGCTCGACGAAAAGCGTGTAGTGAAGGACGCACAGGCGGTCTCCGGCAAACCCGCCGGGGACGGTCATTTTGCATCCTTTTGACGTGCAGATTTCAGCCACAGCACACCCAGATAAAGCTCATACTTTTTGTAGCATCTCCCGGGGGCGATTTCCACAGGGTGGAAGCGGATTGATACCAATCAGATAGCGGCACGGGAAGCCAACTTGCCAGGCCGGCGTGCTAGGCGGGAAAGCTTTCTGACGATTGCACCGCGACGGCCGCCGGCGCGACTTGAGGAACAAGATCCTTGGCGCGAATCGCGGCAAGAAGTACGAGAACGTTCGTCAGCAGGATGACGGCAAATGCCAGCGGCGTGAGGAAATCAAGCTGCGGCTTCATCGCGCGGACAGCGTCGAGAGCCAGCACGGCTGTAATTAAACACCTTGGTATCAATAACGTAGCGACTTGGCGCTCGCAAGGTGTCGTCCCGCGCCAGACCACCCGGCTGATCTGCACCGCAATCAATCGGGCCACGAACAGCACAGCCACAATTCCGAGCGATGCCAGAAACTCCTTATGCAACCCGCTGAAATCCACCAGCACGCCGAGCAGGACGAAGAAGAAGCTGCGCACCAGGAATGCCAGTTCCGCGTGGAACGAATGGATGGCGCGGCTCGGGTCGGGCGGAAGAATCCGGAAGACGAACGAGTCCGCGGAATGCCGCGGGTCGGGCAGGTTCGCCAGGGCCGCGCCGAATGCCATCACCGCAAAAAGAGCAGTTCCGCCAACCGCGTGCGTAAACGCGTAAAGCAGAAGCACAGCGGCGAAGGTGAGCACCTGCCAGAATTGCTTGTCTGAAACGAGGGGCAACAGGCGCAACCAAAGATAACCGGCAAGGACAGCGACGGCGAGCGCGAGTAAAAACTTGAATAGCAGAATCGCAGTGACCGCCCCCGCGATCGAACCGTGACTTCCAGGCGCGAGTCCTGCGCGGGCGAGCAAATCCGGGAGTGGTCCGCTTTTGATTTCACCGCCGCCGACCGCGAGATCGATCAGCACGCCGACGCCGAGCGCGCCAAGTCCATCGCCGAACGAAGCTTCGATCACGAGCGTGGTTTTCACCGTGTCGCGCATCTCGAGTTGCTCGAGAACCGGGAGGATCACGGAGCCGCTCATGCAAGCGAGCGTCGCGCCGACGAGAAGCGAGGGCATCAGAGCCAGATGCAGCGCGTAGATGCAGAAGTAAGAAACGCCGATGAAGGAGAGTGAATAGCTGACCAGCGCGAGAACCGTTCCCGCGCCGAATTGTTTGAGTGCGCTGCGAAGATCCAGCTCAAGGCCCGCCGCGAAGAGAATCAAGATCAGCGCGAGCGTTCCAAATCCGCGGGTTACTTCGCTGAACTTCGAACCGTCCACCCAATGCAGCACGGGCCCGAAAGCAATTCCAGTGATCAGCAGAACGATCACATCCGGAACGCGCGTCCATTTCGAGAGCCGGTTGGCGACGAATGCCAGAACCAGCAACGCGCCCAGCAGGCCGAAAAAAGGTGTGAGGCTGGCTGTCACAAGCGGCTCGCGCTATCTAGTTTGCGGTGCCTATTGATTTCGGATCGGTTGCGCCGATGCGGAATTGCGTCCAGGGACCGGCTTCCATGTCGCGCATCACCGGCGCCTGCCAATTGAATTCCGGATGCTCGCGCAAAAATTGCGCGGCATCAAATTTCGCGCCGCAGGGATGCCCGATGCGCGCGACGAAGCTCATGTTGCCGGCCATCTTGCTGTCCATCACTTTGCCTTGTACGGCGCCCATGGGTTCGTAAGGCGGCATGTCCCATGTCTTATCGCCGTCCACGGACGTGTCGCCGTGGCCGCAGAGCGTCCGATGATCCGCCATCGGCTTCTTTGTGTAGGTATCGTAGTGATCGGAGAGAAAAGCCTGGGCCATGGCGATGTCGATCTGGCCTTTGTTCTCGTTCATTAATTGGTCCCATCGAGCATGGCGCGCGTTGGGAGAGCTGGCCATATTTTTTGGGTCGAAGGTTGTATCGTCGCGCATCACGGCGGGATCGCTCACGAAATTCGAGCCGACGAAAACTCCGTCCATCGTGCGATAAAGTTTGGTGTGCTGGAGTCCCTGCTCGAACTGGGCAATTTCTCCGGTCTTGCGGTCGCCGAGCAGCCAGTCGTTCGCGTAGCCGCCGTTATTTCCGTCCATGACGATTTTCACGTAGTCGTCGATTGAGCCGGCGTATTGCATCGCTTTGCGAGCGCGGGCGAATTCCGGCTTGCCGTTGTAATCCCAGCCGTGAAAATTCGAGATGGTGGTTTCGGTGATCATCATCCCGTCCGAATTGATGCCGAAATCATCGTCGCTCGCGATTACTCCTGGAAAGCCGTCCATCAGCATGCGGTAACCCTGCTGCGGAACGATGTCGAAAATAATGCGCCAGCGCTCGCCGTTCAGGTAGCTGGTCCAATTGTTGTGCGCCATCACGATCTGGTGATCTTTCGTCCAGCTGCCGTTGGCGACGAACGCGCTGCAATTTTCCGGGCTGTTGATCTTCGGAGCGTTCTGCGCGTGCGTCTGCTCGTTGACCCAGGGAACATAGTAGCCGGGCAGCTCCTCGAAGGCATTGAGGGCGACGATGTCGTAGAGATCAAGGTTCACTTTGCGCGCCTGGAGTCCATCGACGATGCCTTTGAGTTCGGCTTGATATTCGGGATCGATCTTGGGCCACAGCATCTGGCGGGCGGCGGTGCGGAAAAATTCCCAGTCGCGCTGCGTGACGTGAGTCATCTGCAGGCTGACGGCGGCAAACGCGTCGCCAATTTCCGGCGCGAGCAGGTAGCCATGCTGGTAGCCGATGTCGTGCGGCGAGCCTTCGAGGTGAACGTAAATCCAGCCGCCGCTTTCGAAGCGGTAAGCTTTCGCGAGGAGGGCGTCGTCAGCAGGCGCCGGCTTCGAGTTTTTTTGGGGAATTGTGGCGCCAGCGAGTGGTTGCGCCGCTGCTTCGACGATTGCTCGCCGGCTCAGAACCAGAAGCTGCGCCGCGAAAACCGTAAGTCCCAGCAACATCAGGATGAATGGCAGACGATTGCGACTGGATCGCATCAGCAGAACTCCTTGGTGGAAGGGTTGCGAGACGCCATGTTAGGCGTGGTGGTGGCGCGATGCAAGAGGCGGGAGAGGCGTGACTCGTGACTGGTGACTTGTAACTCGTGACTCGTGGAAACTTCAGGCAAATGGGGGCCACGGGAGCAACAGGCATCCGTCTGGTACATCCTGGGCGCGAAAAGCGCGATTTGTAACGATTAGAACTTTGATTTGGTGTTTGTTTTGTGCGAGTTGCGAGCAATTCTAATCGCGGTGTAACGATTAGGTACTGGAGGCTCGAAACTGGAGGCTGGGGGTTGAAAAAGGTGGCGCACGGCTCGCCATGGGTAACGCGTTTCAGCGGAAAAATCGCTAAAAATTTGCGATTAGAAAATTTTAGATCGCTGATTCTTATGGGGCTTACGTGGAATTCTAATTCCAGATTTGCGATTAGAAATTCGGGGACGCGGGCTGTTCCACGTCCTGCTTTCCTCTGTCCGCTTTGTCCGGTGTTCTCATAACTGAAGCGTTACGGTAGCATATTCGTACCTCAAGTTCAACGGATTTCACGAACCCTTCACGCGGGCATAGACCGGTGAGTGGGAAAGAAGGGGTAGCACCTCAATTTGATCTTAGAATACTGCCGGTACGTATATCGTTGGTAATAGGGCAACAGTCGGCTGGAATTAGGTTTACCCGTCGTCGGGATCACACAGAATTGGACGATGGGCACACAAGCCGTTAGTTATGCTGCCGGGAAAAAGGGCGCGATGCCTAAATGGGTGTGGGTTCTTATTGGCTTCGGGATTGTAGCGGTTGCGGGCGGTATCTATTTGTGGCTATTTGGCGTTCAGACCGGGATGACGCTGATAACGAGATACAAATTCGGAAAGGCGCCCGAGGTTTGGAAAACTCCGGTGGCCCTGACGGATCTATCGGTTTCTAATGTTCCGCACAAGAGGGTTTCTTATTTCGGATACGAACTAGAGCTTCCCTGGGACGACGTAGATGAGCAGAAAGAAAAGATCGTCAATACAATCCACGTGACCTATTTTCATTCCGGGAATGGATTTTGGTTCTCTACATTTCCTCCGAAAGAGTTTGTAAACGGAATAATGAAGGAAGACAAGCTCAGCCCCGAGGCGTTCCGCCAACTCTGGGGTGATGAGGCATTCCAATCGGATTATGGTTTCCAATGCAGGATGCTTGGGGTTACGCCGCGGGATATAAGTCCGTTCATGCCACGCAACCGCGCCGCAGCGGAGTCAATGCTCTTGTTAATCAAAGCTCTCGCCATACCGAGAGCTGAATCGGGCATCTTCTCGTTTCAGGTTCCCGGTTTTCGAGGATTCCAGTTCGAAAACCCGAAGGAGAGACCTTTCAGGATTTCAGACCACTTGTATTCGAACGACGGCGGCATTGACCTGATATTCATGCTTAAACTAGACGGAGCGGCTCCGAACATTTCGCAGCCTGAAATCAATCGCGTGATTCAGAGCGTCCACAAGGTTCCTTCTTCGCACGCAAATTAGCTAAGATTCTCTCCTATGCAAACAAAAGTGGTAATCACCCAGACTGCGGTAAGGATTCGTTGACAGGGTTTCGCTCCCTCGTATAGATTGGAATTGCATGCCGTCCCTGCGGGGAAACGCAGTATGATCAATCGTTTAGGGATGGGTATGCGATAGGATTTCGAGCGGGGCTTCAGGGCTAGAGCCCGTTTGTCGCGAGTGCGTCGCGGTTGAAACTGCGACCTACAAAGCGGCTTACATTAACCAGGCTGCTCAGACCAAAGCAGCGCAGATTCATCACCCCTTCAGGAGTAGGTGCAGCTTGACGTTGTTGTTCACGATTGCGAGTTGGTTCGCGCCTGTCGCGAATCCTGTGTCGGATTATTGGCGGCGGAATACCGATCCGCTATCGAACCCGTTCAAGGGGCTCTACCAGGTGAATTCGTTTGACCTGGTGGTGATGGCGCCGTACTTCGTGGTGATGGTGATTTTGGCGATGTACGGGATACACCGCTACGTGCTCGTTTATTACTTTTTCAAGAATCGCAAGCGAATCGCGCCGCCTCCACCGGAAATCAGCGAGTGGCCGCGCGTTACCGTGCAGCTGCCGATTTACAACGAGCGCTATGTGATCGAGCGGCTGGTGGATGCGGTGGCGCAGTTCGACTATCCGCGCGAGCTGCTGGATATTCAGGTGCTCGACGATTCAACCGACGAGACGCAGCAAGTGGCGCGCAATTGCGTGGAGCGCTACCAGCAGCTTGGGCTGCCGATTTTCTACATTCACCGAAATAATCGCGAGGGATTCAAAGCCGGCGCGCTACAGGAAGGGTTGAAGGTGGCGCGCGGCGAACACGTCGCCATCTTCGATGCCGATTTTATTCCACCGGCGGATTTCCTGCGCAACACCGTGCCTTATTTTGCCGATGCAAAGCTGGCGATGGTGCAGACGCGCTGGAGTTATATCAACCGGAACTATTCGAAGCTGACGGAAGTGGAAGCGGTGCTGCTCGACGGGCATTTCGTGATCGAGCATTCGGCGCGTTATCGCACCGGGCTTTTCTTCAATTTCAACGGGACGGCGGGCATCTGGCGGCGCGCGGCGATTGAAGATGCGGGCGGCTGGCAGCACGACACGTTGACGGAAGATACTGACCTTTCTTATCGCGCGCAGCTTCGCGGCTGGCAGTTTATTTATTTGCCGGACATCGAGTGCCCATCGGAATTGCCGGTGGAGATGAATGCGTTCAAATCGCAGCAAGCGCGCTGGGCGAAGGGCTTAATGCAGACGGCAAAGAAAATCATGCCGCGCGTGCTGCGATCGAATGTTTCGGGCGCGGTGAAGGCTGAGGCTTTCTTTCATCTCACCGCCAACATCAGCTACCCGCTGATGGTGCTGCTGTCGATGATTTTGCTGCCGGCGATGATTGTGCGGTTCTATCAAGGCTGGTTTCAGGTGCTGGTGATTGACCTGCCGCTATTTATCGCGTCGACGTGCTCGATTTCGTCATTTTATTTGGCAGCCGAGCGGGCGATTTTTCCGAAGACGTGGAAGCGGACATTTTTCTATTTGCCGTTCATCATGGCCGTGGGTATTGGACTTTCGGTGCGCAACGCGGTGGACGTGCTGGAAGCGATTTTCGGCGTGAAATCGGAATTCGTGCGGACGCCGAAGTATCGCGTGGAAGCGGGCGCGCACGGCTCGGATGCATGGGCGAGGAAAAAATACCGGAAGAAGGCGGGATGGATGCCGTGGGCCGAAGTTTTTCTTGGACTCTACTTTGCGGCGGCGGTGGTGTACGCGATCGAGATGGAAAATTACGCGACGGTTCCGTTTCTGGTGCTGTTTGTGTGGGGGTATTTGTATACCGGGTTGATGTCGCTCGGGCAGACGTATATTGACCGGTGGCGGTTTGGCGTGGAGGCTGGCGAAGTGCGGCCGGCTTCGACGGGCGCGCCGGGGTTTTAACTTTGTAGCTTATTCTACCTACCCTTTTATCATCGCGGTTCGTCTACTAGCATCGGAGGAACTCGTATGAAATTTCGGACGCTAGTGCTTCGCGGCACAATCGCGGCGCTGGCATTGCTATTTGTGGCGGTGCTGGTGCAGGCACGATTTCCGCAGCCTGCGGCGGAATATCAGGGGCGGCGCGCAAAATTGCGCGCGGAAGCGGACGGGCCCGTGGTGCTTTTTGGTTATACGAGCCGGAATGATGCGGGAGAAGTGGCGGTGTTCTTTCAGGACGAGGATTTTTATTATCTGACTGGCTATAGCGAGCCAGATGCGGCGCTGGTTCTGATTCCTGATTCGGCTGCTGCGAGAACTTCTGGGGCGCCCACGGAGATTCTGTATCTGCCGCCGCGCGATCCGCGCGAAGCGATTTGGGGCGGCGCGCACCTGGGACCGAATGATCCGGGCGTTGCGGAGAAGACGGGTTTTCAGGCGGTGCGTCCATTTGCGGAATTGCGCGGCGATCTCGCAGCGCTGGCAAAGACGAATCCAAAATTCTATGCGCTGTTGCCGAAAGGACCGGAGAACGGGTATCCGCAGCTTCACACCTGGCACGATTGGTTGAAGGATGCGCTTCCACCGCAGTCGGAAATCGAGGATGCACAACCGATTTTGACCGAAATGCGGATGGTGAAATCGCCGGGAGAAGTCGAATTGCTGCAAAAGGCTGTGGATGCTTCCGTGGATGCGCAACTCGCGGCGATGAAAATGATGAAGCCGGGGCTGATGGAATATCAAGTGGGCGCGAAGATGGAAGAAATTCACAAATGGGAAGGGTGCTCGCGCGAAGCGTACGCGCCGATCGTCGGAGCGGGATTTTTCTCCACGGTGCTGCACTACGACGCGCTCGATAATCAGATTAAGGATGGGGACGTGGTGGTGATGGACGTGGCGGGTGAGTATGGAGGCTACGACGCTGACATTACGCGTACGGTGCCGGCAAACGGGAAATTTACGGCGAGGCAGCGTGAAATTTACGACATCGTGCTGGGTGCCCAGAATGCGGCGATTGCGGCGGTGAAGCCGGGCGTGTTCATGTATGGCGGGCCGGGGAGTTTGCATACCATCGCGGCTGATTACATCAGCACGCACGGGAAGGATAAGGACGGCAAGCCGCTTGGAAAATATTTCGTGCAT
>DATNKB010000520.1:0-5202 GCA_035603595.1 Candidatus Dormiibacterota bacterium
CGAAGAACTCCTGGTCGAATTCAAAATCGAAGGCCTCACCGAAGAAGAAAAAGCTTCCTGGACTCACGTCTGGCGCCGGCTCAATCCCTGGCCCGATTCCGTCGAAGGCCTCGCGCGAATAAAAAAGAAGTACCTGATCGCGCCCCTTTCCAACGGCAATATCGCCCTGATGGCTCACCTGGCCAGACTGCGCGGTTTCGAGTGGGACGCAATCCTAGGGGCCGAACTCGTCCGCCACTACAAGCCGGACCGCGAAGTGTACGTCTCCGCTTACGACTATCTCGACTTGGAGCCCGAGGAAGTGATGATGTGCGCAGCCCACATCTACGATTTGCAGGCCGCCCGCAGCGTCGGGCTCCGCACCGGATTCATCCATCGCCCCAACGAATACGGCAACGGTCCCGTCGGCGTCCCGGACAAAGCAAACCCGGGCGATTTTGACGTGGTCTCCTCGAGCATAGTCGACTTGGCCCAGCAAATGGGCGCCTGACCACAAGCCTCCGCGCTCACCTTCAGTATCTCCTCACCGCAGCATTTCGTATAGAATGCCTCGCAAGATCACGCGCACGAAAACGCATTACGAGGCCGCATAGCAATGTCGGAGACCGGGCCTGTTTCTTGTTGCGCACAACCGGTAATCTCTGGATGCCGATTGGACTCCATGCGGCCTTCGACTGGGGCGAGACATATTTCTATGGCGTGGCAGACAGCGGCCAGACGCTGCCCGGTCATCTTCTAAATTCCAGTTCATCGGGCCCTCCCTGGCTATCTGGCGGTACAGTCGGTCCCGAGGGCAGTGTACTTTGTACTTTGCTGATTGTTCTGGTGTGGTTGATCAGCGCTGGTTGGCTGCGACAGGTTCGATACCCTAATCCCGCTACAATCCAGAATTCCCCCAGCAAATCCAGCAATGTCGTTTTCCCAGTTGCGTAGGCGTGTCCGCCAGAGGATGCCGTCCAAGTTTCATTGGAAGACTCTAGAGAGTCGAAATCAAGCTTGCTCCGAACAATCTGACACAAACACGGCACGCATCAAATACGACGATTCCCAAGGGACCTTGCTACGGCGGTTCAGTAATGCGTGGAAGAGCTAGACGGCGCAGTTGCTCGCGAAACAGCCTAACCTACTACGGCCGAGTTTTCTTCGTCGCAAGATCAACGAGCAAGACATCCGAATCATCCAGCGACCGGTCGAATACAATCCGGCCACCATCAGTGATATCGAAGGTCCGCATTACGGCGGGATTGTTCAACCGAGTCAACTGACGTGAACGCCCCGCGCTTAGGTCGAGCAGCCAGAAATCCTGCCCGGCCATGGTACTTCCGAGCATGTAAACCAGGCCTGTGCCATCAGGTAGAAACCGCGCACGCTCACCTTCGCGCTGCACGTTAATCTCCGGCAACTTCGCGGGAGTACCATCCGGGTGCACTGCGAGTAGCGGCGTGAGCGTGAACACCTGCGTTCCGCAATACACGATCAGGTCCCCGCGTGGAGACCACACAGGGTCTAGGAACGCTCCTGTGGCTATTCGAACGGGCGCGCCGCCATCAACTGGGAGCTTGAACAAGCCCGCTCCATCGCGGTCGCTACCGGCTGCGACGATCCATTTGTCATCGGGAGACCAGGAAGCTGTGCCCCGAACATCCACGTCGCTCGAAAGGCGGCGGAGTCGCGTCCCATCGGCGGCCATTACTTGCATCTGGAGCTTCCCGTTCCGCCTTAGCGGAAACGCAACGCTCCTCCCGTCCGCCGAGACGGCCGGAGGCGACCGGAGCGCGCCTTCCGAGCCCTTCCAGATTTCCTGCGTTTGCCCATCGCGATAGCTCCACAATCCGTCAGCCCCGTCCCGCGAGGAGAGGTAGAACAGCGATCCGCCTCCGAACCGTGGCGCGTGGGCGCGCGCAGTTGTAAGTGGGAAGGCTTCTACCTCCTGTTCCTCGACGATGTGACTGGTAATCGGAAGGCTCCACAGGTTTACCTGAGGGTTCACGACGCTTGCGACGAGACGCTGTCCATCTGCCGTGGCTGCTAGAGCGTTGTATTGTTCCAAGCCCGAACTTACGCGGTGTGAAGTTCGGGTCTCTGCGTCGAACGCCCACAACCATGGGCCTGCCCCGTCTTCGTTGTGGGCAACGAACAGAACCGTCCGCTCGTCGATCAGAGTCGGGTACGCGACGTCCGTGTTGAGATGAGTGAGTTGTTCCGGTTCTCCTCCATCCGGCGAAATGCGCCACATTTCCATCTCACGCGTGGCGGGCCGACCGCGCACAAAATAGATCCAGCGCCCATCCTGCGACCAGGTCGGATAGTGGTTGTGCAATCCAGGCTCATCCTTCAAGATCAGGCGCTGATTGGCGCCGTTGTGATCCGCCACAAATGTGGGATCTCCCGGTTCGTACGTGTGATAGACCAGGCGGGTGCCATCGGACGACCAGGCAACCTCCGCGGCATGTTCATCCAAAAAATTGTGCGATGCTCCGCCCATCAGCGGCCAAAGCATGAGCCTCCGGCCTTCCGTTCCGCCGCTCCACACTTCCGACCCATCGCCAGAAAATCCGATCGCACGAAGGGGCGCACGCGCATCTCCGATCCGACCTTGGGTAAGGTTTGCGAGGCTGCCGCCGTTGGTTTGAATAAGCCATATGTCAAACTTGCCGCTCCGGTCGGAGATGAATGCGACGAATTTACCGTCTGGGGAGACGGCAGGGTTGTTCGCGGTTCCTTTGAAGTTGGTGAGCCGTGTGAACTGAGCATTGGAAAGGGGATTCTGGACTGTTGGCCGAGGCCGATTGGCGACAATCCACGCGACGAATCCCGCCGCCAACAACACCACTAGCGTCCATGGCAACCAGGCGTAACGATTTGGCGCAATCTCCGCGGGAGCGAGCTGCTGATTCGAAACATGTGTAGGTGGCGAGACACTTGCTCCAGCTTCTTCGTGTAACGCCGTGAGCTCTTCCTCGATCTCGATACGAGCGTCGCCGATGTCCCGCAGCCGCTGCTTCGGGTCCTTTTGCAAGCAACGCTGCAACAAACGGCGGACGCGTGGCGGCGTCGAGGATGGAAGCTCAGACCAATCCGGTTCGCCGCGAATCACGGCAGCAATTATGTCCGTTGCAGACTCGCCGCGAAATGCCATCCTGCCTGTCAGCATCTCGTACAACACGCAGCCAAACGCCCATATGTCTGCCCTCTGATCAACCACCTTACCTTTTGCCTGCTCAGGAGACATATACGCCGCCGTCCCTAGAAGTACTCCCGGCGCTGTCGGCATCTGGGTGATCGTAGGCGAATTTTCGATGTCGGCAGAAGACGCATCCGTATCCAACGCTTTCGCGAGACCAAAATCGAGAATTTTCACCGCTCCGTCGTTCGTCATCTTTACATTGCTTGGTTTCAGATCCCGATGTACGATCCCGCGCTCGTGCGCGTACTCGAGCGCATCGCAAATCTGTTTGGCAATGCCCAATACTTCCTCGATTGGACTCTCTCCGGATTTGATGTGACCGGCTAAGGTCGGCCCTTCGACCAGTTCCATCACCAAAGCATGGGTCGGACCTGAATCCTCAAAACCGTAGATTGATGCGATGTTTGGATGATTGAACGAAGCGAGAACCTTCGCTTCGCGCTGGAAACGCGCCATCCGCTCCGCATCTCGTGCGAATGCCTCCGGTAGGACTTTCAGCGCCACGTCGCGCCCGAGCTTCGCATCGCGGCCGCGGTAGACCTCTCCCATCCCCCCAGCACCCAGGGGTCCCACAATCTCGTACTGTCCGAGCTTTGAGCCAGTGGCGCGCATCGTAAGTGCACGGATTATAGTCTCAGAACGGCATCGCTAGGAACTTCGACCGCTTAGGTGTGTTGATAAACGCGCTTACCGAAACTACGAGCATCAGATAGATGTTGTGAACGGGTTTATCACTAGCTATCTCAGTTTGTGATAGCTGGTGGGATGAGGATTCCTCGACATCTATCCGAACTTCCAAGTCCACCTGCAAAATTTATTTGTAGGCTTATGGCTGTGCGACAATCAGGTCAGCACAATGGATTCAGAACGATTTCGATTCGGCCTGTTTGAATTTGACATCGCCGCACGAGAACTCCGCCGTGAGGGCGTCCCCATCCGCTTACAGTCGCAACCGGCACAGGTGCTCTCATGCCTGCTCTTACGTGCCGGTCAAACAGTGTCCCGCGAGGAACTGCGCAGCGCCGTTTGGGGCGTCGAAACGTTCGTCGATTTCGATCGCGGGTTGAACTTCTGCATTGCACAAATTCGCCTGGCACTCAATGACGATTCGGTGATGCCCCGTTATATCCGAACGCTTCCCAGGCGCGGTTATCAATTCATCGCCCCTGTCGAACGCGTTGCACGTGCCGGCGGCGAACCCGCCGAGCCCGAAAGCGCCTTTCCCGGGCGAATTCAGGCACCTTCTGCAAGGAAAATTCGGCCAGCATCTGCGGTGGCTTTGGTTTGCGCCTCGATCGTCGTGCTGATGGTAATAGCCACCGCAGCATACTGGACGAGGTCGAAGCACCTCTCGACTCTGCACCCAATCATCGCGGTGTTGAGATTCGACAATCAGACAAGCGATCCGGGAATGACTCGCTTCAGCGATGCTCTCACGGACAATGTTGTCGAGGAACTCACGAAGCTCAGCCTGGGGCGATTCGAGGTAATCGGCAACGCGCATATCTTAGGTCTACCGCGCGATCAGCGGGACTTGAGCGCAATAGGCTCTTCTCTACATGCTAGGTACGTCGTGCTCGGGCAGCTGCAAACCGATGGCGCGCAAGTTCGCATCCTCGTTCACCTGATTCGTTTGCCGAGCCAAACGCATCTGTGGGTCACGCGTCTAGATCGTGCGACTGCAGATCTAGATTCGTTAACCATCGAATCGGAAGCGGCGCAAAAGGTCGGGGCGGAGTTTTCCGAGCGCGTCGTGAAAGATTCCAGCGGAAGTGCCTTACCAGAGATTCCAAGCCGCTGAATTCCTGAGAGTTAGTGCCTAACATTTTCCTGGCAGAGGCTCCTGGCAAACTCGCTTGCCCCTCAAGAACGCTCGGAGCACTCTCGGACAGGCCTTTGAGCCTGCGAGGTGTTACGTGCGAGATTCGTGGTCGCGTCGAAGTCTGTTGAGATTGGCCTCGGTTGCGCTTCCTTTTGGCGGAATTGGATTCCGTTCAACACTTGCGGAGAAGGAT
>DATNKB010000521.1:0-4473 GCA_035603595.1 Candidatus Dormiibacterota bacterium
CGTTATTCCACGCGTCCATCGCAAACAGCGATCCCACCATCGCCACGCCAACCAGCGTGATCGTGCCGATCCACCAGGTCGGATTGTCAGGCGGATAGGGGTGGAGGGCTGAAAGGCTCACGCCATCCCAGAAATGGGTAAGGTTCGTCGCGCGGGCTGCCGCAGTCGAGTAGAAGACGCCGAGAAGCGCGAGGGCGGCCAGGGACCCAATCTTTGCCACGGTAAAAATATTCTGAACAATCGAGCCAAGGCGAACGCCGCGCGTGTTGATCCATGTGACCACGACGATCGACAGAATCGCCAGCAGATTCTGGCGATTGAGTCCCACGTTATAAGGGCCGAGATCGCCGAAGAAGAAGTGCCATGGGCCGAAAGTGCCGAGCTTCAGTATCCAGTCCGTGGGAGAAAACCAGGGAATCATCACTGCAGTGAACCGCGCAAAAGCTATCGCGACGGCCGCAATCGTGGCCGTTTGAATCACCAGCAACATCGTCCAGCCGTAGAGAAAGCCCCAGAGAGGCCCGAGCGATTCGCGGAGATAAACATACTGCCCCCCAGCGCGAGGCATGGCAGCCGCGAGCTCGCCATAGCTCAGCGCACCGATCAGAGTCATCACACCTGAGGCGAGCCAGACAGCGAGAAGCAGCGCGGGGCTTTTCACCTGGTGCGCAATATCCTGGGAGACGATAAAGATGCCGGAGCCGATCATCGATCCGGCGACAATCATCGTCGCGTCGAAAAGCCCGAGACTCTTTACGAGTTCAGTCTTTTCGGCGGCCGCTGCCGTCGTCACCGCTCCGATTGATTGTGCGTTTTCGGCGATCGTTTTCAAACCTCTCCGCACCCTTACCTAGCCGCGTTAGTCGCGTTCTGCTAGCACCCGGCTTGAAATCCCGATGTATTCGGCTGCCCTCAGAGCCGGTTTTGGCGCCGATAACAAGTCGCTGACAACCGCGATTGAATCCGCCCCCGCTCGGTATACCGCCTCGGCGGACTGTACCGTAATGCCGCCTATCGCTACCAGAGGTTTTCGCGTCAATCGCCTCGCCGCTCGGATCAAATCGAGCCCTACCACGGGGTCGGGATTTTCTTTGGTTACCGTCGCAAAGATCGGCCCCACGGCTATATAGTCCGCCGAAGTGGTCATGGCTAGCTGGAATTGCTCAAGGTTGTGTGTCGAAACTCCCACCCACAGGCCTCCGCCACAACACGCCCGAGCCGCTTCAACCGGCAAATCATCCTGACCCACGTGAACGCCGCCCGCGCCGATCATCGCAGCAATGTCCGGCCGATCGTTGACAATCACGCGGACGCCCTTCGTAGATAGACGGGCAACAAGGCCCTTCGACGCTTCGAACACCGCGCGCGGTGCGGCATGCTTGTCGCGCACTTGAATCAAGCCGACGCCATTTTCAGCAAGCGTTTCGGGAATGCGGGCTTCGGAATTTACGGCGGCAACATCAAGAATCGCGTAGAGAGGTGGAAAAGGCAGCGGCATCCAGTCTACTTCGCCGAGACCGCAATCGAACGCTCGATGAAGTGCGTGTCGAACTTCCCCGCCGCGAAGTCGGGATCGGCAAGAATCCGCCTCTGCAACGGGATCGTAGTCTTCACGCCTTCCACGACGAAGCCCCCCAACGCTCCTCGCATGCGAGCGATGGCTTCCGCGCGGTCGCGTCCGTGGGCAATGATTTTTGCAATCAGCGAGTCGTAGTACGGGGGAATAACGGCATCAACATAGCAGGCAGTATCTACACGAACGCCCGGTCCGCCCGGAACTCGAAATGCGGTAATGCGCCCAGGAGAAGGCACGAACGTGTCGGGATCCTCGGCATTGATGCGGCACTCGATTGCATGTCCTCGAAACTCGACAGGGCCGACGATGTCGGAAAGTTTCTCTCCGGCAGCAATGCGAATTTGTGATTTCACAAGGTCCACGCCCGTCACCATCTCAGTCACCGGGTGTTCCACCTGAATCCGCGCGTTCATCTCGATAAAGTAGAGTTTTCCAGACTCCTCGCGCAGGAATTCGACAGTGCCTGCGCTCGAATACCCGATTTTCGTGAGCGCTTCCACCACCTGATCGCCCATTTTTTTTCGAACCTTCGCATCCAGCACCGGCGACGGCGATTCCTCGAGCAGCTTCTGATGCCGCCGCTGAATCGAACATTCCCGCTCGCCAAGGTGAACCACGTTTCCGTGCCGATCGCCCAGCACTTGAAACTCGATATGCCGCGGACGCTCGATCAATTTCTCCATGTAAACGTTCGGGCTTCCAAAGGCCTGCTCTGCTTCGCTGCGCGCGGTCTGGAAGGCCGTCAGCAGCTCAGACTTTGCGCGCACGATGCGCATGCCTCGCCCACCACCGCCCTCAGAAGCTTTGATAATCAGCGGATAGCCGATTTCTTCCGCAGCCTTGCGCGCCGCGTCCTCATCGGGAACCACTCCCGGGCTCCCCGGAATAATCGGCAAGCCCGCCGACGCCATTTCTTGGCGCGCGCGATCCTTCTCGCCCATTAACCGAATCACGTCTGGGCTCGGTCCGATGAAAGTGATGTGAGAAGCTTCGCAGACCTCTGCGAAGTTGGCGTTTTCCGAGAGGAAGCCGTACCCGGGATGAATCGCGTCTACGTTGGCGATTTCGGCTGCGCTTATGACCTGTGGAATATTCAGGTAGCTGTCGCTGCTCCGAGGAGGGCCGATGCATATGGCCTCATCGGCAAATCGCACATGCAAAGCGTTGCGGTCAGCTTCGGAATAGACGGCCACCGTCGAGACGCCAAGCTCCCTGCATGCGCATAAAACACGAAGAGCGATTTCGCCCCGATTGGCTATCAGAATTTTTCGGAACATTTTGCCTGAAGAGCGAACGCCTACTTTTTCCCGCGCTCGCGAATGCCGAACAGGGGCTCGCCGTACTCGACCGGCTGGCCATTTTCGGCGAAGATCTTTATGATTTCCCCCGAGACGTCCGACTCAATTTCATTCATCAATTTCATCGCTTCGATAATGCAAAGCACCTGGCCCGAGGTCACTTGACCACCTTCCGTCACGAATGGATCGGCCCCCGGGCTTGCGGCTGCGTAAAAAGTCCCAACGATCGGGGACTTGATGACGTGCAGTTCCTCCGCCCCGTGTGCCCCTCCCGTCGCAACATGCCCGCTCCCCGGAGCAGAGACTGTCGCTGCGGGCACTGAAGCATGAGAACTAGCCGCCGTTGCGTGGACGTCAGGCCCTCCAAAGGCTCGCACCGCACCTTGCGAGTGAGCCGAGGGTTTCTTCAGGCGAACCCGCACACCGTCGCGCTCATACTCGAACTCCTCGAGGCCATGCTTCTCCATGAATGCGAGCAACTGCTCGACTTCCGCGAGATCAACTCCCCGCGGCTGCCCCTCTGGTGCTGATTGTGGGTTCGATTTCTTAGCCATCTAGAGTTCTATGAAGTCCCGAGGCGCGATTGTGAGGTCCTTGCAGCCCGTGGCGGTCACCACGACGTCGTCCTCAATCCGAATACCGCCCAACCCTTCGACGTATACGCCCGGTTCAACCGTGACCACCATGCCCTCTTCGAGGATTGTCTTCTCACCTTTACCCAGGCGCGGCATCTCATGCACTTCCAGTCCGAGGCCGTGACCAGTACTGTGTGTGAAGTATTGAACGAGACGTTCCCGTTTCAGGACCCGCCTGGCAGCGGCGTCAACCGATTCCCCGCTAACCCCTGGCTTAATCGCCGCCTTGGCCGCTTCCTGAGCCAACAGAACGGCCCGATACATCCGCCGAACGTTCGCGGGCGCCCGTCCCAGGAAGACGGTGCGCGTCATATCACTGCAATAACCGTGGAGTATAGCACCCTGGTCGAGGACGACCAACTGGCTTTTCCTGAGCGCATTGGACGAAGGCCGGGCATGCGCCCAGGCCGAGTGTGGTCCGGCGGCCACGATGGTTTCAAACGACGCACCACTGGCTCCCCTTATCTTCATTCCATATTCGATTTCGGCCGCCACCTCCAGTTCTGTCACACCAGGCCTGATGCCAGATAGAGCCCCCTTGACCACCGCGCTGATGAGCACCGCTGCCTCGTCCATCAAGGCTAGTTCACCGGCATCCTTCACCGAGCGCAGTTTCTCAACAGCGTTACCGCCATCGATCCAGCGCACCCGGTCGCTCGCCGCCTTCTTGATGGCGGACAACTGCGCTACGGTGAATTGACCCGGGTTGTAAGCCACTCGCGGACGCACGCGGCGATTCCGTAGCGCCTCGCCTGCGGCCCGGATCAAGCCCTCCTTCGCGATTTTGATTCGGGCGCTAGAGACCTCTTCTCGCGCTTGAAACGTGTAGCGGCTGTCAGTGAAGAGGGTCGCGCTTGACTGCTCCACTAAGAGCAAGGCTGCGCTTCCTGTAAATCCGCACAAATAGCGAATATTGGGAAGATGCGAAACCAGGAAAGCGTCCGCACTCAGGGCAGAAAAGGAA
>DATNKB010000522.1:0-3670 GCA_035603595.1 Candidatus Dormiibacterota bacterium
GTTGTCAGGATTGCTACTATGCCGAAAGAGAAGCCCAAGGTAAATATTGGTGAAGTGATTCGGTCGTACCGAAGCGATCGCGGTCTTTCGCAAGGCGATATCGAACGCCGCACGGGACTGCTCCGCTGCTACCTTTCCCGCGTCGAGAACGGCCACACCGTTCCCTCGCTGGAAACCCTCGCGAAGATTGCAGAGGCCATGGAAATCAGTCTTGCCGATTTTTTTCCTGGAAGCGACACGCCTCAGGATCGCGAAACCCGCAAAGTGCTGGGGGAACTATCCGAGGAAGAAATCCGATTTCTCGCGGATATCAAGAAATATTCCACCACGCTATCGGACGACGACAAAAAGCTCGTGCTGGCGATGATCCGCAAGATGGCCACTGTGATACCGCCACCGCGCAATGGGAAAACAACAAGCGCCGCGCGCCGGCCTGAGTACTAACCGCTTGGTCCGAATCTGAAGTCCGCTGACCTAAAATCCCGTGAAGCAGAATTTGTCATCCTGAGCGAAGGGAGGTATCCCAACGCTCGGATTCGCCTCGCCATGTACTTTGTCCCGTCCGTGCTTCGTTAGGCGGGCAATCAAATGAGCGGCGGCTCATATATGTACGCCATCCCGTCGCGTGTAACTGCATACGCCCTCGAACCATCCGCGCTCCATTTCAAATCGGCCACACCTTCCGCGGGATATTCATCGAATGCAGTCGAGCGGCTCAAATCCATTAGGAACAGCCGTCCCTTCGCCGAATTTTTCAGCCAGGAACTGAAGCAAACGCACAGCGGCAAGTGCGGATGGCACACGCACAACTCCGCGCCAAACGGCAGAGGCTCCGAATTCACGCTCTGCGGCTCGAGCCTGTAAGCCTGACCGGCCGCGCAATAAATAATCTGCTCGCTGTCGGGCGTCCAAGTGAGATCGGTCACGTGTCCTCGCGCCTCAAACACCTTGCGCCGCGATAGCTTCGTCACATCCGCCACCATGATCGAGTCGTCCGCCCACTCACCCTTGATTTCAATCACGCTCGCAAGCGCTTCTTCGTTCGGGCTAAAGATTGCTTTTCCGTATCCTCCAAATGAACCTTCCTCTGCAAATTCCTCTCCAGCCTGTTGCGGCTCGAGCCAATCGGGTGTGGCGAGTTCTCTGGCAGCATCGCCGCCCGGAGGCCCGCCGCGCGGCTCCCAAACGCGCAGAGCAGCCCGCTTTCCTCGCGAGGTCGCCGCGAAGAAGTCGCCTGAATCGGACCAAGCCAGATTCGTCGCGCTAAGATCTGACGCGCCGATAGTTCCCAGGTAGAGTTTTCCTTGCAGGTCAAACAGATGCAGACCTGCCGGCCACGCGCCAGAAGCGCCGGCCAGGTAGCGTGCATTGGGCGACCAGGAGAAAACGACGCCTGCGTCCGGCGAGTGCGAAACTTCTCCCCCAGGCGGAGCAAGCGTCATAGTCGGCACGCTCAGTTCGATGTCGTAAAGGGCCACTTGAGCGGTCCCGTGATGCACGTGCTCGGAAATTGCGCAGACCTGCCCCACAGGCGAAATTGCGAGATGCTGCGAGCGCCCGGTGAAAACTTTCTTGATCAGCCAATTCGAATCGCGCGCGAGGTCCCGTAATCCTCGAGCCACGAGTGCGGACGATCGTACCGCCAGCGCACGCGTTCCGGTTCGCTCGATCTGCGTGGTCGTTGATGTGTCGTGGGCTCCCATCGCGTTTGTCAGCTGAACCTCTGCTCGCCACTCGTTTTGGGCTTTTTCAATCGTTCCTGCGCTTGCTCGATCTGTTCGTCTACCTTTGCGACCATCTCCTGTAGCACGTCGCGGCCGAACTCGTGGGCTTCATCGAGTCGCGACTTCAGCTGGAATAGATCCGATCGCAGCAACTCTTGCAGCTCCGCTTCCATCTCCGCCAGACGGCTGCGCATCTGCGAGATGCGGCGAATTACTCGCACGAGTTCAACCCCTGGGCCTTCACCTTGCACCGCCTCAGGGCTGTGCTCGTATTCGGTAAGAATCCTGGCGAGTTGCATTTCATCGCCAAACTCGTACGCTTCATTCGCCATGCTCATCAGCTGTTGTCGTTTGGCGCGATCTTCGCGGTCCGACGTCAAATCGGGATGAATGCGCTTGGCAACAGTGCGATAGAGCCGTTTCATTTCCGGCGAAGCTTCGAAAGCGCGCGGTGCCGTCTCGGCGCGTTCGCCGGCGGCGGATTTGGTTTCGTTGGCGCGTGCGCGGGCGTCGCGTGCCGCCTGTTGGGCTCGATCGTTGTCGGGCTGTTCGGTGGCAAGTTGCTCGGCTATGCGCGCCTTCAGCTCGTCGAGCTCGGCATAGCGCGCGCCGACGAAATGCAAGTATCGCCGCTCGAACGCGCCCAGCTCGGCTCGCAAGTTTGCGGTGCGCAGCTCGCGTTCTGTCAATTCGGTCTCGAGCGTGGTTTGCTCGAGCACCTTGCGAGCAAGCTCCCGCTCTTCAGGTTTAATCGCTACAACCTCGGGCGATTTCAGCGCCATGCCGTTTTCTCGCTCAATAATTGTAGCGTGCGGAGGAGTTCGCGTTGTGCCTACGTGCCTTCAGTTTCCAGAAAAGAAAATGGCAGCACGTTCATGTGCCGTGATGCTCCAGAAAGGCCAATTTACCGCCGATCAGAACTGCTTCGCTTACATGTTTTCAATCACTTGCAGCGATTCTTAATCGCGGAACCGTGCATTAGAAATATTGATCTGGACCCCTCGGCATGTCGAAGCGGGCCCTGCCAGTTCCGGTACGAAAAGCCTAGAGTCAATAACCCTCGCCACCTACGAATTGCCCTGTATTGCGCAAAAGGGCGCGGCGGCCTACCGTAGCTGCAACTCGCTTGGCGGTGGTACCGATGTCACGCTTCTCCGGACGATTCTTAGCGTTGCTGGTTTTGCTCGCTGGCTCTCCGTGTCTTGCCTTCGCGCAACGTACACAATCATTCGCGTCCGCTCCGTCGAACCGCTCCTCATCCAACATTATGTCCGCCGCAAAGCCTGGAGCACCGCGTGGGTGGGGCACCCGTTCGGCGAAGACTCCATTGTCTTCGGTATCGATACTTCCCAATCGATCGACAGCAAATACCAAAGGGACGAACGCGGATGAACACCGTTTCGCGAATAGTGCGGACGAAAAGCAGCATGAGCTCATTCCTCTCCAAGTGACGAACACGCCGTTTGCAACCGAGTCGCGCGTGCCGATTGCGCCTCTTTTGGGCGCGCGCTTGCAATTGAATGTTTCCATGCTGAACGTGCGTAACGGAAACGTAATGCTGGGGCCGACACCTGCGAGCGAAACCCTTCATGCGCCGGCGCAAGCTCGCTCTGCCGAGTTTTACGGGTTCGGCGTCAGCATTCCGCTCGGCCGGGACTCCCGGGTACAAACTTCAAACAACCTATTGCACAACGTGCTGCGCGCTATGCGGGACAACTGAGAAGGCTCAACTCGAGCCTCGTCTCCCCTCGTGCCGGTACAGTAAGTTTCGCCTGTTCCTTTTTTGACCGAACGGCCAGTCCGCAAGGCCAACTTGATTGTGATAGCGTGAATTTTGGCCGACGGGCTCGACACGATCGCGTATCACAGTCATTGACACATTTCGTTCCCATCCCGTACTACGGAATTCGTCCCGTCCAACTACAGCGATCGCCCGAGGGGTGAAG
>DATNKB010000523.1:0-5295 GCA_035603595.1 Candidatus Dormiibacterota bacterium
AAATTCGGGCGTAGCGAATAGAACCATGTCCTCAGCTAGCCGTGAGAGGTGCATGGCCAGCGTCGTCAATGCGAAGAGAAATTCGAGTGCGAAGTCGCGGTCACTTACCGCATCCAGGCTATTGGCAGTGATGCCAGAAAATCCCAGATCACGAGCCAGCGCTTTCCGATCGAGTGGAAACGCGCAGCCCGCCAGCGCTCCCGATCCAAGTGGACACAAGTCCGCGCTCGCAGCTGCGGATTTCAGGCGCTCCGCGTCGCGCACGAATGCTTCGCCGTGCGCCAGCAGCCAGTGCGAGAGCAACAGCGGTTGCGCGTGCTGCATGTGCGTAGTGCCTGGCATCGGCACGCCCATATTCTTCTCGGCTTGCCCTTCGGTGGCGCGCGCGAGAGCCGCAATCGCCCGTTGGATTTCGAGCGCGGCATCTTTTACGTACATCCGAAACTCGGTGGCGACCATCTCGTTGCGGCTGCGGCCGGTGTGCAACTTGGCTCCGAACGGGCCCAGCTTTTCTATGAGCGCGCTTTCGGCGAAATGATGCACATCCTCTGCCTTCGAAGCGTCGAGCCACGAAGGTTCGGATTTTGCACGGCGCTCGATTTCGTCGAGAGCACGGACGATTTGCGCACATTCTTCATCGTTTAGAATGCCGGCGGCAGCAATCGCCCGCGCCCAGGCACGGTCGAGCGCAAGCTCCTGCGGCAACAAGCGGCGGTCGAATTGCCATGAACGCTCGAACTCGTAGAACGACGCATCCGGCCCGCGCTCGAAGCGGCCGCCCCACATCTTCTGTTCCTTTTTCTGTTCGGGCGTGCTGCTCATCCTGCCTCGGCTTTACGGCGAATTTCTGCTTCTTGCGGCACGGTGATTGGCAGCGCGAAGAGGTTGATGAAGCCTTCCGCATCTTTCGGGTTGTAGCCGGTCATGGTGAAACTTGCCAGGTTCGTGCGATAAAGCGAGAACGGAGAACGCCGCGACGCCACGCTCAGATTGCCCTTGAAAAGCGTCAAACCCACGCTACCGGTGACGCGCTCCTGTGATTTTGCGAAGAACGCGTCGAGCGATTCACGCAGAGGCGTAAACCACATTCCGTAATAGACCATTTCCGCATAACGCAAGGCGAGCATTTGTTGGTAGTGCGCTGTCTCGCGATCGAGGCAGAGCGACTCGAGTTCGCGGTGCGCTGCGATCAGCAAAGTGCCGCCGGGCGTTTCGTATGCTCCGCGCGACTTGATTCCTACGAGCCGGTTTTCGACCATCTCCATTCGCCCCACGCCATTAGCCGCCGCGATTTCATTCAACTGCTCGATGATCGCAACCCCGCCGAGCTTCTTGCCGTTCACGAAGACCGGAACTCCGGCGTCGAAACCGATTTCTACTGTCGTTGGTTGATCGGGGGCCTTGGCCGGGGAAACGACCCATTGCCACATGGATTCTTCGGGAGCATTCGCCGGATCTTCGAGCACTCCGCCTTCGTGGCTCAAGTGCCAGATGTTGCGATCTCGGCTGTAGATATTCTTGGTTGTCTGCTCCACGGGAACATCATGCGCCCGAGCGTACGCGATAGCATCTTCACGCGAGGTGATCTTCCATTCGCGCCAGGGCGCGATGATTTTTAATTCTGGCGCTAGGGCCTTGGCCGCGAGCTCAAAGCGAACCTGGTCGTTGCCCTTTCCCGTGCAGCCGTGCGCCAATGCATCAGCGCCTAGCTTTTTCGCCAATTCCACCTGGCGCTGCGCGAGCAAGGGCCGCGCAAATGAGGTTCCAAGCAAGTATTTGTGCTCGTAGACGGCTCCGGCGCGCAGCGTGGGCCAGATGAATCTGGTGATGAATTCCTCGCGCAAATCTTCCACGTATGCTGCGCTTGCACCGGTTGCGAGAGCTTTTTTACGCGCGCCTTCCAAATCTTCCTGCTGGCCCAGATTGCCGATCATGGCGATCACTTCGCAGCCGTACGTTTCCTTCAGCCAAGGAATAATGATGGAGGTATCGAGCCCTCCGGAATACGCCAGCACAACTTTTTTCGGCAATTCTTTCTCCTCGTGCGGCGATAACGCCGCGAATACTAATTCAGTAGCGTGAGCAAGATCGCTTTTTGCACGTGCAGTCTGTTTTCTGATTGATCGAAGACAATAGAGCGTTCCGAATCGATCACGCCTTCCGTGACCTCTGAACCACGATGCGCCGGAAGGCAATGCATGAACACGGCATCCGGAGCGGCTTGTGAAAATAAATCTTCATTCACCTGGTAACCGGCAAACGCAAGTTCGCGCGCCGCCGATTCTTCTTCTTGCCCCATGCTCGCCCACACGTCTGTGTAAATCGCCTGCGCGTCTGCGACTGCATCTTCGGCAGAGTGAACAACTTCAATTTTTCCGCGGGTCTCACGCGCCACCCGTTTCGCTTCAGCGATAACTATTGCGTCCGGCTCGTAGCCGGCCGGCGTAGCCGCGCGAATGTGCGCCCCGACGCGTGCCGCAATCGTGAGCAGCGAATGGCACACATTGTTTCCGTCGCCGACGTATGCGACTTTCAGGCCGCGCAATCCGCCGAAGCGCTCCTCGAGCGTAAAGAAGTCCGACATCGCCTGGCACGGGTGGAAGCGATCCGAGAGTGCGTTGATCACGGGAATGCGGCCGTGCTCTGCCAGGCCATCGAGGGACTCTTGCGAAAATACGCGCGCGACGATTCCGTGAACCATTCGCTCGAGGTTCTTCGCTACGTCGCGAATGGATTCGCGCGCGCCAAGCCGTGTTGCCGTATGGTCGAGAAACACCGACGCGCCACCCAGGCTCGCAATACCCACTTCAAAGGTCACGCGGGTGCGCAGCGACGGCTTTTCGAAAATCATCGCCAGAAATTTTCCTTCGAGAGCGCCGCGATAGCGATCCGGCCGCGCTTTGATGTCCGCCGCCAAGTGAAAGAGTTCGCGCACCTGCGCGGGTCCCCATTCCATTCCGGTCAGGAGATCGTTGGTGAGTGTTAGCGTTGTTGCGGTTGCGTTCATTTTTACCTCGCTGCAGCCACGGTTATCGGCCGCGCATGCGTTTCGGTTTTCTGTGTTTTTGATCGAGACTTCTCCAACGACTTCGCTGTTCGGATCAGCACCGCTTCGAATTTCGCGAGAAATTCGGCGACATCCCGCGGCTTGATAGTGAACGCGGGAAGTAGCCGCAAAATATGCTCGTGCGTGCAATTCATAATCAGCCCGCTTCGTAGCGCTTCCGCGATGAAAGGCGCGCCATCCACGGACAGGTCAACGCCAAGCATCAAGCCCTCGCCACGGACTTCACGGATGAAATCGAATTTGCTGGCAAGCTTTTCAATTCCCGCGCGCAGTTCCGTCCCGCGCTCGCGAATATTAGCCAGCAGCTTTTCTTCCTCGACTATCGTGAGGAATTCGAGCGCTGTAGCACAAACAAGCGGGCCACCACCGAAGGTGGTGCCGTGCATCCCCGGCGTAAAAGCTGCCGCAAACTTTTCGTTGGCTATAAACGCGCCCAGCGGCAATCCGCCTGCCAGCGGCTTCGCTACGGCGACCACGTCGGGAAGCGACCCCAGCGCCTGATACGCGAAGTATCGGCCGGTCCTGCCGAGGCCGCATTGAATCTCGTCAGCGATCAACGCAGCATCGTGCTGAGTAGCGAGTTCACGTGCGCGCTGCCAAAATTTCTGGCTGACTGGAAAAATTCCGCCCTCGCCCTGGATTGTTTCCACGAAAAGCGCGCAAACTGAATCATCAAACTTGCGCTCCAGGTCGGCCACATCGTTGAATTTTACGAATTCCGCGCCGGGAACGAGCGGAGCGAACGGATCACGATATTTTGCGGGATACGTGATGGAAACCGCGCCGAACGTGCGGCCGTGAAACGAATTCTCGAGCGCGAGAATCCGTGTCTTTTTCGCGGCTATGCCATTGCTGCCGCCGCCAGTGCTGGTCTTTGCGTTCGCGTACGCTCGCGCGAGCTTCAGGGCGCCGTCGATGGCTTCCGTACCGCTGTTCGTGAAGAACACACGATCGAGCCCCGACCATTGCGCCAGCTTTTTCGCGAGCGGCCCTTGAAAAGGATTGTGAAACAGGTTCGAAGTATGAATCGCACGCCCTGCTTCGCGTCGAATCGTGCGCACCAGCCGAGGATGTGCATGGCCGAGCGCATTCACCGCGATACCGGCAAGAAAATCAAGATACTCGCGCCCAGTCGAGTCGTACGCGCGGCAGCCGCGGCCTCTCGTGAATACAATCGGTGGCCGCTTATAGGTATTCATTAAGTGGCGCGCTTCATCCGCACGCGCGCGCGACGCCGACAACCCGCCCTTCGCCGCTATTTTATTTTTAGCCATTTCTATCGCGCCGTTCCTTGTGCAGCTTTTGCCGCTGAAGCTTTCAACACCGGCAGCACGCGGGTCCCCGAGCAGCGAACCGCATTCGCTGCATTCAAGAGCGCTCGAGGTGCGGTGCCACCAACAATTCGCACTTCTGCAACGCCGGCCGACAGCGCCCGTTTCGTAGCTTCGAGTTTCAAAATCATTCCGCCCGAGACTTTGTTGCGCCGGATCATGTCTTCGATTTCGCTTCCACGCACCGCACGCAATACTTTGTCGCCGTCGAGCACCCCGGCCACGTCCGTCAGGAAAATCAACCGGTCAGCGCGAATAAATTCAGCGGCTGCCGCAGCCATGTGGTCGGCGTTGATGTTGTAAATCTCTCCGTCGGCTCCCAGTCCCAGGCACGAAGCTACCGGCACAATGCCTGCGCGCCACTGCGCACGCAGAAAATCGAGATTCACGCCCGTCAGGTAACCGACAAAACCCAGGCTCCGCTCGTTTTCGTCGATCTGCATTGGCTCAGCCAGAAAGCAAGTTGCATCGGACGCGGAAATTCCCACCGCCGGCTGGCCCGCGAGCGAAATCGCCCCGGCCAGACGCTTGTTGAGCAGTCCGCCAAAAACCATCACGGCCACGTCGCGCGTTTCGCGATCCGTCACGCGCAAACCGCTCACGAAGCGGCTTTCGATTCCCATCCGCGCCAGCGTCGCCGTAAAGATCTTTCCACCGCCGTGCACGATCAGCATCTCGTGGCCTGCGCGCGCAAGCTCTGCGACCTGCCGTGCGATTCCTTGCACGTTCTCTTCGCCTTCCAGCAGCGCGCCAGCAATTTTTATCAACAGCCTCATATCAGTCCCGCCGTTTCGGGATATCCGTACATCCCGTTTAGATTTTGCACCGCCTGCCCCGCCGCACCTTTTCCAAGGTTGTCGAGGCAGGACACAATCACCAGCCGCTCGCCCTCCGCAT
>DATNKB010000524.1:0-2484 GCA_035603595.1 Candidatus Dormiibacterota bacterium
AGAATCGCCGGACACAGGCAGTTTTTGCTTGCGTCGAATGCGGCTTCACCGAGAACGCCGATCTGATCGGCGCAATCAATGTACTAAGGGCGGGGCACGCCCGGTTAGCCTGTGAAGTGAATGGCGATGTAGGCCGTCAGCTGCAGGAACCCACCGACGTAGCGGCCTAGCCGCTACGGTAGGAATCCCCTTCCTTTAGGATCCTTTAGGAAGGGGAGGATGTCAAAAAACTGACGAGCTGGCGACATCCGCCCGGAACCCAGATCCGCGGCCGCAGACGGGCGGGAAACGCGATTTGGGTTGTCGTCAACCGAGGATCATGCTCAGATAGATTCAGCGGAGACTAGCCGACTGCGCCCGACAATTCTATTGTTGATGTGCTTTGCCTGACCGAGCTATCATCCGCATCCGGAGGTTCGCGGATGGCGGGACGGCCCCAACGGTCCATTCTCATCTCTACCTTACGCAGGCGTCCAGTCGCGGGGGAAAGGCTACTTGCCGGCACCGTCGCTGTCGTTGCCGGCGCGACACGCGGCGCAGGTCGCGGCATCGCTCGGGCGCTCGGAGAGGCTGGTGCGACGGTCTATTGCACTGGACGAAGCGTGCGTGCCAACCGCTCCCCGTACAATCGTCCTGAAACGGTTGAAGAGACAGCCGAATTGATCAGCGCAGCCGGCGGCTCCGCCATTGCACTTCGCGTCGATCACACCGTGGAGGAAGAGGTGGAAGCCCTCTTTCAGCGAGTGGAACGCGAGCGCGGTCGCCTCGATGTACTCGTGAACAGCATCGCCGGCGAAGACCCATTGATGGCCCAATGGTGCTCTTTTTGGAAGACGGATCTCAAGAATGCCGAGGCGGCCCTCCGGCAATCGCTGCTGTCCCACATCATCACAGCCAAGCATGCAGCTCCCTATATGATTCGGAACCGCCGCGGGCTTATTGTGGAGGTAACGGAAAGCGATGTGCTCAGCGCCGGTGGCAATCCAGTGACCCAGACGGTTAAGCTCGCGCTCAAAGGGTTGGCTCTCAACATGGCGGCAGAACTACGTCCGCATGGCGTAGCCGCAGTTGCGGTCACACCCGGTTTTCTAAGGTCTGAGACGATGCTAGAGGGATTGGGCGTCACAGAAGAGACCTGGCGCAAAGGCGGGAAGAAAGACCGGAACTTTCTTGAATCAGAGTCGCCGATGTTCGCCGGTCGCGCTGTTGCAGCATTGGCCGGAGACCCGGCGATCTTGGAACGCTCGGGACAGCTTTTCAGCTCTTGGGAACTCGGGCGTGAATACCGATTCACAGACGCCGACGGACGGCGACCAGACTGGGGCGCCGCTAAACTCGACTTCTCAAAGCATCCGGAAAAGTTGCTCCAGATAATGAGGACTGGTTCAGAGATCCAGCTTCGGTGGTTGAGCGAACTGCGCCGAAGGACCAAGCGCTTTCTCACCCAACTACCACAAACGAAGACCAAAGATGTCCGCGGTACGAGGAAGGGATAGGCCCAGGATTGACACTCCGGGCCCGGTGAAGCCGATAGTTGTGCCGAAATATTTGGCAGAAACAAATGGAGATGGATCCCCCCTGACGCCGATGCCGACAACCATTCGCGGTAGTGATTACGTCCTCGCGCATCGATGTATTCACGTATCTCGACGTTCATACTGATCCCGCAATGGTAACGCGCGTGTTACCGTCTGCCGAGGTCGATATATGCCACGAAGGGCAAAGACTCGGAGTTGAAGCGTTGGCCTTGCAGGAAGAAGATGTCCTGGATTTCGCGCACCGAAAAGGCCGCGTAGGTTTCGTTGATTCCGGGAGCGCTCTGACGCAGGTAGGGCAACCGGTCCTCATCCTGATTTGCGAGCGGACGCAAAAGCACGGCGCGCACCTCGCTGAGAATCACGGCGTTGGCGACAATACAACCGAAACCCTAAGTTCTCGGCCCGGCTACTGGCGGCGGCCAGGATGGTTGGGGTCGGTGAATTCGATCAGTTCGATGGGCGCGCCGTTTTCGACAATGAACGCGACGCGGACGCCGTCGGACGGGCTGTTGGGAGGAATCAGGATTTCGCGGCCAGCAAGCTCGGAGGCGAGATCAGCCACTTCAAACGCGACGTGCGGAACTTGCCGGACGAGATCAGGGACCGCCGCGTCCGCCTCGAAACGCATCCACTCCACGCCAAATTCACTTTTCTCGTGGCTGACGACAAAGAGTTTCAGGTGTTTCAAGTGGGTCTCGCCAGGCTTCGCTTCAGTAGTGGGAATTCCGATGTGATGGTACCGGCGCATTGTTTTTCGCTCTCCGTGAAATGGGCACAAATTCTACGCTGTCGTTACCGCATTTGAAACCGCGCCCCTCGTGACCGGACTTTTGAGGCACGAAGCCACCAGGTTATCCTTCCGCCGCGTTGATTTTCTCACTCAGCGCCGGATCGCCGAAATTTGTCTTGAGGAATTCTGCCGACGTAGGTAACTCCACGCGGAGAT
>DATNKB010000525.1:0-10526 GCA_035603595.1 Candidatus Dormiibacterota bacterium
ACTGGAAGACTCCCTCGCCTCCCTGGAGCGCGTCCTCGGCAAGTTTGCCACGGCTCAGTGGGTACTCCTGGCTGCGTGGGTAGGGTTTGTAGGTGTTTACGGGCTCGTTTCTATCACGCTGCCTCGAAGTACGGCCCTGACTGCCTTTGGCGACATCGCCCAAGCACTGGCGGCCGGATTCGCCTGTGCATGCTTGTTTATGAACGCCGCATCGCAGGAGAGGCGCACTCGCGCCTTTTGGCTGCTACTAGGGGCTGGCTGCGCCACCTGGCTTCTGGGTCAGCTCATGTGGACGTATTTCGAGGTGATTCGCCGGGAGGAGGCCCCTAATCCATTCATCGGTGACGTGATTCTGTTCCTCCATCCGGTGCCGATGATGTGGGCTCTTGCCCTGAAGCCACACGATCGTCGCGAAGATCCTGAGTTTCACATTGGCTATCTCGACTTTTCACTGCTTCTGGTCTGGTGGGTCTATCTATACCTCTTCGTTGTGATTCCGTGGCAGTACGTCTCACCCGACGTTATGGCTTATGGCGTTAGCTACGACTACCTCGCTGCGGTCGAGAACGGCTTGCTGGCAGTCGGCTTCGCGGTGCTGATCGGCCGGTCGAGGGGCGTCTGGCGGGAAGTATACGCCCACCTGTTTAGCGCCTCTATCTTGTATGCGGCGGGCTCGTACCTTGCCAATTGGGCCATCGACCGAAAGGACTATTACACCGGAAGTCCGTTCGATCTGCCGGTATTGGCCTCATTCGTATGGTTCGGAACCGCTGGAATCGTCGCTTATCAGCGCAAGCCGGTGGCCGATCCGGTTCCGCGCCATCAGGAGGAGCGAAGCCGGTGGCCCGCTCGCGTGGCCATGACCGCTGTCGTGTCCATCCCGCTTATGGCGCTCTGGAGCCTGCGCTACAGTCCGAACCGCGAAGCCGTACGAACTTTTCGCATCGGAGTTACACAGGTAACTCTTCTGGTGGTCACGGTGCTGGCATTCTTCCGCCAGCGGCTTGTGGACCGCGATCGCACTCGATTGCTCGAGGCTTCGCACGATTCCCTTGAAAACCTCAAACACATTCAGGCGCAGATGATTCAGACAGAAAAGCTCGTCTCGATAGGCCAGCTGGCAGCAGGCGCCGCACACGAGATCAATAATCCGCTCACTGGCATTCTCGGGTATTCAGACCTGCTCGCCGACGACCCGGCGTTGGGCGACCGGCAGCGCCAGGTGGCGGAAAAAATTCGTATGCTGGCGCGCAGGATAAAATCCTTGGTTACGAGCTTGCTGAGTTTTGCGCGCCGCGTACCCACCGAGAAAGCCGACCTGGATATCAATCAAGTGATTGGCAACGCCCTCCACCTAAGCAACCTCGATTTGCGCGGCAAGAAAGTAATCATCGAGACAACGACCGACCCGAAATTGCCCGCCGTGCGCGGAGATGCTAACCAGATTCTTCAAGTTTTCTTCAACCTGATGAGCAATGCCGTGGACGCCCTTGAAGAAGTGGGCGGCGGCAAGCTCGTGATTCGCACCGATCATAATCCGGAAAGAGTCTTCATCGAATTCTCAGACACCGGCCCTGGAATCAAATCTCCGCATCAGGTGTTCGATCCATTCTTCACCACCAAGCCGGTGGGCAAAGGAACGGGACTCGGCCTCAGCATTTGCTACGGAATCGTCCAGGAGCACGGAGGCCATATCGAGTGCTTCAATCGCCCCCAGGGAGGCGCCACGTTCCTCGTTGACTTTCCGGCTGTGGTAAATGGCCAGCCAGCCGCGCCGGCGCCTGCTGACCCGGATATCGCCGCTGTTTCGAATATGCTCGCCCCCTGAAATTGGTAGTTCCCTTCTCCACTTGGTGTTAGATTTTCTGAACTTTATTCGAGGTGACAATGCGTCGAGTCCTATTATGGTTGTGTCTGCTAATTTTCGCGTATTGCTGCGCGGCAAGTAGTCGCGCCGCCGATCCTCCAGCGAAGGCGCTGCGCTTCGGAAAATTAGTCGATGGCAAGGGCAAAGTATGGTCCGATGCGATTGTCGTCATACGTGGCGAGCGCATAGCCGACATCACCGCTGACGCTTCGAAGATTCCGGCAGGCGCCGAAGTAATCGACTTGCGGCGCTACACCGCAATTCCCGGACTGATCGACGTGCACACGCACATCACCTACTACTGGGATCAGACCTCAAACGTACGTCCGTTTGACCAGCAGAGCGGATCGCGCCTTCCCGCCGTAACCGTATTCTTGGCGGAGGAAAACGCTCGGCGCACTCTTGAAGCCGGCGTCACAACGGTGCGCGATCTGGGCGCGAACGATTGGGACGATATTGCGATGCGCGACTTGATAAATCGCGGCTCTATGATCGGTCCGCGCATGTTCGTGGCCGGCTATGGGCTTTACGTCGCCGACTCGCCGCCGCGTCCCGGCTACACCACGCCCGCTGGCGGCCGCGCGGACAATCTCGGCGACGTCATGCGCGTGATTCGCGAGGAAGTGGCAGCTGGAGTGGATGTAATCAAGATGTACGGCTCTACGGGAACCGACAAAGACGTCACCGGTTTCCAGACCTACTCGTTCGATGAAATGAAGGCGGCCGCTGACCTCGCTCACAAGTACGGCAAGCGTCTGGCTGTACATAGCTACGGTCCTGACGGCGCGAAGGACGCCGTGCGCGCAGGAGCCAATTCCGTCGAGCACGCCACGGACATGGACGATGCAACGATCGCGGAAATGGTGAAGCGCGGCACCTTCTACGTTCCGACAATCGATCACAACCGCTATTACGTTGACAACTACGTCGCCTTCGGCTGGACTCCGGCCATCGCTGAGGGTTTGAACGATTACATCCGCCGCAATTTCGCCACCGCTCAAAAGGCCTTTAAAGCAGGCGTGAAGTTCGCGATGGGTTCCGATGCGCTGTTCACCATGTGCGGCCAAAATACCCGCGAACTCGGCTGGTTCGTGAAACTCGGCATGACGCCCGAGCAAGCGCTCGCTACCGCAACGACTAACGCAGCTGCCCTGCTCGGCAAAGAGAAAGAACTTGGCGCTCTGGCTCCAGGCTATTTCGCCGATGTGGTCGCCGTTGAAGGCGATCCGGTGGCCGATGTAAACGTCACAATCAGCAACGTTCGGTGGGTCATGAAGGGTGGCGCGGTCGTCGTCGATAAGACGAAATAACCGCGCATATTTCGCGCCCAGGGGCCCAACCGATGGACGCTAGTTCACTGCTAATCGTTTGACGACACCATCTTCGCATTCTGAAACACTGCATTTCGGCGCGGTTCATACTGTTATTCGTCGAGACCCTGAGAGCTACCCGTCGGGAACTCGGCGGAGAATTTCTATGGACGTTCCAACTCTTACTCCGGACGTGCTGGCAACGAAGCCGGACGCTGCACCATCACCTGATTCCGTACCGCCCGCGGCGTCAACAGTGCCGCCCGCGCCGGCCGTGCCGGGCGCTACCTCGCCACCGCGCCCCGCCGCGCAGATCGTCCGCACACCCGCGCTGATTGCGTCCATGATCGCCACCGCCAAAGATGCCAGCGACTTGATCTTTTCTCCCGGCCGCGCGCCACAGGTAGACATGCACGGTGGCCTGATTCAGCTGAAGATTCCAGGTGTTGGAGTCCTCACTCCGGAAGACACTGCGCGTATCGCCGCGGATTTGATCGGACGAAATTCGATCGCCTTGCAAAAGCTGAAAGAACAGGGCTCTTGCGATATTTCCTACAGCCTTCCGAAAGTTTCGCGATTCCGCGTCAATGTCTTCACTCAGCGCGGCACCTGCGCGATCGTAATGCGCGTGATTCCCAGTTCGATCCCTGATTTCAAGTCGCTCAATCTTCCCGATGCGCTTGCCGAAACCATCAATCTTCGCAACGGAATCGTTCTCGTCACAGGTCCCACGGGAAGCGGCAAATCGTCAAGCCTCGCCGCGATTTTGAACAAGATCAACGAAGAGAAGGCTTACCACATCATCACGATCGAGGACCCGATCGAATTCCTCCATCCGCACAAACGCGCCACGATTCACCAGCGGGAACTGCACAGCGACACGCCCAGTTTTGCTCTTGCTCTGCGTGCCGCCCTTCGCCAGGCGCCCAAAGTAATTCTGGTCGGCGAGATGCGCGACAAGGAAACAATTGAAGTCGCACTCGAAGCCGCCGAGACCGGTCACGTGGTGTTTTCGACGCTTCATACCACGGACGCCTCCAAAACGATCGAGCGCATCATCGGAGTCTTCCCCCTAGCCGACCAAAACGCGATTCGCAACCGGCTGGCAAAAGCGTTCCGCTATATCATTTCGCAGCGGCTCATTCCGCGGCTCGATGGAAAAGGACGCGTCGCGGCCTTCGAAATCCTGAAGTCTACAATGCGGACGCGCGACTACGTCGAAAAGGGCGAAACAGAGGGAAAATCGCTGCTCGATGCCATGCGCGATGGCGATGCGGAAGGCATGCAGTATTTCGACGGCGAAATCGAAAAGCTGATTCGCGCCAAAATCGTAGATATCGAAACCGGCCTCTCCTATTCGACCAACGCCGGCAATCTTCGTCTGCAGCTGGCCGATCTCATCGAACGCGATGGCGGCGAAGCTAATTTCCCATCCACGGTCATAAAACCAGTTCCCCTGCGCGACACCGAAATCGAAATCGAGCGCTAGACAGGACGAGGCTCTTACTAACCGCCCGGCGGCCGAACGGATTCCCCTGCAGCGCCGTGGTGGCCTGAGGCACCAAGGGCATCTTGCGCGCAGTTTGCGTCCCGGCCGATTTTTGCCGGGCCGGCTCTTTGATTAGCCTTTGGTACGCTACCGTGCCGACACTACATTTCCCGAGGCAATACCATCCTCACGTGCCGCGTCTGTGCTCCCCTTTTGCGGTGAGCCCCGTGAACGCCCGCCTTCCACTCTCGCTTCCCGACACCTACATCACCTCTTGAATGACGCGGCACACAATTCCGAAGTATTGCAGCGAAATCACCGGCAAGGCACAAGCAGAATATCGAAGCAAGGTCTCGGGAAAGACGTAATCGCGTCGCGGTACCTGCATGCTGCTGCTGACAACCACGAAGCTGGTGTAAACCGTACCGGCGCCGGGTTGTAGTGGTGGACGTGGGGGGGATCGAACCCCCGGCCTCATCGTTGCGAACGATGCGCTCTCCCAGCTGAGCTACACGCCCACGGTGCGAATAATTCTAGCAAACGAGCGCAGCGCTACCTAACGCGATTCCGAACCCGATTCTCACGTGGAGGCAATTTTCTTCGCGTGCGCAACTGCATCCGCAGTTTTCGTCGCATCCGCCACGCTACCCTGCGCGAAATCCTTCGCCCCGCCGCCCTTGCCGCCGAATTGCTTCAGCGTGTCGCGAAGCAGTGCGCCCATGTCGTGGGGCAATCCCTTCGTCTGCGCAAACACCACATGACCGCTCGCGCGGCTGGCGAGCAGAGAAACCACGTTTGCTTCAGCGACAAGCTTTGCGGCGAGCAACCCGAGATAGGCCGGAGTCGCTTCCTCAAGCGCGGAGGCAATAACCCGCAACGATTCCGCACCCGTTGCCGCTTGTGATGCCAGCAGCGCCCGCGCCTCGTGTTCGGCAAGCCGTTCCTCAAGACGCTTCACCCCTCCGTGCAGCACGCGCCGTTCCTCAATCAATTTGCCAAGCACTGCGGGCACTTCCGCCAAGCCGCAACTCAACAGTGATGCCGCCTGGGTGAGTGTCGAGAAATCACCACGCGCCGCCCCGAGTGCGCGAAATCCGCACACGAATTCCACGCGGCACTGATCCCTTCGCCGCTCCAGCTTGCGAATCAGCAGCAATCCCGCCTGCCCCGTGCGCTCGAGGTGAGTTCCGCCACACGGCTGCCGGTCGAACCCCTCCACTTCAATCGCGCGCAGAATTCCTTCGCGCTCCACCCTCTTCCGAATTCCCGCCTCGGCCAGCTCTTCGGCAGTCCCGAAGCGAATCACCACAGGCTTGTCCTCGAATATTACTTCGTTCACGCGCCGCTCAGCCTTTTCAAGGTGCTCCGCCTTCGCCGCGGGCGTATCCAGATCGATCGTCGAACTTTCTTTGCCCAGATGAAACGAAACCGTCTGAAATCCGAATAGCTCGATGAACGCAGCCGAAAGCAGATGTTGCCCCGTGTGCTGCTGCATGTGTTCGATGCGTCGCGGCCAGTCGATCACGCCGTGAACCGGTCCCACCGGAATCGCAGCCGACGCGTAATGCACCACCTTGTGCTCCACGTCGGCCACTTCAATCACGGGCACATCACTGAGCTTGCCGGTATCGTACGGCTGCCCTCCCGATGTGGGATAAAACGCCGTGCGGTCGAGCACGATTTTCCAGCGCTCGCCGTCCTTCTCGCACGAAATCACCTGCGCATCAAACTCGCGCAAAAATGAATCGTGGTAATAAAGCCGTTCCGTCGCTTCACTCATCGCCTGTTGCTCGCCGCTCATCATTTGTCACTCGTCACTGCCCTTGCAGCGCCTTCTGCCACGCCTCAGTATATTTATAGCCGCACCCTGTATTAAACAGCACCACGCGCTCATGTGGCTTGATCCAGCGTTCATTCGCCAGCTTTCGCGCAGCCACCACCGTCGCAGCCCCCTCCGGTGCAGCAAAAACCCCCTCCGCCGACGCAAGCTCCTTCCCCGCCGCCAGCATCTCCTCATCAGTCGCCATCACCGCAGTTCCCTGCGTGGCTCGCACTCCCGCCAGCACCAGAAAATCTCCCAGCGCCTTCGGCACACGCAATCCCGACGCAATCGTCGCCGCATTCTGCCACGGAGGTGCGCTCGCTTCCCCGCGCACATACGCGTCAACAATCGGCGCGCATCCCGTCGCCTGCACCACCACCATCCGCGGCCGCTCGCGCCCAATCCATCCCATCGTTTCCATTTCTTCGAACGCCTTGCACATCCCAATCAAGCCTACGCCGCCTCCCGTAGGATAAATAATCACGTCCGGCAGCCCACCGCCAAACTGCTCCCATAACTCATACGCCATCGTCTTCTTGCCTTCGATCCGGTACGGTTCCTTGAGCGTCGACACCTCGAACCATCCCTCTTTTTCCTTATGCTCGCCAACATAGCGCCCGCAATCGGAAATCAATCCGTCCAGCTTCCGCACGTCCGCGCCAAACGCCTCGCACTCCATCATATTCGCGCTAGGCGTATCCGCTGGCATCACGATCACGCACGGAATCCCCGCAGCAGCCGCGTACGCCGCCAGCGCCCCGCCCGCATTGCCCGCTGTAGGAATCGCCAGCGCCTTCGCGCGCAACTCTTTCGCTCGCGTCACCGCCGCCGATAGCCCTCGCGCCTTAAACGATCCGGTCGGATTCAGCCCCTCATCTTTGATGTACAGCGCATCGAGCCCCAACTGCGCGCCCAACCGACGCGCATGAATCACCGGCGTCATCCCCTCGCCCAGCGAAATCGCCTCGCGTGCGGGCAGCACCTCCGCATACCTCCACATATTCGCCGGGCGCGATTTCAGCGCCTCGCGCGTCAACGTCCGCGCCGCCTTCGCAAGATCGTACCGCGCCAGCAAAGGCCCGCCGCACGCGCACAAATTCTGCAGCGTCCCGTGAGAGTGTTTTTCCCCGCACTTCGAGCATTCAAGATGCGTAATTGTAGTGGAAAGAGAATCAGTCATGTCAAAACGAGAATATCACAGCGAGTAAGACGCCTTTGCAGCGCCGAACTTCAGATCGGCAGCGTAGAATTGGCTTTGTCCGTGGGCAGGATCGATTGCGCCGATTGAACGCCAACGGCTACTTCGGCAGAGCCGTCAACTCCGCGTCATCCTTCTTCCAGAAAAACTCCGGGAATTTCTTCTCCGTGGGCCACACCTCATCCAAAGTTTCCGCCGAGTACACCACGCCATTCTTCACCACATATTCCAAATCCCGCGAATTGCGAATATCGTCCAGAGGATTCGAATTCAGCACCAGCAAATCGGCCAACTTTCCCGGCTCCAGCGACCCAATCTGCTTCTCGAGCCCGATGCTCTCCGCCCCATTCATCGTCGCCGAATAAAGCGCCTGCCACGGCGTCATCCCGCCCGACTGCAGCATCCACAACTCCCAGTGCGCCCCGATTCCCTGCTGCTCCCCGTGCGAGCCCAACGCCACGTGCCCGCCGTTGCGAAATATTCCGGCCGCTCCCTGCGCGATCAACGGAAACGAATACTCCTCGTCAAACAACAGCACGCGACGCCGCGCCACGCTATCCACCTGCTCGTGCGGCGTAAAACGCATCACTTTCGGGTCGGCGTGAATGTCCATTCGCTGCCGCCAGTAAAATTGTCCGAATTCGCCTCCATAAGAAACGATCAAAGTGGGCGTATAGGTCGTCCCAGCTTGTGCCTCCAACTGGATCACGTCCTTGTAAATCGGCACGATCGGCAAACTGTGCTCCACGCCAGTATACCCGTCGAGCACCATGCTCAAATCCGTCTTCAGATCGCCGCCGCCTTCCGCCGTGATATTCACGCCTTCTTTGGCAGCCGCCATTGCCAGCCACTGCCGCTGAATTCTTCGCGGCTGCATATATTCTTTAAGCGAATCCGCGCCATGCGTCTTGTAGCGTTTCACCAGATTATCTGCATCCTCCGCGCTCGCGAGTCCGCTCGCCGTCGTAGTGATCGCAGTGCCCGTCGAATAAATTCGCGGCCCGGCCAAATCGCCCACCGCCACAAGTTCGCCCTGCGCGAACACAGTATTCGACTCAATCGATGGATCACGTGTGGTCGTCACTCCGTACGCGAGATTCTCCGCGTACGACCACTCCTCATTCGTCATCTCCGGCCGCTCGGTTTTCAAATGCGAGTGAATATCCACGAGCCCCGGCACAATTGTCTTGCCGCTCACGTCGATCACCTTCGCCCCAGCAGGCGCAGAGATGCTTCCCGACGCGCCAATTGCCTTGATCCGATTGCTCTCGATCAAAATATCGCCTTGCGCGATCACCTCGTCGCCCTTCATCGTCACGATTCGCCCCCCTCGCAGGAAAAGCTGCCCTTGAGGCGTATCGCGCGGCACCTGCAGCGAAATCGCAAGTGTCTCCGGCTTCCAATTTTCCGGCTTGTCTTTTTCGGGTTTCGGCGCATTCAACACGGCGTCGCGCTTCACGCGATAGAAGTCATTCCCGAAACTCCACGTCAGCGTCTTCCCTCCGTCCGCCCAGTAGAGATAATTCGCACCTTCCTTCGTCAGTCGCCGCAGCGGCACTTCCGGCGTCTTGAAGTTGATGTTAACGGTCGCGTCTCCCACCTTTGGAAACGCAGCGAGATAGGCGTCGTAGCGATTCTGAATCGCCAGCCATTCGCCCGTCCGGCGACGGAACAATCAGTACAAATCTTCCATCCACATGGATGTGCGTCTTCTTGTCAACGCCATCTAGCCGGATCGATTTCAGCAAGCGCGCAGGCGGTGTCGGCGTTTCGACTGGCCCAGCCGGCACGTCCTCCATGTAATACACGCGCGTCCCATTGCTATTGAACGTTGGCTGCTGGTATCCATCCGGCAGAGTCACCACCTTGTGGCTCTCTCCGCCATCTGCTGCGACCCATCGGATTTCGCGCACTTCGCTGTCTCTGCCTGCGCCATCCTCAGAAAGCCAGCCGTGCTTTGATCCCATCACAAAGAGCAACCTGCTACCATCCGGTGACCATTGCGGCGCCGAATAATATCCGGCGACGGCGCTGATTTTTGTGGCGTTGCCGCCTCCCGCCGCCGGGATTTTCCAAAGCTCCCCGCCGTCGGCATCCGACCACGTCACATACGCAATCCACTTCCCGTCCGGCGAAAATGTCGGTTCATATTCTCGCCCCTCGCTCTTCGTCACCCGCCTCGGCTTACCATCCGCCAAATCCATCATCCAAATTTTACCCACCGCGCTGAACGCAATCCGTTTCCCGTCGGACGATTGGTTCGTCCATCGCATCTGGTGCACCGTCAGCGGCCCATCGTCCACCGCGTAATCCACATGCACGCGTGGCCCCAGATCCAAATCCACTTTCGCATTGAACGGGATCGTCGCCACCTGCCGCGTTGTCAAATCGACTCGCTGGATGTGCCCATCGCGCGTGAAAATCACCGCTTTCGAGTCCGGAGTGAACGCGTACCCCGGCAGCAAATCGTTCACCGCGAAGCCCTCCTGGTCGTCGCGCTGAATCGGAAGCGCCAGCCAGTGCTCCTCGCGCGTCGCAAGATCGCGAATCCGCAAACCCGTCTTGGCATCCTGTCGCGACGCATACACCAGCCACTTCCCATCCGGCGAGACCATCGGCCGCAACCCTCCGCCATACTCCGCCGTCAGTCTTTCAATCTCGCCCGTTTCGCGATCGAAACTCATCACCTGAAATTTCCCGATGTCCGCGTTGTACTGAAATCGCCCCGCATGACTCGAAAAATAGACGAGCTTGCCGTCAGCCGAAAAAACCGCTCCCGAACTGATCTGCGTATCGCCTTTGCCGCCCTTCACCACTTCAACACCTTTGCCGCCATCCTT
>DATNKB010000526.1:0-7987 GCA_035603595.1 Candidatus Dormiibacterota bacterium
ATACCCGCAGGCCGTATTCGGCGCGGCCTTCCACTCGAGCCTGCAGTTCGCCTTCGCCAAACACAATTCGCTCGCCCACCGGAATTTTACGGCCCGGCCGCACAAGCGCCTCCCATGTGTCCGGCGCAAGCTGACGAACTAGCAGCACCTCGATAGGCGACGTGAGGAATTCATCTCGCACGGGGCTGTTTTCGCTGGGTGGCGCCGCGCGCAAACCGGCGCGATGCCCGGACAGACGCGCCGGCAACACGCGAGCGTCGTTCAAGACGAGAAGTTCGTTGCCCCGAAGCAACACCGGTAGTTCGCGAAACTGACGATCCTCCCACGCGCCGGTCACCCGGCTCAGCAGCAGCATTCGCGATGCGTCGCGTTCCGCCAGGGGCCGCTGGGCTATACTTCCCGCCGGAAGCTCGTAATCGAAATCGCTCAAATTCATCGGCGTGTCTTTGGCACGTATATTTCTGCTGTATCTTTGTCAACATTGTAGCGGATTGAGGAGGCGATTTGATTCGTTGAGACCTCGTATCCAGGTGCATTCGCACAAGCACGCTTAGGAAAGGAAATATCTGTGGCAGAGGGTTCCGTCGTTATCAGCCCGCGGGGTATGGACCGGCTGCGCTCGGGCCACCTTTGGGTTTATCGAAGTGACGTCCGCAGCGCCAACGCGGAAGCCGGGGCCGTTGTGCGTCTTACGGACGAACGAGGACACTTCCAGGGCCGCGCCTTCTACAGCGACAAATCCCAAATCGCTATCCGGCTGCTTACACGCGAAGATGTGCCCATCGATCGCGCATTCTTCACGGAACGCATTGGCAACGCCGCTGCCTACCGCAAAATCGTTGTCGAGAACGCGGATGCCTTTCGGCTCGTGTACGGCGAAGCGGACCATTTGCCTTCACTCGTCGTGGACAGCTACGGTGATTATCTCGTTGTTCAAACGCTGAGCCAATCAACCGAGCGCCTGAAGGAGCTCTTCGTACACGTCCTGCTGGAACTCTTCTCTCCCAAAGGCATCCTCGAGAGAAACGATCCAAAGGTCCGCTTGCTCGAAGGCCTAGAGCGAAGCGTCAGCGTTCTACAAGGCGAAGTTCCTGAAGAAGTTATCGCCACGGAAAACGGAATCAGCTTTGTTTACGACTTGCGCAGAGGCCAGAAGACTGGCTCATTCCTCGACCAGCGCGAGAATCATCTGGCCGCTCGCCGCTATGCCTCCGGCGAAGTGCTCGACTGCTTCAGCTACAACGGGGGCTTCGCTCTCACGGTAGCCGGCCACTGCGAGCACGTGGAGGCCACTGACATGGCCCCTGCCGCGATTGCAGCCGCGCGGCGCAATCAAGAGGTCAATGTGATCTCCAACGTCACCTTTCGCGAAGGTAATTCGTTTGACATTCTGAAGGAGTACGACGACGTGGGCCGCAAATTCCAGATGGTCATCCTCGACCCACCTGCCTTCGCCAAGAATCGCGATAGCGTCCCCGCCGCCCAGCGCGGCTACAAGGAGATTAACCTTCGCGCCTTGAAACTCCTGAAGCCCGGTGGGTTCCTCGTCACGTGCTCCTGCTCTTACCATGTCCCAGAAGCGCTATTCCTGCAGATTCTTGCAGAAGCAGCTATCGATGCCCGCCGAAGCGTGGTTGTCGTAGATCGCCGCACACAGGCAAAGGATCATCCCATTGTGCTGACCATGCCGGAAACGCACTATCTGAAATGTCTAGTTGTAAGGGTATTAGAATGAGTATAATGAATGCTACATGGCATCTCGAAGGGTTCACGAATAGACTTGACAACAGGACGCGCATATTTTATTATCTACATTAGCTAATATATCTAAATGCCCATGGGCTTGACGGGATTGGCTACGTGAATACGACAACCCGGTCGGCTCCGTTCGCCTCTCGACTCTAACAGCGCGGAACTAAAATCGCAGGACGTGACGGGAGGCCGGCCGATTCTGCTGGCCCTTTTTGTTGCTCCGCGAAAGTGAGAAGATTGCGAAATGCCAAGATTTGACAAACTGACTCTAAAGGCCCAAGAGGCGATGCAAGCCGCGCAAGAAATGGCTGCGCGCTATGGACAGCAGCAAGTTCAGCCGCTGCACGTGCTTTGGGCGCTGCTTGCGCAAGGTGACGGCGTCGTGCCTCCCCTGCTCGAAAAGCTGGGTGTGTCGCCCACGCAGCTCGCCAGTGAAGTTGAGAAACAAGTGGAGCGCCTGCCGAAGGTTTCCGGAGGCTCGGAACAATACCTGAGCCCGGAAGCGAACAAGGTTTTGGAGCGCGCGTTCGAAGAAGCGCAGCGTCTGAAAGACGAATACGTTTCAACCGAGCACATCTTGTTGGGCATCGCCGCCGCGAAGCGTGACTCAGCCGGTGAAATTCTCGCGAAGCACGGCGTGACGCACGAAACCATCCTGCAGGCCATGGCCACGATTCGAGGCAGCCATCGCGTCACGTCGCAAAACCCGGAATCTACTTATCGCGCGCTTGAACAGTACGGACGCGACCTGACCGATCTCGCGCGCCGGGGCAAGCTGGACCCTGTGATTGGCCGCGATGAAGAAATTCGCCGCGTGATGCAGATTCTCGCGCGCCGCACGAAGAACAATCCTGTCCTCATCGGCGAGCCCGGCGTGGGCAAGACCGCCATCGTGGAGGGCCTGGCACAACGAATCGTTGCGGGCGACGTACCGGAGGTTCTGCGGCCGAAACGCATCGTTACTCTGGATCTTTCAGCCCTGGTTGCCGGAGCGAAGTACCGTGGCGAATTCGAAGACCGCTTGAAAGCCGTCTTGAAGGAAGTCACGGAATCCGAAGGCCAGGTGATTCTCTTTATCGACGAGCTGCACACGCTCGTCGGAGCCGGCGCCGCAGAAGGCTCGATGGATGCATCGAACATGCTGAAGCCGGCGCTTGCACGCGGTGAGCTCCGCGCAATCGGAGCAACTACTCTCAACGAATACCGCAAATACATCGAGAAAGACCCCGCGCTCGAGCGCCGCTTCCAGCCGGTATTTGTCGGTGAACCATCCGTCGAAGACACAATCGCGATTCTGCGCGGCCTGAAAGAGCGCTACGAAGTGCATCACGGCGTGCGCATCAAGGACTCCGCAATCGTTGCGGCGGCGATGCTTTCGCAACGTTACATCACCGACCGGTTCCTGCCGGACAAAGCTATCGACCTTATCGATGAAGCCGCCGCCGGTCTCCGTATGGAAATTGATTCGCTGCCTTCGGAGATCGACGAAATCGAACGCCGCATCATGCAACTCGAAATCGAGCGCCAGGCGCTAAAGAAAGAGTCTGATGCGCATTCGCGCGAGCGGCTGGGGCAGATTGAAAAAGAACTGAGCGGCTTGCGTGAGCAGTCCAATACGCTCAAGGCTCACTGGCAAACAGAAAAAGAAGCCATCGGCAAGATTCGCAAAATCAAAGAGCAGATCGATCAGCTTAAAACGGAAGAGCAGCGCTACGAACGCGCTGGCGACCTCGCGCGCGTGGCGGAAATTCGCTACGGCAAATTGTCAGCGGCCGAAAAAGAACTAAAGACAGCGCAGGACCGCCTCGCCGAATTGCAAAAAGATCATCCGATGCTGAAGGAAGAAGTCGGCGAGGAAGAAATCGCGAAAATCGTCAGTAAATGGACCGGTATTCCTGTGGGGCGGCTCCTCGAAGGCGAAATCGAAAAGCTGATTCACATGGAAGAACGGCTGCGCCAGCGCGTGGTAGGGCAGGAGGCGGCTTTAGCCATCGTCGCAAATGCGATCCGCCGCAACCGCTCCGGCTTGAGCGACCCGAATCGCCCGATTGGCTCGTTCCTTTTCCTTGGCCCCACTGGTGTGGGAAAAACAGAGCTCGCGCGCGCCCTGGCAGAATTTCTCTTTGATGATGAGCGCGCCATCATCCGTCTCGATATGTCCGAATACATGGAGAAACACTCGGTGGCGCGCATGATCGGCGCACCCCCGGGCTATGTGGGTTACGAAGAAGGCGGCCAGCTGACCGAGCAGGTTCGCCGGCGCCCGTATTCCGTGGTGTTGCTTGACGAAATCGAAAAGGCGCACCCGGATGTGTTCAATGTGCTGCTGCAGATTCTCGACGAAGGCCGGCTTACGGACGGGAAAGGCCGCACCGTGGATTTTCGCAACACGGTGATCATCATGACGTCGAACATCGGTTCGACTGCCATCTTCGAGCTCGCCGCTAAGGATCCGAAGAAGGCCCGCGAGCAAGCCATGGCGGCGCTTCGCGAGCTTTTCCGCCCGGAATTTTTGAACCGCATCGACGACATCGTGATGTTCCAGCCGCTCGGCAAGGACCAGATCGAGCACATCATCGAGCTGCAGATGCGCAACGTGGTGAAGCTGCTGAGCGAAAGAAAAATCACGCTAAAGCTCAAGCCGGCGGCGAAGACTCTTTTGTTCCGCGAAGGATTCGACCCGGCGTATGGTGCGCGCCCCATGAAACGCGCCATTCAGCGCCTGATTCAAGATCCGCTGGCGCTCAAGCTTCTCGACGGCGAGGTGAAGCCAGGCGATACAGTGACTGTTGATGCCGACCCGCGAAGCGACGAAATGAAATTTGCGACGGAGACGGCAAAGGCGGGCGTCGCTTAAAATCGCGCCTAGGAAAATTGAAAATGAAAACACTAAAGACTGCATTTTTGCTCACGGCTCTTACATTGCTACTCCTTTTCCTTGGATTGGCGTTCGGCGGCGAGCGCGGTATGACGATGGCGCTTGTTTTCGCGGTCCTGATGAACGCCACTGCATACTTCTTCTCGGACAAGATTGCGCTCATGTCCAGCGGGGCCCAACCGATCAGCAAAGAACAGGCGCCACGGCTTTATGAGGTGATGGAGCGCCTTGCGGGGAAATCGAATCTGCCTATGCCGAAGATGTTTCTGATTCCTCAAGCCGCGCCCAACGCATTCGCTACGGGCCGCAATCCGAGTCACGCGTCGGTCGCTGTGACGCAAGGGCTGATGGAATTGATGGACGACGAGGAACTCGAAGGCGTGATCGCGCACGAGCTATCGCACGTCCGCAACTACGACATTCTGACGTCCTCGATCGCTGCCACAATCGCGGGCGCGATCACATGGGTCGCGAGAATGGGTTTCTGGTTCGGCGGTGGTGGTGGCAACCGCGAGCGGGGCGGCGGTCTCACAGGAATACTGATGTTAATTCTTGCGCCGTTCGCCGCGCTCTTGCTGCAAATGGGTATTTCGCGGCAGCGGGAATATCAGGCGGACGCGTCGGGCGCAAGGATGGTCGGCCATCCTTACGGTTTAATCCGCGCGCTCGAAAAACTCGGCGCTTACAACAAGCGCATTCCCATGGATGTTCCTCCTACAACATCGGCTCTGATGATCGTGCAGCCGCTGTCAGCAGGACAACTTTTCTCGAGCCTCTTCAGCACGCATCCGCCGCTTGCGGATCGAATCGCTCAGCTCCGCGCCATGACCGTGGTTCGCTAACTCCCGCCTAGCTAGCTGGGAGACGATTTTGACGCGATTTTGGCTTGGAGTTGAGCCAAGAAATGTGCAAGTGGTACCGCGAAGAAATCTTTGAAATAGGGTAAAAATTGCAGGTCCCCGCTAACGATATTCAAAAATACCCTAGCGCTACAGGCGCGCTAAGCGATTAGATATCAAATACATACGGACGCTCCGTCGGTTTGGCACGATTGGCGTCCCTTTTGCTCTTTCCCAACCATGCAAGGGCCTTCACGGAGGAAAAAGCATCATGAGTATCGACGATAAACAAGAATACGTACCAGCCGAAGCCGCCGCACCGCGTTGGGTAGGCATAGTAGTGGTAGCGCTCGCAATCGTCTCCTTAGCAGCTCTAGGGACGGGCTGGAGCGCGTCGACGCACTCCAAGGAGCTCGCGCAGAACCTCGCAACTGCGCAGCAGCAGGAGAAGCAGCAGGAAGAGGTGCTCAATCAGCGCTTGGCGAAAGCTGAAGACACCAATGCCCAGCTCCAAGGAGAGCTGAGCATCGTCACGGATAAGATGAAATTGACGCAGGGCGAGCTGACGAGGGCGCGCGCGCAAGCGACCAAGATCAAGGAAGAAGATGCCAAGCAGCTCGCGGATCTCCAAAACAATGTGAACGGAGAACTCGCGACCAAGGCTGGCGTTGATGATGTGAATAAGCTCGGCACTGACGTCAACGGCGTTAAGTCCGACCTCGAATCCACGAAGAACAGCCTGAACATGACTCGAGGCGAATTCGGCACGCTGATCGCGAAGAACCATGACGAAGTGGAAGAGCTGCGGCGTCTTGGCGAACGCGATTACTACGAGTTCACAATCGACAAGAAAGATCAGCGCCAGAAAGTGGGCGACCTGATGCTTGAACTCCGCGGCGTCAATCCCAAGAAGAACGTCTACACCATCGCGATGTACATTGACGATGCGCGCTACGAGAAGAAAAATCGCTCCGTGAACGAGCCGATTTACTTCTTCTCGCGCGGCACTCGTGCACCGATGGAGTTGACGGTCAATCAGGTAGGCAAGGACAAGATTGCCGGTTACTTGAGCGTACCCAAGTCAGCTTCCAACACACACGCTCAGGCGTCTGGCAACTAGTTCGGAACAAAATCACGCCGCGAACTGGCGGGAGCGGCGCAAAAAAGGGGCGTCCATTTGGACGCCCTTTTTTTTTGCCGTAGAGAAACTACATTAACCGGCGCGCTTCAGCGCGCGGGTCTTGCGGCTCAGGAATTTCTTCGCAAGGGCGGGAAGCTTATCGTGCGGAAGTTTTCCCTGCTCGTAGAGATGCATCTTGGCCTTGGCGGTCTTCCTGCGGCGCCGCTGGCGCTTCTGTGCTACATACCGCTTGTCGTATGCCATGCAAATCCCTCCAAACCTTCTGCAATCCCATTTTCTTTGAATTTTCGAGCACCATGATTGTAGCGGAGAAGGAAAATGATGCAAGGCTCGCCTGTGTTTTTCGCTCCGAGTTCGGGTAGCATGAACGAGCCATGGCCGCGACCGCCATTTACGCCAGCCGGATCCTCACTCCGCACGAAGAAATTCTCGACAGCGTAATCGTCGTTGAAGACGGCAAGATCACGCAGATGGGCCATCGCGACGAAGTTCGCATCCCCGAGAACTCGGAGCACTTCGCCGCGGGCGACAAAATTGTCATTCCGGGTTTCGTGGACGTGCACATTCACGGCGCCGGTGGCCACGACGTGATGGAAGGCACGGCCGAAGCGATCGCTAAGGTCGCGTCCACAGTCGCGAGACGCGGTACCACGTCGCTGGTAGCAACAACTGTTAGTGCACCGCCTGAGGAAACCTGCAAGAGCCTGCATGGGATCGCGCGCTATATTCGCAGCGCGCGAAATACTGATTCACGATTTGCCGCCGAGGTGCTAGGAATCCACCTGGAAGGACCTTTCATCAACCCGGCTCGACGTGGCGTGCATCCGCTCGATGCCATTACGCCACCCTCCAAGGAACTCTTCGAAGAATTCGTCGCCGCTGCCGATGGATTCATCCGCATTGTCACGCTAGCGCCGGAACTTCCCGGCGCGCTCGAACTGGTGGAACGCGCGGTGGGCAATGGCATCGTTGCTTCTATGGGCCACACGGATGCCACTTACGAACAGGCAGTGGTGGCGATTGAGCGCGGCGTAACGCACGCCGCTCATATGTTCAACGCCATGCGGCCGTTTTCGCACCGGGATACGGGCGTTATCGGCGCGGTGCTGACGAACCCGGCGGTGACTGCCGAACTGATCGCGGACGGCCACCATGTCGATTCTCCCGCCGTCGAAATCCTGCTGCGAGCCAAGGGACTCGAGGGCGTGCTCCTGGTCAGCGACGGAACTGCTGCCACGGGTATGCGCAATGGGAACTACCGGCTCGGAAATTTTGATGTAAGTGTCACTGATGGCGTCGTTCGCAATTCGGAAGGAAAACTCGCCGGCAGCACTCTCAGTCTCGATCGCGCCCTGCAGCATATCGTCGCGCTGGGGG
>DATNKB010000527.1:0-6024 GCA_035603595.1 Candidatus Dormiibacterota bacterium
CAGGGCCTCGGAGCTCATTGGCGAGCCCAGCCGGCGCAGCGGAATTTTCTTCCTATCTTCGCCCCGGGTATGGAACTATTGGGGCAGGAAACTAACGGCGAAATCTCGCGGGCAACGCAGCGCGACAATTCTGTTTGACGATAGCGAGCCGGCGAAGCGGCTTGCAACCGTAGAAAAAATCGCTCGTGCGTTGGTTAGCCTCGGTGCGGATCGCGACGCCACATTGCTAGCTGTCGGTGGCGGCGTGGTAGGCGATGTTGCGGGATTCGTTGCAGCCTCGTACTTGCGAGGCGTGCGCCTCATTCATGTTCCGACCACGCTCGTAGCGCAGGTGGATAGCGCGATAGGCGGAAAGACCGGCGTGAATCTTCCAGAAGGGAAGAATCTCGTCGGCGCGTTTTATCCGCCGGAGTTGGTCATTGCCGATCCGGATGTTCTTGGCACGCTGCCTCACCGTCAGTACCGCGCGGGGCTGTACGAGATAATTAAATACGGCGTGATCGCCGATCCGGGGCTGTTCCGCTATCTCGAACGGAACATGCTCGCTCTTCTCCGCCGGGATCGCGCAGCGCTCGAATACGTGATTCCGCGATGTATTCGGATTAAGGCTATGGTTGTCGGAAAAGATGAGCGCGAGAGCGGACTGCGCCAGACCTTAAATTTTGGCCACACGCTCGGCCATGCGCTTGAGACCGCCACCGGCTACAAGACGTTTCTTCACGGGGAGGCGGTGGGCCACGGCATGATTTTCGCGACGCTTCTTGCGCTCGCCATCGGCCATTTGGGTGTGAAGGATGCGGCGCGAATTATTGGCCTGATTCTATCGGTCGGGCCACTGCCGCGCATTCCGTCGCTTTCGAACTCGGAGTTGAGATCGTTGATGCTAAGCGACAAGAAAGTGCATGCCGGCGAAATCGGCTGGGTACTACCCTCCGTTATCGGAAAGGCGAAATGGGGGGTGGCAGTCCCGTGGCGTGCCGTTGGCGCGAGTTTTCGCTCGCTGCCCGGATTGCTTGACGGCTGGCAGCGAAGCGGAACCAGGTCTACCGAGTTGCACAAAGTATGAAAATCTTCGAGACATCGTCGCCCCCGGTGTTTGGTTCGCGGCCGAAAGGCGCTCGTGACGAACGCGATTCCGCGCGGCGCGTCCGCGATATGTTCAGCGCTATTGCGCCTCGATACGACCTGTTGAACCACCTGCTGTCGTTCTCATTGGATAACAAGTGGCGCCGCCTCACAGCGGAAAAATTTCGTCGCATCCTGCGCCGCACCGATGCCCGCGTCCTCGATTTATGCTGTGGCACCGGAGACCTGGCATTCGCTCTGGAAGTAGAACGGGTAGACGTGATCCGGGATCCCACCGCGCATCGCATACCGATCATGGGTTGCGACTTCGCCTACCCAATGTTAGAACGGGCCCGGAAAAAGGCGCGCTCCGACTCGCACACCGCCGAATTTATCAATGGCGATGCCCTGAACATGCCTTTCCCCGACCAGAGTTTTGACCTCGTAGCCACCGCATTCGGATTTCGAAATCTTGCTAACTACGAGCGCGGGCTGCACGAAATGGTGCGCGTCTTAAAGCCAGGAGGGCGAATCGCTATCCTCGAATTTTCCGAGCCAAGCAATAGTGCCATGGCGAGGATGTATCGCTTCTACTTCAAGCGGATTCTGCCAGTTATTGGCGGAATGATTTCGGGCAATAGGGCAGCCTATGCATATCTCCCCAGCTCTGTATCGAACTTCCCAACCCCGCCGGAGTTTGCCAAATTACTCTGCAGCGCCGGATTCCTGGGAGTCCGTCATGAAGCGTGGAATTTTGGAAGTGTTGTGCTGCACACGGGGCGCCTGCCCGAACCGGGTAAAGTTGTGATCCAATCCGAAGACGATCGTGCCCGTGGTTTTTGGAAGGAACGCCGGAAACGTCCAAGAGGGGACTGCAAGGAAGCAAAGACTTAGTTATCCAAGCCGAGGTTGCGAATCTTGTGAAGCAAAGTCTTGTAGGACACCCCTAATTTTTCCGCCGCGCGTGTTTTGTTCCACTTCGTTTCACGCAGCGCATTCTGAATCTTGAACCGCTCGACATGAGCGAGAGCGCGTTGCGAAACCTCCTCCAGCGGCCCTTCCCATAGAAATTCATCCTCGACCATATGCTCGGGCAGTTGCTCGGCAGTAGGACGCGCGGAAGGCAATTGCAAACCAGCCACATCGATGTCCGAACCATTCGCGAGGATTGCCGCGCGCTCAATCGCGTTTTGAAGTTCGCGCACATTACCTGGCCACGGGTAGGTGAGCAGGCGCTCGCGTGCGTCTTCCGTGAGTGCCAGTGCCGGCTTGCGAAATTCGCGTTTGAAGCGCTCCAGGAAATGCTCGGCTAGCAACAGTACGTCGTCACCTCGATCCCGCAGAGGTGGAATCGTGATCGGTACGGCGGAAATCCGGAAGTAGAGGTCCTCGCGAAACGTCTTGTCCGCCACTGCGGCGCGCAGGTCTTTATTTGTCGCTGTGAGGATTCGGACGTTCACTTCGATTTCCTGCGTGCCCCCGACGCGCTCGAATCGCTTTTCCTCCAGCACACGCAGAAGCTTGCTTTGCACGGCGAGGGGCAGTTCGCCAATTTCGTCAAGAAACAAGGTCCCGCGATGCGCGAGTTCGAGTTTTCCTATTTTTCGCGCGCCTGCACCGGTGAAGGCGCCGCGCTCGTGTCCGAAGAGCTCATTTTCCACCAGCCCTTCGGGAATTGCCGCGCAGTTCAGCGCGACAAAGGAATGGTCGACCCGGGGACTCAGGTGGTGGACCGCGCGTGCGAAGAGTTCTTTTCCCGTGCCGCTTTCGCCGAGAAGCAGAACCGTTGAATCGGTCGCCGCCACGCGCTGCGTCATCTGGCTCGCGTCTTTCATCGTCGGATGCTCGGCCACGATTCGAGGAAATCCGTAGTGCGCGGCGTATTCTTCACGGAGGAGCAGATTTTCCCGCAGAAGTTCCTGCTGCTTCGTAGCGCGATCGAGAAGCAGTTTCAAATGATCGAGATCCACCGGCTTCTGAATGAAATCGAATGCGCCTTCCTTCATCGCCGTCACGGCTTCTTCCACGGATCCATAGGCCGTAACAAGAATCACGGGCAGGGTAGGTTCCACTCGGCGAGCTTCTCGAAGGACGTCCAATCCCGAACTTCCCGGAAGCTTTAAATCAGTGAGGACGAGTAGGTAGCGGCGAGCGCGTATTTTGTCGATGGCGGCATTACCGTCAGGCGCTTCCTCCACCGAATAGTTTGCGCGCTCGAGCGCCTTGCGCAGCATCGCCCGGAGCTCAGGCTTATCTTCGACAAGGAGAATTGGCTCCATGGAAACTGGCTAGCGAGCCCATCCGGGATCGCCGCCCGATTGGCGAAGGTCGTCTTCGGCATCGGAGATGGCTTGCTTGTCTGCGTCGATTTCCTTTTGCTTGGCCGCGATCTTACCGGTTTTTTCGTTGATATCGCTGCGGGTCAATCCCTGTTGCATGCCTTTCACAGGATCGTTGTAATACTGCAGATCAAGTACGCCCAGCTCGCGCTGCATCACGTCGAGGTCAGCCTGATCCTGTTCAAGTTTGTGGCGAAGCTTTTCGAATCTCTCGCGCCACTTTTTCTCGTCGCTTCCTGCGGCTTTGTCGGGCTTCGCGCTGTCGGCAGTAGCATTTTCGGCGTTCTCGGTGGCCGGTGGTTCTTCGCCGACCGCTGATACTCCACCTTCCTTGGGAATATTGTCGTTCGTGATGACTTTGGCCTGCTTCGGAGTGTCTTTCTTTTGTTCGCGGGCACGTCGCGCTGCTTCCGCCAGAGATTCCTGTTGGCTGGCAGACGCTTCCGGTGATGTTGGTGCCGCCTGCGCGCCGCTCTGCGACGCAGCGGAGTCCTGTGATGGCGGTGACGCCTTATCCTGCTGCTGGCAATGGCCGCTGGGCGGAAACGCCGCAATCGCCGCAATTGCTGCCAACCAGAGTGCTCTGCGCATGGCTACGCCTCCCGAGAGGCACCTATGGGATAGGCCCTGGATATAGTTTAGATGCGGGCGGCTTCGGAGGGGAATAGCGACGGCGAGGTCTCCTGCCGCAAAGGTAACCACAGCAGGAACTCCGCGCCTTCGCCGGTGCGGTTCCGGGCCTCGATGCTGCCCCCGTGCTGCAGGGCCACCTTTTGAACCACAGCCAATCCCAGGCCCGTGCCCTCGGATTTCGTGGTGTAGAACGGGAGGAAGATTTTGGGCAGGTCCGCCTGCGGAATGCCTGGCCCGTTGTCCGCGATGCAGATACGCTGCCACTTCCGACCGCCCAGCTCTTCGATCGTCCCCGAAACGGTGAGGCGGGCGCTGCCACTGGATTCGCGGGCGGCTTCTGCTCCATTGCGCGTCAAATTGACGAGTGCCTGCCGGATCAATGCTTCGTCGCCTGGAAGATCCTCGAAAGCTCCTTCGCATTCCACCGCACAGCCGGGGTTCGATTCCCGCAGCTCTTCCGTCACGCGCTCGACCAGCGTTTTCATCGGCACTGTCTCGTAGCAGATTTCCAGCGGCTTGGCGAAGCGGAGAAATTCTGTGACGACGTGCGTGAGCGCGCGTGTCTGGTCCAGAATGCGCTCGGCGGATTCTCCAATGTCCCCGGAGCCCGGGCGCGCTTCGCTGCGAATCATTTGTGCGTAGCCGGAAATTGTGGCTAGCGCATTTTTGAATTCATGCGCGATACCAGCTGACATTTCTCCGAGTGCCGCCAGATTCTCTTTCCAACGAATCTGCTTTTGCAGCGCGGTTAGTTCCGTTAGATCGCTCATCAGGCACAGCGCGCCGCTCACCTTCATCTCGGGTGGGACACCAGGGAATTCGGTTCCGGGCCGTGGCGGATTCCGAACCGTGCGGAAAATCGGAGAAATCGTGACGCCGAGGTGGCGCATTTCACCTTCCGCTGTCACGTGCTCCACTTCGCCTCGATGAAACGTTCGCCCCTCGCGCAAACACGCCGTCAGCATGTGTGTCAGCGCGGTATCGGCTCCGAGAATTTCTTTGTACGACCGGTACCGCAAAGTGCGGATACCCAGCGCCTCCTCGGCAGCCGGGTTTGTGCTGCTGATTGCGCCGGTAGCATTCACCAGCAGCAATCCTGTGGGCATATTTCGCGTGACTTCTTCGGTGAGACGCTCAGATTCTTGCGCGCGCTCTTGCGCCACTAGATGCAGGCGCGCGAGCTCTTTTTCCTGGGTCCGAAGCTTCTCAATTACGCCCTGCATCGAGGCGGCCATAAAAGCGGAGGCGTTGTCAGTGTCGGGAATTGGCGCCGTGAATTGGCCCTCGGGTGAGGCATCGCCTCTGCGCAGAAATTTGCGCACGACGATGGCGAAAAGGATCAAAACAAGGAGTAGAACGAGGAGCCCCCCGGCCAGGAAGCCGAGATCAAAGGGCTGAACGCCCGTGATTCGCGTGGGGATCTGTGGAACCATTACATGCCTCGTTCTGCTAGATGCGCTCTAGCCATCAGCGCACCACCAGCAGTCCCTGATACCAATATACAATCGGCGTTCCAAAAAATACCACCAGTAGAGCGGCCATCCCGAGAAAGGTGCCAAACGGCAGTTCGTAATCGGAATCCTTGCGCCGCGCCACGATTACGATAATTCCCAGGATGCTTCCGAGCACGGAGCCAGCGAAAATTGTCAGCAATGTGCGTTTTAGGCCAAGAAACGCGCCGGCCATCAGCATCATCTTCACATCGCCCATCCCCATTCCCTCGCGCCCGCGCAGGCGAAAGTACACCTCCGACACGAGCCACAGCAGACCGCTGCCGGCCGCCGCGCCCAATAGCGCGTCCACAAATGAGAGAATCGGCGCAGGCGGCGGAAACTCAAAAATCCGCCTCGTAAGGGCCAGAGCTGTTCCATCGACGGGTGTAGTGAAGAAGCTGAGCAAAAGTCCCAGGCCCAACCCTGTGAAGTTGACCACGTCGGGAAGGATCCTTTCGCGCAAGTCGGTGAACACCAGCACGATCATAATCGCC
>DATNKB010000528.1:0-2554 GCA_035603595.1 Candidatus Dormiibacterota bacterium
GAGACCGTTCGGTCGCAAGTTCTTCCGATTACTCCTCCGTGCGTTTTTTTGACTCCACCTCACGCCTGTCATCCCGAGCGCAGTCGAGGGATCTGCAGTGTGGCTTTCGCGGGGCTCGCACCGAACGAATGGCTATTCAGCCATTGCATCGCCTCGAGAACCTTTGCGCCAACGATAGATGAACCATCCGGCGACACAAACAAGCGCGACTAGATTGAGCAGGAACGATAAGACCATAGCTGCCAAAAGGACGCCCATCGCGTCGCGGTCGCCCACGAAACGGTAGCGTATCAATCGCACTCCGTCTTTCGAAGCTTCGTAACGAGTCCCGTGCGTGTCGTCCGTGCGGTCCATGTCTTCAATTGAAATTTGCTGCGCACCGCCAGGGAGCTGCTTCACGTCGAGGCTGAGCGACGCAAGTTTTAGCCTCAGCTGGTCCTCAACTTCCTTCTGCCGAAGCGTGTCCTGTTGTGGGCCCTGTTGGCCCATGTTCGGTTGACCCGTGTTCTGTTGACCTGTGCTCTGCTGGTCCGCGCTCTGTTGACCCCGCGGGATAAGAAACGTGGACCCGGGATGGTTGGCGGCAAAATCTTTTGCCATCGAAAACGGAACCAGCTCCACCGAAAAACCGGGCGGCGTATCAGCCGGCAAAATTACAATCGCTTGCGCCCCCACTCCGTCTCCCATCCACGCCGGGCGCCACGCCTCGTCCCACTGCGCAAGAAGAAAGGTGCTCGCCCAAAAGACGACGAAGAAGCCGACGGGAAAAAGTATCAGCGCCACGAGTAGCCGTCGCCACAGCCACATGCCGGACATTCGCATAGGGAGACTCGAGGGGTCCTTAGTGGCAATTAGACGAGCACTGCTGCCATTCGGAGTCCCGTTTTCTACAGCCATCTTGCCGGCTGTTTTGCTTCGATTTTCAGGAACGGTAGATTAACTCTGCCGCGCGACGGGCATCCGTTTCGCGCGACCGAAGCTGCGTTGCTGCAGTCGTCATATGGATTTTGTACGCGACGCGGCCCTGAAATTCCAATCGAGAACGCGCGATTAGAACCTGACTTTTACTCTGTCGGCGGCTCGCTGCCGTCCGGCACATGGGTTGCCGTACTTTTTGATTACGAGCTATCTCAGGGTGAGATAGATGGTGTGAAGCGGATTTATCAACATCTATCCGGACCCATGCTCCGTCGTCAAGAGTGGCAAGCGAATCTCATTCTGTGGGAGCAGCCGTTCCGTCCGACCACTTTGACACGGAAACGATGAACTCCGTGATCGGCTCCGGAGAATATTGATGCACGTATACCGGAGAGCCGGGGAGACCTCCTCCCCAAAACATATCGTCTGTTTTGGGGAACCAAAACATCAGATGAGGATCCGCGTTTCCATATTTGCGGCCAAAGTACTGTTGCTTCGACATCATGTAACACATCGCACCTGGCTCCGGGCTCGGAAGCTCTTTCTTATCGAATGCGGATTTGATCTTGTCGAACATCTGAGTCTTGGACAGCCCCGCCAATGCCAACTCTGTCGTCTTGAAAGTGAGTGGCAGGTGGGATCGTACAGCCGGCGGATTGAGGCAAAGCGGAAGCCGCTGATCGGGGTTTAAAAACTCTGGATCGTCGAAGGGAGACATCCACGATCTTTCTACGACGCATACGAAACCGTTCTTACCTTTGACCGCGGTTTCGTAACCGTGCCGTCCGAGAACCAAGACGGCGGCATCGCGTGAGATGGACTCGGGTGCTGCACTCCGAGCTAGGGCTATCTCGGCATCCCGATCCGCCATCAGGTATTGTTCTAGCGGCGCTATGCTCTGGTACGGCGCCTTAGCGTCCTGTGCCTGCATGTTCCGCCAAGTTCCCAGAACAACGAGTGCAGTGATGGTTCCCAATGTGATTGTCCAAACGATCCGCCGCTTCATTGATCGCTCCTCGCGGGTCTGGTTCAACCTTCCCACCCCTGGAATAGACGATTCGTTCCAGCTTCCGTCAACAGAAAATACGATGCGAAGGTCGTCCGATTCGATTACGGATGGGGAGAAGGATTTGGTTCGTGGCAGTTCGCGTCGGTGAGCCTGAAGCAAGAAACCTGCGGACCGAACAGCGTTGTACGCAAAATAAGTGTTTGCGAACAGGGATTATCACTGCTCTCACTGGCTAGACCGCGCCGCTACGCCTCGGCAGAAAGCCGGAACCTGTTAGCGCTAGTTGGAAGGAGCGGCGTCACCGTCGAATCCATTCGCGAGCTGATCACCGTCCGCCCGACGTCGAGCGGACCTCCAGTTGTATCTTCGCCAGGCCATCCCGAGGACGCGACGCGGAATTGAAAAAGTGCTCAACTTTCGGAAGCACGTGCGGGCGAGTTTGACCGCTTGGTGCGCGAATCGGAGCCGCCAGCGCTCGAAGTATCCATCGGTGAGTTCAGGAAATTGGCAAGCGGATGACGCTGGCGAACATCTTGTCCAGGGGTTTCGTATTGCCGCTCTCATCGAGGAAGAGCACCAATTTGAGAATCTCCACATACACGCCTTCGAGTGTGTGCGTGCCTGGTC
>DATNKB010000529.1:0-26873 GCA_035603595.1 Candidatus Dormiibacterota bacterium
GAATGTTCGATGTATAAACAAGTCGAGATGAATTTGGCCTGCTATACGCGCCACCGGTTCTGCCTGGCTCTGGTCGTTTCCATGTTGTTCTGCGGCCTCTCGTCGAGCGAGATACCCGAACTCACCCGCCTCATCGACGACACGTCAAACGATTTCACGGTGCTTGTAGTGGCGAAAACGTCCATTTCCGTCGCTACGAACGTGAATCCCGTTTCCATCGTGAGTGCGGTTCAGCAGAATAACGATCGGCTCGAATACCATCTACCCACTTCTGTTTCAATTCTTAACGCGCAATCTCCCACCGGCTATTTGCAACTGCTGTGTGTTCATAGAACGTAGTCTCCCCTTCCAAACCTAGTCGCGCTCGTCCACCTTTTTTTTCCACAACGAGACGAGGTGCCGAAGTCCAGCAAACGGATTGTTCCAATCCCGCGGCACTAATTGACCCAAGGAGAGCTGAGGAGATGAAAAACATATGCAAGCGGACTTGCGGAGTAGAAAAAATCTGGAGGAGTTCCTTCAGGACTTGATCTGTGTAGTGTCAAGCCCGGAAGAAGTAGGCGCACTCGTTGAGGTTCTGATGGCGCTGCAGCTTCCTGCACCACGGGAAACGCCAGGAATCAGGGCGAACGTTGCCCGAGCTTAGATCGAACCAGCATCAAAAAGGGGGCGTTATGAACTGCAGCTACGATGTGCACGACACCTACGATATTTTCAAGAAGCTCCCCGACGAGGGCACCGTGTGGGTTGGTGCCGTAAAAGGGGGAGATCGCGTGCGTCAGGTGCTGGTTAGCCTTAAGTTGAGCTCAGGACAGGCATTCTTTGCATTTAATGCCAGCGAAGGAACTGTTGTGGAGCTCCTAATTAACTGAGCCTCTATTCGGAACGAAACGACTCACTTGGGAGCGACAGAAACGCGCTGCAGTCGCTCCGCAAGTGAGTTGTGTTCGACTCGAATTTCCTCAGGCAGGCGCTTGCCGAATTTCTCGAAGAACTTTCCGGTTGAATCCAGCTCCTCAGCCCAATCATTCGAATCAACCTTCAGCAGTTCATCGATTGCGGCGCGAGAAATATGGAGTCCATCAAGTGTCAGTGAATCCGGGGTCGGAACGTAGCCGATCGGCGTGTCATTGGCAGCAGCTCGGCCCTCGATCCGATCGAGAATCCATTTGAGAACGCGGACGTTCTCACCGTAGCCTGGCCAGAGAAATTTTCCATCTGAATCTTTTCGGAACCAATTGACGTGAAAAATTCCCGGCGGATGTTTGAGCTTCGGGCCCATATCGAGCCAGTGACGGAAGTAGTCGGCCATGTTGTAGCCGCAGAAGGGAAGCATAGCCATCGGGTCGCGACGCGTGACGCCCACGGCACCGGTGATGGCGGCTGTGGTTTCCGATGCCATGGTGGCTCCGACAAACACGCCGTGTTGCCAGTCGCGCGCCTGGTACACGAGCGGAGCGACGTGCGCGCGGCGGCCGCCAAAAATAAGCGCTGAGATTGGGACGCCTTGCGGATCTTCCCAATGAGACGAAATCGAGGGTGATTGCTTGGCCGCTACCGTGTATCGCGAATTGGGTTGAGCAGCAGGGCCCTTACCGGGTGTCCATCTCTCGCCTTTCCAATCTACTAGCCCCTGGGTCGGCGCGCCATCCATGCCTTCCCACCACGGTTCACCGGCAGCGGTCACAGCCGTGTTGGTAAAGATCGAATCGTGATGCACAGCCTCGATCACGTTCGGATTCGTCTTTTCGTTTGTGCCTGGCGCGACCCCGAAGAATCCTGCTTCCGGATTGATCGCGCGGAGCGTGCCGTCGGAGCCCACGTGCATCCAGGCGATGTCGTCACCCACGGTCCAAACCCGATAGCCTTTGTTTTCAAGCGCCGAGACCATCATTGCCAGATTGGTCTTGCCGCAGGCGCTGGGAAAAGCAGCGGCCATGTACGTCACTTTGCCGGACGGATCTTCAAGCCCGAGAATCAACATGTGCTCGGCCATCCAGCCCTGCTCGCGCGCCATCCAGCTGGCAATTCTCAGCGCAAAACATTTCTTGCCCAGAAGCGCGTTGCCGCCATAGCCGGAGCCGATGCTCCAAATCAACTTCTCCTCGGGAAAATGGAGAACGAAGCGGCGTTCAGGATTGAGATCCCCGAGCGAATGCAGTCCCGGAACAAAATCGGAGGAGCTGCCGAGCCGGTCGAGCGCCGCCTTGCCGATGCGGGACATGATTCGCATGCTGGCGACGACGTAAGAAGAGTCAGTGAGTTCGACACCTACCTTGCTGTAAGGGGAAGTCTCAGGTCCCAGAATATAGGGCACCACATACATCGTGCGGCCCTTCATGGCACCGTCGAAGAGAGGCCGGACTTTGTTCTTGGCTTCGTCGGGAGCCATCCAGTTATTGGTCGGTCCCGCATCTTCTTTCTTATGAGTGCAGATAAACGTGATGCTTTCGGTGCGGGCTACGTCGTTCGGATTGCTGCGATGAAGGTAGCTTCCTGGGTAGGTTTTCTGATTCAGCTCTATAAACGTGCCATCCCGCAACATCTCAGCGACCAGGCGGTCGATTTCACCCTGTGAACCGTCACACCAGACAATCTTGGCCGGCTTCGTAAGACGAGCAGATTCTTCCACCCAGCTTTCTAATGGCGTCGACACCGAACCTCCATGGCACTTGCGCGGGGGACACCGCCCGACCGGCTCCAATTCAGAGGGTCTGGCGGAACAGGGGCGCTTTCCACCAAAAATTGTAGGGCACCGCTACCCCAAAATGCAACCGGACAGCCCTGCGGGGAGGACTATTCGTGCCCGATGTTATACTTCCGACGAAATGTATGCCCAAAAGCTGCAGGCGGAGGTGCTGATCGGCGGCAAGCGCGAACCAATGCCGCTTGAGTGGCTGGATAGCTTCTGCATGCGAAATTTCACGGGTTCCGGTGAATTTGACGACACGTTGCCAACGGGTGAAGGACGTCTAGAAGCTGGGTCCAACGTAAATATCGAGCGTTTGGCCGCAGCGATGAGCGAGTGGCTTACAAAGCGGGGAAAAGGCAACGGGCAGGTTGTGAAGGTAGAAGTCCGCGAAGCCAAGTGACGGAGACGGGCAACAGGTATGCGTAACAAGGATCGGCAACAAGCATTGCTTACAAAAACCAGGGAATCAACAAGTCGTGCCGACGGATAAAAGGAAGAGCCGAACTCACCCTGCGTATGACTGGGGCGTTGCAGCGGTCATCGCAGAGCGGGTTCGGCCCCTCACCTCTAATTCGACGCGAGCGGGCTGTGATAGTTAGCAGCGCGCTGCCGAAGAAAAAATTACGATTCTTCCGACGTCGGACGGGTCAATCGGGCGCTAAGAAGACGCTCGCCGGCATGGGCCAGCAGGTGTTTGATCTTGGGAAGCGATGCGTAGCAGGCATCTGCTCCCGCACCAATCAGTTGCGGCGTCTTCACGAATTCGTCCCAGAGCACGTGATGAACGTCCGGCTCGATGAGCACGTCGCTAAGGCCTCGCCAGGGCTGATTGGCCACGGTTTGAATAATCGAAAAGGAACGGCTGATCACTTCGATCGTATTGCGCGGTTTCGAATCGAGAAGCCCGGGTTCCAAGTGCACGGAGATCACAAGCTCGGCGCCGAGTTCGCGCACTGCCGGAGCGGGAACCTGCTCGGTAAGAAAGCCATCCACCAGGAAATGATTCTGGTGTTCGACCGGAAGAAACAATCCAGGATAGGCGCAAGAAGCACGAAGGGCCGGGCTGATTTCGCCGCTCGTGAAATGGACCGATTGGCCGCTAATCAAATCGGTGGCGACAATGCTCAGCGGAATTTTCATCTGACTGAAATTGTTCGCGGTCGTGAATCGGTGCAGAAAATCATCGAGCGGCGCATTGGAGGCCATGCCCATGCGCGAAAGCGTCCAACGGCCGAAATCGCGGAAGCGAGTGGCGCTGCCTTGCTCGGCCATTACGTCGAGTGGAGTTCCGCTCGCGTAGGCCGACGCGATCAGCGCGCCAACGCTGGTGCCAGCAATAAAATCGACCGGAATCTCGTTTTCTTCGAGGACGCGTAGTACGCCAATATGTGCGATACCGCGAGCGAAGCCGCCCCCGAGAGCAACGCCCACCTTGGGACGTTGCCCGTCAGCACCGTACGCGAAAGTACGCAATCCGCGTAGCGCGGTGCCGAGCCATTTGGTGACCGGACTCATCTTCTTGCTGGGAAACCCCTTACCACTGTACCGCAACTGGCGTGTTACCGTGTTTCCGGTTGACCGCTGGTTACTCGTTTTGTAACCTCGGTGGTCATCTTTCGTCTTCCGACGAAACCGACCTCATGAAATGAGTCCGATGAAAAAGAGAATCGAGAAGGTTGCTGTTCTGGGAGCTGGGACGATGGGTGCGCGCATCGCGGCGCACCTGGCGAACGCTGGTATCCCCGTGTTCTTGCTCGATATTGTGCCCACCGAGCTGACTCCTGACGAAAAGCGAAAAGGACTTACGATCGAGAGCCCCGCGGTAAGGAATCGCATCGTCCTGGCCGGGCTGGAAGCGGCCAGGAAATCGCGCCCGGCGGCGTTTTTCACTCCTGAAACAGCGCGCCTCGTGACGCCCGGAAATCTGGAAGACAATCTCGCCTGGTGCGGACAAGTCGATTGGATTATCGAAGCGGTCGCCGAGAATCTTGAGATTAAGCGCAAATTGTTCGAGCGGGTCGAAAGTGTGCGCAAGCCGGGAACAATCGTGACCTCGAACACGTCCGGTCTGCCGATTCACTTGATCGCGGAGGGGCGCTCAGAAGATTTCCAGCAGCACTGGGCGGGCACGCATTTCTTCAACCCTCCGCGCTACATGAAGCTGGTGGAATTAATTCCCGGGCCGAAGACGTTACCTGGCGTGCTGACGACGCTCGACGAAATGTGCGACCTGCGCCTGGGCAAGGGAGTGGTGATAGCGAAGGATACGCCGAACTTCATCGCCAATCGGATCGGCACATACGCGATGCTGAACGTCCTGAAGCAAATGCAAGCGTTGGATATGACGATCGAAGAAGTAGATGCTTGCACAGGCCCGGCGATTGGGCAGCCAAAGTCGGCGACGTTTCGTACGGCCGACATCGTTGGCTTGGATGTGCTCGTTCATGTGGTGCGCAATATTTACGACAACATTCCCACCGACGAATCGCGCGAGATGTGGCGGGTGCCCGCTTTCGTCGAGGAAATGATGAAGCGCGGGTGGCTGGGCGATAAGACGGGAAGCGGATTCTACAAGCGAGTGAAGAAGGGCGGCGATTCGGAAATTCTGACGCTCGATTGGCAGAAGATGGAGTATCGCCCGCGGCAGAAAGCGAAATTTGGTTCAATCGAAGCAGGGAAGCAGATCGAGGAGACGCGCGAACGGATTCGCGCGCTCGCCGGGCCGGGAATGGACGGGAAGGGCGACAAGGCAAACCGTTTCCTCTGGGCTTGTTTGAGCGAAAACTGCTTGTATGCCGCGCGCCGAGTGCCGGAAATCGCAAACAGCGTGGTGGATGTGGACCGCGCGATGCGCTGGGGTTTTGCCTGGGAGCTGGGCCCATTCGAGGTATGGGATGCGATCGGAGTGGCGCGAATGGCCGAAGCGCTCGGCCGTGAAGGGAAGCAGATTCCGCCTGTGGTGAATGACGTGCTCGCATCGCCGAAGAAATCGTTCTACGAAACGGAGAAGGGCAGCACGCGATATTTCGATATCGGCGCGAAGGCGATGAAGCCGGTTCCAGAGCCGGTCGGAATCATCATTCTCAAGTCTCTGAAAGACCGTAGCGGCGTGGTGCAGACGAATTCCGGCGCGAGCCTGATTGATCTAGGCGACGGCGTGTTGTGCTGCGAATTTCACTCCAAGATGAATTCGATCGGCGGTGACATCGGCGCGATGATTCACGCCGGAGTCAAACGGCTCGGCTTGGAATTCGATGCGATGGTGATCGCGAATCAGGCGCCAAATTTTTCCGTGGGCGCGAATTTGATGCTGTTGCTGGTGACGGCGCAAGAAGGCGAGTGGGACGATATTCACATGGCCGTGCGCCAGTTCCAGGGCGTGAACATGGCAATCAAATACGCGCCCGGGCCTGTGGTGGCGGCGCCGCAGGGAATGGCGTTGGGGGGAGGTTGCGAAATTAGTCTCAGTTCGGCTCAAATTTATGCGGCGGCGGAAGCATACATTGGGCTGGTTGAAACAGGCGTGGGATTGATTCCAGGTGGCGGCGGAACGAAGGAGATGTTGATTCGCGCGAACGAGCATGCAGGGGGAGGCGAAGATCTCGATTTATTTCACGCGCTCAAGCCGATCTTTGAAACTATCGCGATGGCGAAGGTATCCACCAGCGGCGAAGAAGCGCGATCGCTGGGATTTTTGCGGCGTTCGGATTTGATTGCGATGAATCGCGACCGGCAGGTAGCGGATGCCAAAGCGACGGCGCTGGCCCTCGTCCGCGAGGGATATCATCCGCCCGCACCCGCCGAAATCCGCGTGCTGGGAGAGGAATTTCTGGCCGGAGCGAAACTTGCAATCCATATGCTTGTTCGGGGCGAATTCGCCAGCGAGCACGACGCGGTTGTCGCTAGAAAACTGGCATACATACTAGCGGGCGGGAGCATTACGGCGCCTCAGACCGTTTCCGAGAAGTACATTCTCGATTTGGAGCGCGAAGCTTTCGTCAGCTTGTGCGGAGAGCGAAAAACGCAGGAACGAATCGCACACACGCTCAAAACTGGAAAGCCCCTGCGAAATTAAATACACAGCCGATTCGTATCAATGTTTTTGGACTCGGATTTGGAACTCGGCGCAACTTTTTGCATCCCTGCGTGTAACTTCGAGTGGGGGTTTGTGCATCTAAGTAGCCGGTCGCCGGTCCGGGTGGGCCGCTTGATTAAAACGCTCCGAACTGTCCGAAATTTTGGGGAACTTTGTGAGGTTGTGCGAGTAAGGATTAAGGATGTTGGTGTGTCTAAGGAGAACGGAATGACCAGCTACGCCGTCCGAAAACTAATATTGAGCTGCGCCCTTGCAGCGATTATTTCGCCATTTATCACGAATGCGCAAACTACTACTAGCAGTTCTGCGATGGCGTCTCCGGCTTACGACCTGAATAAGGAAGTCAAGATTGATGGAACGATCGACAAGATCGAGACGAATGCGAGTGGCGGCCCGATCGGAACGCACCTGCTCGTGATTTCGGCGCAAGGCGTCGTTGATGTGCACCTGGGAGCGAGCTTGGCCGTGACCGCGAAAAATCTCGGCCTGTCGGTGGGCGAGAGCATTCACGTAACGGGAATGATGGCGAACGTCGGCGGGAATTCCGTGCTTCTCGCGCGCATTCTCACCACGTCGAATCACATTTACATGCTGAGAAACGAGCACGGTGCGCCGATCCGTTCTCTGATGCCGCGAGGTGCGGCTTCGTCTGCGAATTCGCAGAAAGGAGCGCTCTGATGAAGCTGCGGGCCCTTGCGTTCCTTGTGTTTGGCGTTGCCGTTGCGCTCGGTGTCGCGGGATGCGGCGGAGGAGGAGGCGGTTCGAATCCCAATACAACGATTTCCGTGGTGATCTTTCCGGGAACTGCTTCCATTCCGGTGAATGGCGTAATTAATTTCACTGCTGTTGTCTACAATTTCGCTTCGAACAGCTCTGTGAACTGGACGGCGAGCGCCGGCACCTTTAACGGCAGCGTCTTTACGGCGCCGGGCGCGACGGGAAACGTCACTGTCACCGCTACTTCGCAGGAGGATAAATCGAAATCCGCCACCGTTACGGTAATGGTTGGCGCAGCGCAGCCTGTCACGGTCTCTCCGGCGGCGGTTTCGGTTCCTGCGCAGGGTACGCAGGCGTTCACAGCGTCGGGAACTGGACCGTTTAATTGGACAGTGACCGCCGCTCTTGGCGCGGATCCTGGAACGATCGACCAATCTGGAAATTACACCGCGCCGCGCACGCCTCCTCCGGGCGGGACGGTCACAGTCTCGGCACTCTCTGCGGCTGGCTCGGGCACTGCGACGGTGACGATCGTTTTCTCAGCGGCGACGTTGTCCGGTCAATATACTTTTTCTTACACAGGGGAGGATGCTGGCGGCTTTCTAGCTGTGGCTGGCACCTTCACGGTGAACGGATCCGGTCTCATTACCAGCGGAGTTGAGGATGTGAACAGCGCGGGCGGGATAACGGAAAATCCGATCAACGGAGGAAGCTTTGCGGTAGGGCCCGACGGGCGAGCGATTGCAACAGTCACCACAGGACTCGGCACCATAACCTGGCAGGTGACGCTCATATCTGAGCAGCACGCCTTGCTCGTGCGGTTCGATAGCACTGCGACCGGGAGCGGAACGATCGATAAAGCCAATCCTTCGGATTTCTCGGTGAGCGCCATCGCGAATAATTATTCCTTCGGAATTAGCGGTATCGATTCGAGCGGCTCGCCGATGGCAATTGCCGGGCGGTTTTTTTCCGACGGGGCCGGAACTTTTCCGGTCAATTTTGCGATTCAGGATGTGAACGATGCGGGGACGGTCACGCAGGCGGACCTCACGCTGCACGGAAACATTCTTTCGCTCGACGGCGGAACGGGACGCGGCACGCTGGAGCTTATCAGCACGGTTCCCGGCACGGGCACGCTTACCTTCGCCTTCTATATCATCGACAACACGCATTTCAAGCTGGTTGAGATTGACAATGGAGGCACTCCCGTCCTGGCAGGAGACGCATTCAGCGCTCCCAACGCGATCACACTCTTGAACCTCAGCGGGAATTATGCATTTACAGTTGCAGGCGCGGAGAGCGGAGGGCCATACGCTGCCGGCGGAGTGTTCACCGCCTCAGGTACAGGGACGATTTCCGGCGGCGTACAGGACGTTAACGAGCAGGCGACGACGCTCCATCTTGCGGAGAACATCTCGTCGTCGGGGTCGACCTACACGTTGAGTCCTACGACAACTTCGAATCGCATTCTCCTGACGCTAGCTGCTGGGGGCATCAACTTCATGTACGCGGTGTACCCAACGTCGACCAATTCGTTCGAGATGGTTGAGGTGGATTCGGTAGTCCCCGTCAGCAGCGGTATGGGATTCCTGCAATCGTCAACCAGCGTTCCTTCAGGGACGTATGGAATCAACACGACGGGGCAGACGACCACCGGTGAGCAGGATATTAACGGATCAATTTCGTCCGCCGGGACAACCGGGCTTACCGGCTACCTCGACATCAATGAGACGGGGACCATTTTCAGTAATATTCCCCTCTTCAACAGCACCATCGCCGCCCCATCGAGTTTCGGACGTGCGACGCTGACTCTCGCGACGGCCAAACCGACTTCGGCGTCGTTCACGTTCGCTTACTACGTTGTCGACAACTCGACGGTCCTCGTGATTGAGATGGACAAAGTTGCGGTAACGCTCGGCGTGATGGATAAACAGTTCTAAAGTCGGATAACAGCTGCGCCAAGTTCCGAGGGCCCACGCAGATGGGCTCTCGGGACAATTTCCCTGGCGGGATCCACTTTCAGCCTAGTCCGATAGTCCCTTCCTCCTTCTTTGACACGCTGGTACCTCGCCGCCAGAGCAGTTGTTTTCGCCTCATGTTTCCTTGAACTTGGCCGATTAAGCAAATGTTCTGAGGCAGTACCAACGTACTATTGCCGCACTTTGTCACCCACGCCGAAAATCGGCATATATCAAGGAAAACCATCTGCAGTCACATCCTTGGGGGGACGGCCTAACTGCCGGATAGAACGATGGCGCCACTTACAAAAGATTCGGTCGAAGCTGCAAGTCCCGTTGCCGGCACGCCGGCAGCGCAGACGGGAACGCAAAGCAAGCCCACATCTTCGCTTCGCGCCGATGCTCTGTCGCTTGAGGTTGCCGTCAAGGTGCATGGTTCTCGAGTGATCGAAGTCGCGCGCGGCACCGCCCCGCGGACCGAACCGTTTGAAGAACAAACCGTAACGATGATCGTTTTTCCGCAGGGGGCTGTCCTGAGGATGGCGACGGCCGTAAACGTCAGCCAAATGCTCGTCCTCACCAATATCAAAACGAAGCAAGATTCCATCTGCCGCGTTTTAAAAGTTCGCCCAAATGCCAATCAGGGAAGCTATGTTGAGGTGGAGTTTACGCATCGGCAGCCCGGATATTGGGGCGTCCAATTTCCGTCCGAAGGATCGGTCGCAACAAATACGATTGCCCCGCCGCAAGTGAATTTGGAGTCGCAGAAAATTGCGCCGGCTTCGCCAACGCCAGCCACCAGGCCGCCAGTCACCACTGCTCCTCGCGATTCAAAGCCGGCCTCTGTTGCGCCCACCGCTCCGTTCGTGCCACCCGCCAAGCCCGAATCGTCCTTTATCTCGATTGGCTCACAGGAGAAGGTTCAGGAAGCCGCGTCCGCAACGGCGATAACCAAGCCGCTCTCTCCAGCCGAGATGAGAATTGAAGGCCTCACCGCTCCCTTCGCCAAAACGATTTCAGCTGTTGATCCTGTGCCCGCGCAGCCTTCCGCTCCACCTGCCGTCTCGATGGATGATCTCCGGGGAGACAGTGACTCGGTTTCTTCATCTCCAGCAACTGTCACCGAAGAACATTCGACCTCTGCCACGTCGTCGGCGTCTCGCGATGTAGCGGCAATCCTTGGCGACGCTGGATCGGATGCCTCTCAAACCTCAGCGCCTGAAGCGTTCGGAGCGCGGCTCGATTCAAGTTTCGGAAGCTCTGTGGCCCAGAGTTCCGGCACCAATCAAAACTGGATGTTGATCGCGGCATGCGTCGCGGTGCTTGTCGCCGGTCTAGGAGCCGGGATAGCTTATTTTCGACAACGTGCAGGGAATCCAAGCGCGCCGCGCACCGCATCTTCCGCTGCGAACGCTTCCAGCACGGCTCAACCTGCCACCGACGGCACGAACCAACTGCCCGCAATTACTCCCGCGGGCCAGCCGTACATGGCCAAGGGTGGTGACGTAAACGCGGCCGCCCGACCGGGAGATGCGCCATCGGCTGCAGCGCCATCGTCGAGTGCAAACAACGCAGCAAAAGCGCCGGCATCACCCGCTAGCCACTCACCTGCACCTGCGAAACAAACCACTCCAGGAGTGACGTCAGACATGGTGTCCACAGCGCTCACTTCACGTCCCACCACTTGGACGCGTGGGAGCGAAGGCCAGACCGATCAAGCTCCTGTTCTCGACGCGGCCTCAGCTTCAGGATCGAGTCCGCTGCCGGGAATCACAGGACCGAACGCAGCTGCCTTGCCGATGCCGGCGGCACCAGAAGGCCCCACCAAAATCGGCGGCAACGTGAAGGAACCGAAGCTGCTTAATTCGGTGGCTCCGGCCTACCCCCTCGGCGCGCGCTCGAGCGGTGTTCAGGGCGATGTGGTGATCGAGACCACCATCGACAAGACTGGAAACGTGGTTCGGACGCATGTTGTATCCGGACCCGCGATGCTTCGCCCTTCCGCCCTCGAAGCGCTTAAACGTTGGAAATACGAACCTTCGAGATTAAATGGTGAACCGGTCGAAGTGCAGATGCAGGTAACGATCAGGTTCCGGCTGTAGTAGACGAATCGCTTCGCCAACGCTCGACAGATCATCACAGCGCGGACGCCCTCCGCGCTGTTGCTTTTTTACCTGTCATGGCATCCAATAGCTGAACTCAAACGAAAGTGTTTACGCTCAGTTTCCGACGAGGTGTGAAATGCGAGAAGCAGTGATAGTCAGCGCGGTCCGAACCGCAGTGGGCAAAGCGTCAAAAGGTGCGCTGCGCACCACGCGCCCCGATGACCTCGGCGCTGCGGTAATCAAAGAAGCTATTGCCCGCGCTGGCGGCCTCGACCCGAAAGAAATCGAGGACGTGATTCTCGGCTGCGCCATGCCCGAGGCTGAACAGGGAATGAACGTCGCGCGTATCTCGTCGCTTCGCGCGGGCTTGCCCGTCGAATCCTCGGCAATGACCATCAACCGCTTCTGCTCATCTGGCCTGCAGTCCATTGCTATCGCCGCCCAGCGCATCATGGCGGGACAAGGAGAAGCGGCCGTCGCCGGCGGTACCGAATCGATGACCATGGTGCCCATGGGAGGCAACAAGGTTTCTCCCAATCCCTGGCTCATGGACAATTACCCGGACGCTTACCTCGGAATGGGTCTGACCGCGGAAAATCTCGCCAAGAAATACGGCATCACGCGCGAGCAGGCGGACACCTTTTCGTATGAAAGTCACCAAAAAGCGATCACCGCGATCGCTGCTGGAAAATTCAAGGACGAGATCGTTCCCGTGGATGTGAGTTACAGCGTTCTGGAAGCCAGCGCCAACGGTTCGCCAAATGGCTCGCGTCCCAAAACCGTGAAAGCAAAGTTCGACACGGACGAAGGCCCCCGCGCGGACACTTCAGTGGAAGTCCTCGGCAAACTGAAGGCCGTATTCCATGCGCGCGGCGTCGTCACGGCGGGGAACAGTTCGCAGATGAGTGACGGCGCTGCCGCCGCAGTCGTGATGAGCGCTGAAAAAGCTCGCGCTCTCGGTTTGAAACCGCTCGCGCGCTTCCTGGCATTCGCCACCGCTGGATGCCCGCCCGAAGAAATGGGGATCGGCCCCGTGTTTGCGATTCCAAAGGCGCTGAAGATTGCTGGATTGACGCTCGACCAGATCGACGTGATCGAGCTGAACGAAGCGTTCGCTACGCAAGCGCTTAGCGTGATCAAACTTGCTGGAATCGATCCCGCGAAGGTAAATCCCAATGGTGGCGCCATCGCTCTCGGTCATCCGCTCGGTTGCACGGGCGCGAAACTCACCGCTTCGATCCTGCGCGAACTGGAACGCCGTAAAGCGCGCTATGGAATGGTGACGATGTGCGTAGGCGGAGGCATGGGCGCCGCTGGGATTTTCGAACGATTGTCCTGAGCTCTAGCGGTTCACGTCAGGCCGGTCGCTTCACGATCGCTGAAGTCTTGCGCGCTCATTACGAGATCGGGCGCTGGCAAAAACGCGGAGGCAGGTGCGGGTCGAGGTGATATGAAGTTAGGCCTCCTTTAACGACTTATGCCATCGCGAACCTGGCTTCTCCAGGCGGCGTTCCTCGAAATGAGGATGATCAGATGCTTGACACTCACATTCTTGCCTCCTACCCTTAATGTATGGAAGTTGACCTTACACCCGACCAGAAGGCATTTGTTCGTCGAGCCATCGAGAGCGGTCGGTTCCGGCACGAAGAAGATGCGGTGAAGGAAGCTCTTTCCCTCTGGGAAGAACGCGAGCGCACTCGCGCCGAAATTCTGATAGCGGTGGATGAGGCCGAGACCTCTTTGGCTCGGGGCGAGGGCCGTGCGATCACGCACGAATCTATGCACGAGCTCGCGGAGAACGTAAAGAGGCGCGGTCGTGCCCGCCTTGCTGGTGAACCACAGCCGCCTCGCTGATGGGCCACATCCGTAGCCCGCAAGCAGATTCCGACCTTGATGGTATTTGGTATTACGTCGCTTCAGAGAGCGCGAGCATCGAGATTGCAGACCGCTTGATTGATTCCATCACAGATCGGTTTTTTCTGATTGCCAATTATCCCAACATCGGTCGCCGCCGAGACGACGATCTGCGCCCTGGCCTCCGGAGCTTTCCTGTGGGTGAATACCTCATCATCTACCGTCTCCAGGACGAAGATGTTCTGATTCTTCGCGTCTTGCGCGGCAGTCGGAACATTCAAGCGCTCTTTGCATACTAATCGGTCAAGAGGCCGGATGCGATGGCCCTTGCCCCGCTACATCTGCGCTGCCGCTATTTAGGTGTAAAATTCTCGGAGTGCCTTATCATCGCCCCTTCTAGGCGGCGGCAAACGGGACGCCACAAATGGCAGAGCGGTTCTTCAAAAAAGAAGTCCAGAAACTCTACCTTGGCCAAGGCCAGGAATTTCGCGGTGAGGGCATTCTCGCCGTCACGAAAGCTCTCCTGCAATCCGGCGTCTCCTACGTGGCCGGCTATCAGGGCGCTCCAATTTCTCACCTGATGGACGTGCTCACCGACGCCAACGACATTCTCGAAGAGCTCGGCGTCCATTTCGAGCACAGCGCTTCCGAAGCCACTGCCGCCGCCACCCTCGCCGCCTCCGTCAACTATCCGCTCCGCGGCGCAGTCACCTTCAAATCCACCGTCGGTACTAACGTCGCATCCGACGCTCTTGCGAATTTAGCCTCCGGCGGTGTCACAGGCGGCGCGCTGATTATCGTAGGCGAGGATTATGGCGATGGCTCCAGCATTATGCAGGAGCGTTCGCACGCCTTCGCCATGAAGTCACAAATGTGGCTGCTCGATCCGAGGCCGAATCTGCCTTCGATCGTTCGCGCCGTGGAACAGGGATTCGAGCTATCGGAAGCAACTCGCACTCCGGTCATGCTCGAATTGCGAATCCGTGCCTGCCATGTCCACGGGCGCTTCACCGCCAAAGATAATGTCCGCCCAAAATTCACCCTGAAAGACGCGATGGAAAAACCGGTTCGCGACGTGAGCCGGATCGTCCTCCCCCCGGCAAGCTTCCAGCACGAGCAGGAGAAAATTCACCAGCGCTGGCCCGCCGCCCAAAAATACATCCACGAAAAAGGGCTGAACGAAATCTTCGCCGAAGGCGCGCAGGATTTTGGAATCATCCTCCAAGGCGGCATGTACAACACCACAATCCGCTGCCTCGAATTGCTGGGCCTCTCCAACGCATTCGGCGACAGCAAAATCCCGCACTACGTCTTGAACGTCACCTATCCGCTGATCGAAGAAGAAATCAAGAACTTCTGCCTGGGCAAGCGCGCGGTGCTCGTCATAGAAGAAGGCCAGCCCGATTTCATCGAGCAAAATATCAATTCGATTCTGCGCAAAGCCGATATCCAGACGAAGCTTCACGGCAAAGACGTTTTGCCCATGGCCGGCGAATACACCGCAGCTGCTGTTACGCGGGGCGTCTTGAAATTTGTCGAGATGTACGCGCCGAATTTGATCGACCGCCAGCACCTGCCCACCGTGGCGCGCTCCGTGGCCGAAAAGCCTCAAGCCATAAAAATCGTCGACAACGAAATTCACCCGCGCCCACCGTCATTTTGCACTGGCTGTCCTGAGCGCCCGATTTTTTCCGCGCTGAAATTAGCGGAGCGCGAGCTCGGTCCGCACCACGTCAGCGCCGACATCGGCTGTCATCTCTTTTCGATCCTGCCGCCGTTCAATATTGGCGCCACCACGATGGGTTACGGGCTCGGCTGGGCAGGCGCCGCCGCCTTCAACACCAAGGAAACGAACAAGCGCACCATCAGCTTTATGGGCGATGGCGGTTTCTGGCACAACGGGCTCACCAGCGGCGTCGGCAACGCCGTCTTCAATCAAAGCGATAGCCTGCTCGTGGTCGTCGACAACAGCTACACAGCCGCGACCGGCGGCCAGGATATTTTGTCGTCCGCCGCAAGCAATCCGATTCGAACGACAAAACTCTCGATTGCGGACGCCGTGCGTGGCGTAGGCGTGAAATGGGTGCGCACGATTACCCGCACCTACGACGTCGCCAAAATGCGCGACACCTTCATCGAAGCGCTCACCACAAAAGAGCGAGGACCGAAAGTGATCGTCGCGCAGAGCGAATGCACGCTGAATAAGCAGCGCCGCGTGAAGCCTCTCATGGCGAAAATGGCCGAGGAAGGGAAGCGCGTGGTTCGCGAACGGTTCGGCGTTGATGCCGATACCTGCACCGGCGATCATTCCTGCATCCGCTTGTCCGGCTGCCCGTCGCTCACCATCAAGCCCAATCAGGATCCTTTGCGAAAAGATCCGGTGGCAACGGTTCTCGATAGCTGCACGGGATGCGGCTTGTGCGGTGAGGTTGCGCACGCAGCGGTTTTGTGTCCGTCATTCTTTCGCGCGGAAGTAATCACCAATCCGAATGCGTGGGATCGCACGAAATCAAAAGTTCGTCGCGCCGTGATTGGATTCCTGCAGGGTCGCATCGAACGCCGTCTCGCGGGTATCCATGCCTGACGTGGACGCGAGGCTTTGATGGCGAAAGGCGCGGCCGCTCCGCCTGCATCGCTCCATAAACGAATTCCCAAAGCGATCACGATTGCTATCCTCGCGATGGGAGGAGAAGGCGGCGGTGTTCTCGCCGATTGGATCGTAGATCTCGCCGAACATTCCGGCTATCGCGCGCAAACTACGTCAGTGCCCGGAGTCGCGCAGCGCACCGGTTCGACGATCTACTATCTGGAAATTTTTCCAGAGGCAGAGGTCCAGGCGGCCTGCAAAGAGCCCATTCTGGCGTTGATGCCCGTCCCCGGAGAAGTTGATATCGTGCTCGCATCGGAACTGATGGAAGCCGGCCGCGCAATTCAGCGTGGTCTTGTCACGCCCGACAGAACCACATTAATCGCCTCGACGAATCGCGTCTATTCCATGACCGAGAAGACCGCGATCACCGACGGCCGCGTGGATTCCGCGAAAGTAATCGAAGCGAGCAGCGCAGCCGCAAAAACCTTCGTCCATGGCGACTTCGCCCGGATAGCGGAAGAAACCCGCAGTGTAATCAGTGCTTCTCTTTTCGGCGCGCTCGCCTCAACCGCCGCATTGCCATTCCGCCGCGAGCAATTCGAGGACGCGATTCGAAAAGGTGGCGTAGGCGTTGAAAGCAGCTTGGCAGCTTTCACAGCCGGATTTCGCGCAGCGAAAGAGCCTGTTGCCGCGGCGATTGGCAGAACGGAACTTGCGAAGGGTAAGGTCGGGCCGCGGCTCCAACCGCTTGCTGCCAAAATCGAGAGTGAGTTTCCGGCCCCAAGCCGTGAAATTCTCTTGGCAGGGGTCGAGCGTCTCGCCGATTATCAGGACGTCGCATACGCCGCCGACTATCTCAAGCGGCTTGAAGCGATTCGGGACATAGACACGAAATTCGGTCGCGCCGATTATGCGTTGCTCAGCGAGACAGCGCGCTACTTGGCTCTCTGGATGTCCTACGAAGACGCGCCGCGCGTGGCAGATTTGAAGATCCGGCGCACCCGTTTCGACCGCGTCCAACAGGACGCACGCGTCGAACCAGCGCAGATGCTGCAGATCAAAGAATTCCTGCATCCGCGCGTGCAGGAAATTGCAGACATGGTCCCTGCGCCCCTTGGTCGCTTCCTACTCCGGTCAAATCTGATGCGACGGCTGACCGAAGCGATAACGGGCAACGGGAAAATCGTCGAGACCACCTCGCTCCGTGGATACTTGCAACTCTATATGGTCGCAGGCATGCGCCGATGGCGCCGAAAGTCGCTGCGCTTCAAAAAAGAGGAGAAACCTATCACCGACTGGCTCGCGCTGATCACGCACGTCGCCCCGGAAGATTACGCGCTCGCGCTCGAAATTGCGGAATGCCCGCGCATGGTAAAGGGTTACGGCGACACCCACGCGCAAGGCGAAAAAAACTACGAAGCCATCATGTCCGCGTTGCCGGTGTTGCGCGGCAAAACCGACCCCGCGCTAAGGCTGAAAAAGCTTCGCGAGGCCGCGCTGGCCGATGACATGGGCGAAAAGTTAGCCCGCGCTCTCATCGATGAGGGGGTGAATCGACCGGCCGGTGCAGTGGCCAATGGTCCGGTATGATAGGCCAATTGTTGCGATTAGGTTTTCGAGTTCTAACCGCAACAGTCAAATATTAGGATTTTGCTTATGTACTTTAAAAACATGCAGATGCCAAATTTCTAATAGCAACAAAAACGGCTTTTTCGCGTTCAGCACATTTTGCTCCAGCATAAGAATTGGCGCCGTGAGAGTTCATGAATTGCTCGCATCTGGAAGACAAGTAAGCGCATCGGGAGACAAGTAATGAGGATCGTTTGCCTCGGAGGCGGCCCCGCCGGCCTCTACTTTTCAATTCTCGCCAAGAAGGCCAACCCTTCCTGGGACGTTACGGTCGTCGAACGCAATCGCCCCGACGACACTTTCGGCTGGGGCGTCGTCTTCTCCGACAAGACCATGGACGGGTTCAAGGACGTCGACCCGGAAACCCACTCGGAGATCACTCGCGCCTTTCGCCACTGGGACGACATCGACGTTTTCTTCAAAGGGCAAAAATTAACTTCTGGCGGCCATGGTTTTTGCGGAATCGGTCGAATCAAATTGCTGCAAATTCTTCAGAAGCGCGCCGCTAGCCTCGGCGCGAAGTTGATTTTTCAGACCGAGATTACGGACCCGGACTCGTACGCTGCCGATTATGATCTCGTGATTGCGTCCGACGGGGGTTCTTCCATTACGCGTCGCAAGTACGAAAGTATTTTCAAGCCGAATATTCAGCCGCGCCAGAACCGTTTCATCTGGCTCGGGAGCAAAAAGAAACTCGACGCGTTTACCTTCGATTTTGCGAATACGGAATGGGGCTGGTTCAATCTGCATGCCTACCGCTTCGATGCGGATTGGTCCACGTTCATTGTCGAGACGCCGGAGAAAAACTGGCTAAAAGCCGGCATCGACAAGATGGAGCAGGAAGAATCGATCGCGCTCTGCGAAAAATTATTTGCCGACCGCCTCGACGGGAACGCGTTGATCTCGAACGCGAAGCACTTGAAGGGCTCGGCCGTCTGGCTGAAATTCAATCGCGTGCTGTGCGAAAAATGGTTCCACAAAAATATCGTGTTGATCGGGGATGCTGCGCACACCGCGCACTTCAGCATCGGCTCCGGAACAAAGCTCGCCATGGAAGACGCCATCGCGCTCACGCGAGTGCTTTCGCATCACGATGGCGACGTGACGAGCGCGCTGCAGAAATATCAGGAAGAGCGCGAAATCGAAGCGCTGAAATTGCAAAGTGCCGCTCGCAATCGGATGGAATGGTTCGAGCAGGTGGAACGCTACGTGCACCTCGATCCGGAGCAGTTCACTTACAGTTTGCTGACGGGCAGCCAGCGCATCGGCCACGAAAATTTGAAGCTGCGCGATTCCGGATACGTCGAGAAAGTTGAGAACTGGTTCGCCGCGCGCAGCGGCGTCGATCACTCCGTTCCTCCGATGTTCACCCCGTTCAAAGTCCGCGAATTGTCGCTGAAGAATCGAGTGATCGTTTCGCCGATGGCGGTGTATATGGCCGACGAAGGCGTGCCGAATGATTTTCACCTTGTCCATATGGGCTCGCGCGCAATGGGTGGCGCGGCGATGGTTTTCACGGAGATGACGTGCGTTTCACCCGATGCGCGAATCACGCCGGCGTGTCTCGGAATGTGGAACGATGTGCAGCGCGACGCGTGGAAGCGCATCGTGAATTACGTTCACACCTATTCGGATGCGAAAATTGCGCTGCAGCTGGGGCATTCGGGGCGCAAGGGTTCGACGCGGCGCGGCTGGGAGGGAATCGACCAGCCGCTTCCGTCGGACAATTGGCCGCTCGTTTCAGCGTCACCGCTGCAGTACATCGCCGGCGTTTCGCAATTTCCTCGCGAAGCCACTCGCGCGGATATGGATCGTATCCAAGCCGATTTTGTTTCGGCCGCGGAGCGCGGCGTCGCTGCGGGATTCGATTGGCTCGAATTTCACTGCGCGCACGGCTATTTAATGTCGAGCTTCATCTCGCCGCTCACCAATTTGCGCACAGACGAATATGGCGGCTCGCTCGAGAATCGCTGCCGCTATCCGCTCGAAGTTTTCAAGGCGATGCGCGCCGTTTGGCCGCAGGATAAGCCGATGAGTGTGCGAATCTCGGCGCACGATTGGGTTCCCGGCGGAATTACGCCGGAAGATGCCGCGATTGTGGCACGGCTTTTCAAGTGCGCCGGAGCGGACATGATTGATTGTTCTTCGGGACAAGTGAGCAAGGAAGAGCGGCCCGTGTACGGCCGGATGTTCCAGGTTCCGTTTTCGGATCGCATTCGCAACGAGGTGGGAATTCCGACGATCGCGGTAGGCAATATTTTCGAAGGCGATCACGTGAACACGATTATCGCAGCAGGCCGCGCCGATCTCTGCGCAGTGGCGCGTCCGCATCTTGCCGATCCTGCGTGGACTCTGCATGAAGCGGCCAAGCAGGGCTACACAGATATGTGGTGGCCTGATCCCTACTTGAACGGCAAGGAGCAACTCGAAAGAAATCTCGCTCGCGCGGCGCTTTTGAGGCTACAGGTGTGACCGACGCTTCGCGCGATCAGAGTTCGCAACTTCTCTCCGGAAAACATGCGCTCGTCACGGGCGGCTCGCGCGGTATCGGCGCCGCCGTCGTGGAAATCTTGCTCGCGCACGGCGCACGCGTCACGAGCGTAAGCCGCACAGGCGCGCCGCGAAAAGAATCTGGCGCTTCGAGATCGCGCGACGCAGTTCATCACGCGAGTGCTGACGTCACCGACTCGGAATCCGTGAGAAAAGCATTTGAATCGGCACGCGGACGTTTTGGCGAAATCACAATTCTGGTGAACAATGCCGGACAAGCCGCCTCAGCGCCATTCTTGAAAACGGATCCCACGCTCTGGCGCAAAATGATGGCCGTTAATCTCGACGGAACATTTCATTGCACACAAGCCGTCCTCGCAGGCATGCTTGCGGCAGGCTGGGGACGCATCATCAACATCGCGAGCACGGCTGGCTTGACCGGCTACGGATATGTCGCGGCATACTGCGCAGCGAAGCATGGCGTCGTCGGCTTGACGCGAGCGCTCGCAATCGAGGTTGCGACAAAAGGCGTGACTGTGAACGCGGTTTGTCCTGGATTCACAGATACTGACATTGTGAAAGAAGCCGTTACGAATATTGTCGCGAAGACCGGGCGCACGGCGGAACAAGCGCAAGCGGAGCTAGCGTCGCGAAATCCGCAAAAACGATTGGTGCGGCCTGAAGAAGTTGCAAATACAGTGGCATGGCTCTGCCTGCCGGGGAGCGAAGCCATCACGGGGCAGGCGATTGCCGTGGCGGGCGGCGAGTTGATGTAGCCGTGGTGACAAACGAGAGTTGGAGAGGGTGATGCGACATCTGCCGGGCGAGCCACACACGCTGCCGGGAAACCGAACGAGCCTCGCGAAATATTCAGCGCGGAATTTCCAATTTGAAGTTTCGAGCGCCGTGGCCACCATCACGCTGAACCGGCCCGAGCGAAAAAATCCGCTGACATTCGAGTCGTATGCCGAGATGCGCGACCTTTTTCTTACGATGGCGCATGCAAATGACGTGAAAGTGGTGGTGCTGAACGGGGCGGGAGAAAACTTCTGCTCGGGCGGCGACGTACATGAAATCATCGGGCCCCTCACCAAGCTGGATATGCCGGGGCTTTTGGCATTCACGCAGATGACTGGCGACTTGGTGAAGGCGATGCGGGCATGTCCGCAGCCGATCGTGGCTGCAATCGACGGAATCTGCGTGGGAGCCGGTGCGATTCTGGCGCTCGCGTCGGATATTCGCCTTGGCACAGCGCGCAGCAAGACGGCGTTTCTTTTTACTCGCGTTGGATTGGCTGGCTGCGACATGGGAGCGTGTGCGATGCTTCCGCGAGTGATCGGCCAGGGGCGCGCGGCTGAACTTCTTTATACAGGGCGCAACCTGACCGGCGACGAAGCTGAACGCTGGGGATTTTTCAATCGTTTGTGCGCGCCGGAAAGTCTGTTAAAGGATGCGCGGGCGCTGGCGGCTGAGTTGGCAGCCGGCCCCACGTTTGCGCACGGCATGACGAAAAGAATGCTGCATCAGGAATGGAATATGGGCGTCGATGAGGCGATCGACGCAGAGGCGCAGGCACAAGCGATCTGCATGGCGACAAACGATTTTCATCGCGCCTATCACGCATTTGTTGCGAAACAAAAGCCCGAGTTCAAGGGAGATTGAGAATGGCGGACAGCAGCTTTCTCGATTGGCCCTTCTTCGAGGAGCGCCACCGAAAGCTGGCGAAAGATTTAGAATCCTGGGCTTCCGCGCACTTAGCTGCGAGCCATGACGCAAATATCGACGAGGCTTGCCGGCAACTCGTGCGCGAGCTGGGCAGCGGCGGCTGGCTGAAGTATGCGATTGGCGGCATCGCATATGGCGCTGCGGCGGACAACATCGACACGCGCGCGCTGTGTATCATTCGCGAGACGCTCGCTCGCCATTCCGGACTGGCGGACTTTGCATTCGCGATGCAGGGTTTGGGCTCGGGCGCGATCACACTTTTCGGAACCGAGGCTCAGAAACAAAAATATCTGACGCCAGTGGCGAGCGGAGCTTCTATCGCGGCGTTTGCGCTCTCGGAACCCGAAGCCGGATCGGATGCGGCAGCGATGCAGTGCGAAGCAACGCAGCGCGGCGATTCCTACGAGCTGAATGGCGAAAAGACGTTTATTTCGAATGGCGGAATCGCCGATTTCTACGTTCTTTTTGCGCGCACGAGTGAATCGGAGGGATCGCGAGGAATTACTGCATTTATTGTTGACGCGAAAACACCGGGATTGGAAATTGCTGAAAGAATCCAGGTGATGGCGCCGCACCCGTTGGCGCGTTTGAATTTCAACAATTGCCGGCTTGCGGTTTCGCGGCGGCTGGGCGATCCGGATCAAGGTTTCAAAGTGGCGATGGCGACGCTGGACGTATTTCGAACTTCCGTTGCTGCCGCAGCTGTGGGATTCGCCCGCCGGGCGCTTGAGGAAGCCTTGCGGCGCGCGACGTCGCGCAAAATGTTCGGTCAGATGCTGGCTGATTTCCAACTGACGCAAGCTAAGCTAGCGGAGATGGCAACCGGAATTGATGCCGCAGCGCTGCTTACTTACCGCGCCGCATGGCTGCGCGACCAAGGGCAGAACGTGACGGTGGCGGCGGCGATGGCAAAAATGACTGCGACGGAGACTGCGCAGAAAGTGATCGACGCAGCCGTGCAGATGTTCGGCGGGCAAGGTGTGGTGAGCGAAGAGCCGGTGGAGCGCCTGTATCGCGAGATTCGGCCACTCAGAATTTATGAGGGAGCTACAGAAGTGCAGCAGTTGATCATCGCGCGCGGCATCATCAAGCGGTTTCAAGAAAGCGAGCTTTCGCAGGGACAAGTGAAAGGCACCGAAGTGACCCAGCTTGCCGGAGAGCGCAAAGCATGAAGATTCTGCAGCCGCCGTCGTGGGCTCGCCCGAGAGGTTTTTCGAACGGAGTGGCCGCAAAAGGGCAAATGGTTTTTGTGAGCGGGATGGTTGGGTGGGATGCCGAAGGCAAGTTCGTCTCAAACGAGTTTGTGGGGCAAGCGCGGCAGGCGCTGAAGAATATTGTCGAGGTATTAGCCGAAGCGAAAGCGAAACCGGAACACATCACTCGCATGACCTGGTACGTGGTTGACAAGAAAGAATATCTCGCAGCCTCGAAAGAATTGGGCGCCGTCTATCGCGAAATCATCGGCCCACACTACCCAGCGATGACGGCCGTGCAGGTGACTGCGTTGATTGAAGACCAAGCAAAGGTCGAGATCGAAGTAACCGCAGTAATTCCGGATTGAACCTTACCGCCCACGAGCGTGACACGCTGAACTCTGGCCTCTAAACTCTGTCCTACTGAAAGGCAACTTCAAAGGCGCCGGCCTGAGGCCCTTCGCGCCTCAGGACAAGCCAGCGGTACAAAAGGCAACTGTGAAAAGAGCGTAGTCCCGCGAATTCCCCGGTTACGAATCGTGTAAGTTCCTCTTACAAGGCAGTTTGCGCTCACGCGCTGAATGTCGTATGGTAGCGCCACGACTTAGGGGCAACCTGCTACTGGGTGCGGCAGGTCAATTTCGGGGGGTGGGTATGAATTCGTTCCGATTGTCTGTCTGCTTCGCGGCGCTGGTGTGTGTATTTTCGAGCGCGTCGCCTGCGCGCGGTCAAGCGGTGACTGCATCTTTGCAGGGGCAAGTGCTCGATGCCAGCGGCGGCGGCGTTCCGAAGGCAAAAGTTTCCGCGGTGAATACCGAAACCGCATTCTCGCGTTCGACGGAAAGCGATTCGAGCGGAGAGTACAGCCTTCCGGCCATGCCTGCTGGACGCTACACAGTTTCCGCGCAGCTGCCCGGGTTCAAGACAGACACCGGAGAAATCACCCTGCAAGTGGGACAGGTAGCGACGCTTAATTTCAAGCTCGCCGTCGGTGAGGTGAGCGAGAAGGTAGAGGTGCAGGCGCAGTCGGAGGTGACTGAACCCACGCGGACGCAAATCAGCGACGTGATCACGCAGAGCCAGATCCGCGATCTGCCGGTGAACGGGCGCGAATTTATTGATTTCGCACTGCTGGCTCCCGGCGTGCAAATCGGCGATACGACTTCCGGCAGCACCGACGTAATCGTGGAACCGGTGACAAAGATCTCCTTCGCCGGACAGAACATTCACTTCAATTTCATCGCGGTGGATGGCGCGGACGATATTTCGACGGCGTCGGGAATTCAGCGTGGCACGCCGCCGCAGGATTCCGTGCAGGAATTTCGCGTAATCAACACGGACTACAGCAGCGAATATGGCCGCGCTACAGCCGGGATCGTGAACATCATCACGAAGAGCGGAACGAACGACTGGCACGGCACGCTGTACGAATATTTCCGCAACAACAATCTCGACGCGAAAAGCGTTCTTTCCGTGCCCGGGTTCAACGTGCTGAGGCAGAACCAGTTTGGCGCCGCGATTGGCGGACCGATTCAGAAGGACAAGACTTTTATTTATGCCAACTACGAAGGGCAGCGGCGGGCCGAATCGCCGACCTACAATTCGGTGGTTCTGGACAATATTGATGCGATTAATCAGGTGAAGACGCAGGTGTTCGGGCTTCCGGCTGAAAATCTCATCGTACTGCGCGACGCTAACACCGATAACGGCTTTGTCCGGGTGGATCACAATTTCAACAGCAAGAACTACCTGTTTGCGCGGTATTTTATCAACGACGACCGGCTGACAAATCAATCGCCGCTGAACAACGGCTTCGATCTTCCCTCGGCATTCAAGAATAATTTCATTCGCGACCAATCGCTCGCCGGCGGATTGACTTCCACTTTGACTCCTTCGTGGATCAATGAATTGCGGATGCAATACGCACACCGGAATTTTGATTTTCCAGTGGTCTCGACGCAGCCACACCTCGAGGTTTCGAACACTTTCGCTGTCGGCGTGAACCGCGGCAACCCGGATATTTATACGGAGAGCCGCTTCGAGATCGTCGACAATGTGACGCATAACTTCGGGAATCACACGGTAAGCTTTGGTGGGAATTTCGATCGCGTGAACACTTACGAATCGTTCCCTTTGTTTTATCCCTTCGAAGCGGATTTTGCGAACCTGCCGGCTTTTCTCGGAACGGACGGAACGGTGAAGGCGATCAATCCCCCGGCTTGCCCTGGCACGGAGATTTGCCCGGATCCGTTCGTGATTTTCTTTGAACGCTTCAGCACGGCGACAAATCCGCTGTTTACAGAGGGAGCCCTGACCGGAGGAACGGCTATTTATCAGGGAGGGCCGATCTCGCAGTCTGTGCGAAGACAGGCTTCGGCCACGCTTGCCCACACCTACAACGGCCTTTTCATTCAGGATAAGTGGCGCGTTACGCCTCGGCTGACTGTGAACGGGGGATTGCGCTGGGAATTTGAAACGTGGCCGTCCGGCGTTCTGAACACGCAGTGGAAAAATTTCGATCCGCGTGTAGGCGTTGCCTATAACCTGGGGACATCTCGAAAAGTGGTGTTTCGGGCCGGATTTGGTTTGTTTCACGGAATTATTCCGTCGCCTCTGCTGATGTGCCAGGCGCCATCGTGCGGAGGGCTTTCGACGTTTCCCGGACGCAATTTTGAAAACCAATTGAATGCGAGAACGGGTTTATTTAGTTTTGCGAGCAGCCCGGACATCAACTTTTTGGGACTGAATGCGCTGCTGACGCAAGGAACGTATCCGAACGGAACGCCCGAACCGTTTTGTCCCGACGGAACGCTGGCGACTTGCGGATTCTTGCAGGACGCGACGATCGTTCGCTTTGATCAGAACTCGCAAAATCCGTACGGAATTCAAGCCAGCGCGTCACTTGAGTTTCAGCCGTTTCGAGATTCAGTGCTGAGCATTTCGGGGATTCATCTGCGCGGCGTGCATCTGGGCAGTTTTTTCAACGTGAACCAACCCGACCCAAGCGGTACGGTAACGGTGTTCAATTCGGATGGGAGTGCTGGCTGCAAGAATGTCTACTTTGATTTTGCAGCAACGAAGACGCCGCCAACGGCCTGCCCTGACCGTTATCCTGCGGGATTTGTGATTCCGGGCACTCCTCACATCAACGCGATTCCGGGATTCCGCAATCCGCAGTTCAGCGTGTTTTTTGAGGCTCGTTCGTCGTGGGATTCGGTGTACGACGGGCTACTTGTGAACTTTACGAAGCGTTTGTCCCACCATTTTTCGGTGGAAGCGAGCTACACGTACGCCCATTCGATTGATGACGGGCCGAATCCGAGCTTCGTGCTGATTCCGCAGGACAGCAATGGCGGCAACTTCCGCGCGGAGCGGGCCAATTCTGCGGACGACATCCGGCACCGGTTTGTTGCAAACGCTATCTTCACGAGCCCGGCACAAAATAAATATATGCGCGATTTCACATTCAGCACGATTATGACTTTTCAATCGCCGCCTTGGTTCACGAAATTTGCAGGCTTCGATGCGAACGGGGATGTGTTCGGGAACAACGATCGGGTGGGTTCGGAGCCGCGTGATACGTTCCGAGGGGACAGCCTGCAGACGGTGGACATCCGGCTGGAGCGCACTTTTCCAATACGCGAGCGGTTCAAGCTGCAGCTGATGTTTGAGGCTTTCAATTTGATGAATACCGTGAATGTGCGCTACTTCAACACGAGCTACGGCGCGGCAGATTTTTGCCCGTTCGATTCGGGGGCGCCAGGATGCGCGGGCGTGACGCAGTTCTTCAAGGAAGGATCGCCGAATCCGTCGTACGGGACGCC
>DATNKB010000530.1:0-5626 GCA_035603595.1 Candidatus Dormiibacterota bacterium
GTTGTATTTCTCTAAGGGAACGGTGACGACGATGTCCGCGTTCTTCAGACCGCGAAGCTCGCTCTCGAGGACCACCACGTCCACCGAACGTCCCAGCACGCTGAAGAGCGACTGAATCTTTTGGGGATCGGCCGGCGCCACTTCCAGGTGTACTGCGATCACGATGTCCGCGCAAGCCATTCGACAGCAGAGCCTTGTGGGTCGTCCCTTTAGGGGCGACACAAGACAGATCTTAGAAACTCGGGCTTTAGCCCCTGAAGTTCCCCAGTGCGCACAACAATCTCAACGATAATCTCAACGATGCCTTGCGCCAGGGCATCTATCTCACTCTGAGATACGTGGTGACAAGCGGATTTATCAACAGTAATCGCTGGCGAGCTAAACTGCCGCAAATTCGGTAGCACAGTGTTAATTTGAATGAAGTGGATAACAGGGGTCGAACATTCTTCGTCGTTTGTGGCTTAACGTTGCTGCCCCTAGCCATTGGTTTGCCTGCACTTTATTTTCTTGACAGCCATTCGTGGACTCCCGAGAGGCAGCATTCCTCATTTGGTTGGTTGTTATGCTTAATCTCCCTCCTCACGATTTACTGCGAATTCCGAGCCCTGTGGGAAATAGAACAAAAGCTCTCGGGTAAGCGGGACATTTTCTGGTTCTTAAGAATCCCGGTGGGGCTAGTCGCTGCGTGCATCTTCGTGGTCAGTGTTCGCACATTCGTCGCCATCGCGCTTCCCGAACTGATCTTCGGAGACATTCCGGCGCTCGTGACCAAGCTACGTGGACATTGAGCGTGGCTGCTCGGATTAGTGGTGGGAAGCGGATTTCTCGACATCTATCCGAAAGAGACGTTTCGCCGATCAATTTCTCGGTTGAATTACACGTTCAGTGAACTTGGATTCGCAGTGGAAGCTGGCCTACACTATTGGCCCCTTGATTAGAAATCGCCAATTCCCGACGTGCCCATGACGGACCTCGCCGATGCCACCATTACTTTGGGAGCACAAACTAGCGGAGATGATGACCGCACCGATAAGCACGTTCTCGAACTGCGCAAACTTCTCGCGACTTGCTGCGGGGGTCCGTATACCTCGGAAGTCAGGGAATTTGCCCTGATCCTGAGGATCGGTGGAAAATTTCAGGAGTTCGACTTTGAGGGTTGCGAGCGGGTCAGACGAAACCGCAGGAGCAAATACATCACCGTTGACCTGGGATTTCCGTCTCGCCGATGGAGAGGCGTAAGCGATAGCGAGATACGGAAGTATCTTGTTGGAGTCGTCGAAACGGGTCTTCTCTGCTGCTTACATCGCCTCGAGAAGGACAAGGTCGAAGTTCGGAATGCGGCATTGATGAAGGATTTCGCGGAAGTGAAGCGGCGATTTCTCGACCGATGAAGCAGAGCTTCGCGCTAAACCGGCCGCATTCGTGGCAATAGCAGTAATCGAAACTTTGGCCTTCCGGATAAATGTTGCGAACAGGGATTACCACCATCTATCTCAGTTTGAGATAGGTGGTGGGAAAGCGGATTTCTCAACATCTTCTATTTCGAGGGCGTCGAAGGTCCTGAAACAAACATTGGACTAGCTCCACTCGACGACACAACCGTATCGTATTCGACCGGTTTATCGCCGCACATCAGGATGGGGAACTTCGTCTCTTGGAGCCATAGATTGAATTGCTGCTTAAGCTTCGCATCTGGTTCCCAAAACAGCTTGGCATTTTTGGCCTGCCCGTCAGTGCCAACAAAAATATAATACGCTGGGAAACGGTTCGGTTTCGGAAACCGAAAAGATATGATTTGTTTTGCAGTCTTTTGCAAAATTGGGTTGGGGCACCAGTCGCGCGGTTCCGACCCCGAAGGTGGAGTGAAAATGCTATCGCCGAATTTCGCTGCTTCAATCGTGTCAATCTTCACATCCAGGATTTCACCGAACTTCTCCTGGTACATATGTCGTGGATAGCGTTTCGTGCCTATATTTTCAAAGTCTTCGAGCTTCAGCCGATAGCTATCGGATGAGCCGCCCGGTGCAACCTCAATCAAAGCCACTTCGTTGGTCGCGGTGCTAAGGCACACGCGCTCCACCGACGCGGACACATAAACATCCTCGTGCGTGTAAATACATGTACGACGCTCCCCCGCGATCTCCTCAAGAGAGATCCGCTTCGCTTCGGGATGTGCTATGAGGCGGGTCGGTATTGGCGAAGACAGGAACTGACGAACGGCGTAGAAGGGAAACATTACCAGCGGAGTGGTTCGAAAGACGTAGAGTTTGTCGCCCAATCCGAGATCGGTTTCTGCCAGTGCTTCTATTTTGAAGTTTTCTCGAAACCGATCCGGAGCAGCCCACAACACTTCGTACATCCCATCTCGGAATGTCCCTTCCATTTCAATATGTACTCGCGCGACGAGGTGATAGGGAGGAGTTCCAGCTTCCTGTAGTTTTATTTCCTGGAAGGCTTGTTGCAACAGCGACGTCGCCTCTTCTTTTGATGGAAGCGACTGGGCTTTGGTAGTCAGTCCAAGGAGCACGAACAAACAGGTAAATAGGGTCCGAGAAACACGATCCATTGTTCGGCACGGTATCATGCGTCAACAGGTTGGAACAAGGCGGCTTCGGATAAGTGTTGCGAACAGGGATTATCACCGCCTATCCCAGGTTGAGATTGCTGGTGATAAGCGAGTTTATCAGCAGCAATCGGAGGGAAAAACTCTCGGCAAGGGCAGTCGAGTCTGAGGACTCACCAGGAATGGATCGATGATAATTGTTCTCCTCTTACTTCACTTGGGTCTCCCGTCCCGTTGAGGATGGGCTGCGACGTAAGTTCTGCTTCTGGTAGCCTCGTACAGCTGGAATTGCTATCCTTCCAACGAGCCACACATGGCGCAAACCGTACCCTTCGGAATTTCGGCCCCCAGCACCGACCGGACGCGCGCAGGCGCGCAAGCCACCACCATTCCATGGTTCGTGTGGTCAGGCATCATTTCAGTTTCTTCGATCTGCTTCGGCTTGTACTGGGACATCTCCTGGCACATGACCATCGGGCGCGACACGTTCTGGACGCCGGCGCACCTTCTGATTCAATTCGGCGGCATCCTCGCCGCGGTCACCTGCACGTATCTGATTTTTTCCACCACGTTCTCTCATGACCCGGCGGTGCAATCCTCTTCGGTAAAAGTCTGGGGATTCCGTGGGCCGATCGGCGCGTTTCTCACCGCCTGGGGCGGCGTGACGATGGTTACCTCCGCGCCGTTCGATAATTGGTGGCATAACTCATTCGGGCTGGACGTCGAAATCTTAAGTCCGCCGCACGTGGTGCTCGGCTGGGGAATTCTCGGCGTAGGAATCGGCTATCTGGTGCTCGTAGTCTCCGCAAAGAATCGCGCCACCGGAGCCGTGCGCGCGAAACTTACCTGGCTGTTTCTGTATCTCGCGGGTTTGGGCTTGATGCTGCACATGATTCTGATCTCCGAATACAGCGACGCAAGATTCATGCACAGCGCGGTTTTTTATCGCGTCCTGATGCTCGTCACGCCTCTGCTGATCATGGGCTATGCCACTGCGTCCGAACACAAATGGGGTGCCACGATTGTCGCCTCGATTTACATGGCGGTAGAGCTGGCGGGATTGTGGATACTGCCGCTATTCGCGGCGCAGCCCAAGCTGGGGCCCGTGTACACCAACGTGACGCACATGGTGCCGATGGAATTTCCAGTGCTGCTCATTTTTCCGGCGTTCGCGTTCGACCTGGTACGCGCGCGGCTGGCGGGGCGCAATAAGTGGCTGCTCGCGCTAGTTGCCGGCACCGCTTATCTTCTTACGCTGCTCGTGATCCACTGGCCATTTGGCAGCTTCATGATTTCGCCGTTGGCCCGAAACTGGTTCTTTGGCATGATTTACTTCCCCTATCAAGAGCCGGCTTCCATGCATCAACTGGCCTACCAATTCGAGAAATATGAGCCCACTCGAGCAGCTTTCTTCCGGGGACTTGGCCTCGCCTGGATCTTCGCTTTCCTCTCCACACGAATCGGCATCGCCTTTGGCGGCTGGCTCCTGAAAGTCAGGCGCTAACCCAAGTGAAGACGACTCACATTGCGTGGCTTGTCCTCGCGATCTTGATCGCCGGGCCGCTCGCCGCGCACATAGGCAGCCCCGATGTTTTCTTTCAAGGTGACGCCGGCCCGTATCATCTCGTCGTTTCCATCCGCACGCCGCAAATGATCCCCGGAGTCGCCGAGATTCAGATTCGCAGTTCCACTCCCGGCGTGAAGCAGGTCAAAATCGTTCCGCTCTATATCGTCGGCGAAGGCTCAAAATATCCGCCACCGCCGGACGTGCTGCTTCCATCCAAAGACGATTCCCAATTTTTCTCCGGCAAACTCTGGCTGATGGCCTCCGGCTCCTGGCAGGTGCGCGTCGAAGCCGATGGCGATGCAGGCTCTGGCACGATTGCGGTTCCGGTCCCGGCCGCCGCGCGCAGCACGATGCCAATGCAGAAGAGTTTGGGAGTGTTGCTCGCCGGCCTGATGGTGCTGCTCGTCGCTGGAATTGTCTCGATCCTTGGTGCGGCACGCCGCGAAGGGCAGCTTGAGCCAGGCCAACAAGCGGGCCCCACGCAGAAGCGCGCCGCCCGATTCGTGATGGCCGTCGCGTTATTGATTGTCGCAGCCGTGCTCGCGGGCGGCGCATTCTGGTGGAAGACGGCGGCGGCCAATCTTTCCAACCGCATGATTTACACAGCGCCAGACCTCTTTGTCTCGCTCGTTCCGGGCGATCAGATGCTCTTGCGAATCGGCGATTCCAAATGGCACACGCGCCGCCCCGAAACTGTTGCGACGCCGCTAATGCCCGACCACGGCCACCTGATGCACTTGTTCTTGATTCGCACGCCGCAGATGGACCGCTTCTATCACCTGCATCCAGTTCCGGATAAAGACGGCGCCTTCCTCGATAATCTTCCGCCGGTAGCAGCAGGCCATTACCAGGTTTTTGCGGACATCGTCCGCGTCTCAGGATTTCCCGACACGCTCTCAGCGCAGATTGATATCCCAGAGACAGCAGGGAAGCCGCTCTCCGGAGACGACTCGACCGCATCGGCCCCGCCCATCTCGGCAGATTCACAAAGTACGAAGGACGCGAGTGGCGCGAATGCGAAAGACGCGAAGGGCACGAAGGACGCGGAAGCAAGCCTGATTTCCTCACTGCCCGACGGCACGCGAATGATTTGGGAGCGCGCCCCAGATCCGCTCCCAGCCAATCAATTGCTCTGGTTCAAATTTCGACTCGAGGACGCGACCGGCAAGCCCGTCGCCAACCTTGAGCCCTACATGGGAATGGCAGGCCACGCGGAATTCGTGCGCTCAGACTTGAGCGTCTTCGCTCACGTACATCCAGACGGTTCAGTTCCGATGGCAGCAGTCCAGCTAGCGGATGCCACGCTCGCGAAGAATTCTGCGATCCCAGCATCATCAAATCCGCCCGCGACGACGGAAATGAACATGCCGGGCATGGCCACGGGGCCCATCGGACCGGAAGTAAGTTTTCCGTACGGCTTCCCGAAGCCAGGTTTGTATCGCATCTTCGTACAAGTGAAGTATAATGGCCAGGTAGAGACGGGCGTCTTCGACGCG
>DATNKB010000531.1:0-3496 GCA_035603595.1 Candidatus Dormiibacterota bacterium
TCCTCGTCGCTTTTCGACGATTCTACTCGGCGCATTCGCTCTGCTCGCGCTCGTGCTCGCTGCCGTCGGAATCTATGGCGTGATGAGCTACATCGTCAGCCTGCGCATCAACGAAATCGGCGTCCGCATGGCGCTCGGCGCCCAACCGCGCGACATCTGGCGGCTCATCGTCGGGAGCGGAGCAAGACTCGCACTCGCGGGCATCGCGATTGGACTCACCGGCGCCCTGGCGCTCACTCGTCTGCTGTCAAGTTTGCTGTTCGAAGTGCGCGCCAGCGATCCCGCCACTTTTGCAGCGGTAGTTGCAGGGCTCGGGGCCGTCGCGCTCCTGGCCTGCTACATCCCGGCACGGCGCGCCACGCAGGTCGATCCGATTTCGGCATTACGGCACGATTAGTCGATAGAGATGAACGGGGCGGGAAAGGCACAAAGTGGATAGCTTCTTGCACGATCTGAAATACGGTGTCCGGATGCTTCTCAAGAATCCGGGCTTTACCATTGTCGCCGTACTGACGCTCGCTCTCGGCATTGGCGCGAACACCGCGATCTTTACCGTCGTCAATGGCGTGTTGCTTCGCCCGCTCGCCTACCGCGATCCCTCTCACATCATGCTGGTCGTCGAACGCAACTCCATGTTCGCGACGATCACAACCTCATACCAGAACTATAAGGACTGGCGTGACCAGAGCCGCTCGTTCGAATCCATGGAAGCCTCCTGCTTTACAAATCTCACGGTCACCGGCCGAGGCGAGCCGGAGAGATTCAAAGGCAGGTACGTCACCTCCGGGCTTCTCCCGCTTTTGGGCGTCACGCCCGTCATCGGCCGCGCGTTTCTTCCTGAGGAAGACCGCGTCGGCGGCCCGCCCGTAGCCATGATCAGCTACTCGCTCTGGCAGAGTCGCTTTGGGGGTTCCACGGATTGGATCGGTAAGACGATCGCGCTCGATTCGCAACCTTACACACTTATCGGCGTTTTGCCTTCGGGCTTTCAGTTCCTCCAGGCTGCCGACATTTTGGTCCCGTTTGAGCCTTGGGCCCATACGCTTCCCGACGACCGCGATTGGCATCCTGGAATAATTGCCACCGCGCGCTTGAAGCAAGGGGTTCCGCTCGAACAGGCGCGCGCCGAAATGAAGACGATCACCGCGCGACTAGCCAAGCAATATCCCGAGGCCGATGCTTCCGTCAGTGCGGACGTGGTTCACCTTCAGGACCAGGTTGTGCAGAATGTTCGTCCCGCGCTGATCGTTCTCCTCTGCGCGGTGGGTTTCATCCTTCTCATCGCGTGCGCCAACGTAGCGAATCTCTTGCTCTCCCGCGCCGCTTCGCGCTCCAAGGAAATCGCGGTGCGCACAGCTCTAGGCGCCTCGCGCACGCGCGTGATTCGTCAGCTTCTCACCGAAAGTGTCGTTATCGCCTTGCTCGGCGGTGCGCTGGGCCTCCTTCTCGCAAATATCTCCATACCTCCGCTTCTGCGGCTCGCAGCCGGGACCGTTCCGGATGTCGGCGTCGTGCGCATCGATCGTTGGGTTCTCTTCTTCACGATTGCAGCTTCTCTGCTTACAGGAATTCTGTTTGGATTGGTCCCGGCTCTTCGCACCGCGAGACTCGATCTGCGCGAAACGCTCAATGAATCCAGCCGTGGCTCAACCGGCGGCGCCTCGAGCCACAGCCTTCGCTCGATTCTCGTCGTCACAGAAATTGCGCTCGCGATGTTGCTGCTCGTTGGCGCGGGTTTGCTGCTGCGGAGCTTCGAGCGTATGCAATCTGTCGCACCCGGCTTCCAGACGGATCATCTTCTCGCGGCGGACATCCCTCTCTCGCAAACTGAATACCCCAAGCCCGAGCAGCGCTTCCAATTTTTTGACCAATTGCTCGAACGCACTCGCACTCTCCCGGGCGTCCATTCCGCTGGCGCGGCTTCGTTCCTGCCGATGAACGGCAACGGCGGCCTAATCCGCTTCAATATCATGGATCGACCGCCCAAGAATGCCAGCGAATACGCCGCGGTCGGCTTTCGCTTCATCACTCCAAAATATCTCGAGACGATTGGCGTCCCGCTCATTGCCGGACGCATGTTCACGGAGAACGATCGCGAAAAAGCGCCCGACGTCGTCATCGTCAATCAAACGATGGCCAAGCAATATTTCCCGGATCGCTCCCCGATCGGAAAGCGCATGCAGATCGGTTCGCCCCCCGATCCGCAAATCCCGTGGATGGAAATCGTCGGCGTTGTGGGCGACGTTCGCCCCGGCCTTGGAACCGAACCACAAGCCGAAATGTATATTCCCTACCGCCAGATCGACGCGCTTCTGCCTGTGTTTCAGCTTTCCGTCATCTTGCGCACCACGCTCGATCCCAAAAGCGAAACGTCAGCACTGCGCGGCGCTCTCAATGAAATCAATAAGAATCAACCGCTGGTCAACGTCCGCACCATGGAAGACAGCATGGCCACTTCCGTCGCCCAGCCGCGCTTTCGCACCTGGCTGCTCGGCCTTTTCGCTGTTCTCGCGCTGCTGCTTTCGACGATTGGAATCTACGGCGTGATGTCTTACTCCGTCACGCAGCGCGTTCATGAAATGGGAATTCGCATAGCGCTTGGTGCTCAGCCGCGCCAAGTCTTCCAGCTTGTTACGGGGCAGGGGCTGCGCCTCGCCTTGCTTGGAGTTGGAATCGGTTGCGTGGCTTCGCTTGCGCTCACTCGCGTCCTCCGCAGTTTTCTCTATGACGTGAGCGCGCTCGATCCACTCACCTATTTTTCCGTTGCTGCTGTACTCGTGTCCGTCGGCCTGCTCGCATCGTATTTGCCTGCGCGCCGCGCCACGAAAGTCGATCCTTTGATTGCATTACGTTACGAATAGCGAGTAAAACCATGAACAACACACCCGAAACGCTTCGCGACAATAATGGCGGTAAAATGACTGGAGACGCTCCGCGCATCATGACAAGCCCACATTCCAACCGAACACGCATTTTGGTCGCCGACGATCAGCCCGATATTCGTGAAGCATTGCGCTTGCTTCTGAAAGGCGAAGGATTCGACGTGGAAACTGTCGCCTCCCCGGCCGCCGTTCTCTCAGCGCTCGAAGCCCGCGAATTCGATGGGCTGCTGATGGACTTGAACTACGCGCGCGACACCACGTCCGGCCAGGAAGGCCTCGACCTGCTTTCAAACATCCGGTCGAAAGACAGCACGCTTCCCATCATCGTGATGACGGCGTGGGGCAGCCTCGAACTCGCCGTCGAAGCGATGCGCCGCGGCGCCAAGGATTTCATTCAGAAACCCTGGGAGAATGCGCGCCTGCTCGCGATCCTGAAAACTCAGATCGAGCTCTCGCAAGCCCTGCGCAAAGGCCAGCGCCTCGAAGCGGAGAATCGCCTCCTGCGCGCCGATGGACGCCCGACGCTCATCGCCGAGTCCGCGGCCATGCGTCCTGTGCTCGACTTGATCTCGCGCGTTGGCCCGTCTGACGCGAACGTGCTCATCACCGGCGAG
>DATNKB010000532.1:0-8599 GCA_035603595.1 Candidatus Dormiibacterota bacterium
GCGCCTTTTCATCAGCTGGTGCGCTTTCACTACGAAGTGGCTGGGCAGGTGCAGGACGGCACGTACGAAATTTTCTGGTCGGGCACGCAGCACTACCGCGAAGTGTTCCAATTGGGCAGTGCGCAAGAGACCGACGTGGCTGTCGGCGACAAAATGTACACGACGCGAACGAGCGTGACTGTGACTCTACCACTGCGCAATGTGCGCGACCTGGTGAAATCGCCCATGCCTGGATACCTGATGGTGGACTACGACGTGATCAGCGTTGCGGACGAGCAGGTGGATGGGCAGACGCGCTCGTGCATTCACATCAGCAAGCTCGACGCGAACACGAATCAGCAAGGCACTGCGCAAATCTGCTTTGAGCCCGATTCGAAGCAGATCGCTTCGATCAGCGCGCAGGGGAATTTTCTGAATGTGCCATCGGACGTGGAGCTGACGGCTTTCAAATCGCTGGGCGTGAAGCGCTACCCGATGCACATGACGACGACGGTGGCCACGGAAAGTATGCCGCCCGCAAAGATCGAGGCGAATGTGGAGACGCTCGAGAACGTGACGAAGTTTGACGGCGATCCGTTTACTCCGCCGCCGGATGCGGCTGTGCGGGATTGGTGCTCGACACTTGCTGCCGCGCCGTCGCTCGAAGATTACGACCAGCCGTCGTTTCCGCAAGATGAGCTGAAGAAGCTGAGCGAATTTTTCGTGCTGGTGGGCGCGGATGGGCGCGTGGTGCAGGCGGAGCCGGTGCGTGCGGCGGCTGATCCGGACGGCCAGCAGAAAGTTGCCGCGTGGATCAAGACGGCGCGCTTTCCGATTCAGAATTGCGGGACGATACCTGTGGAGTACGAGACTTTTTATACGCCGAAGCTGAAGCGGGTGTATTAGGTTTAAGTAGCGTAGGCTTCAGCCTGCGCCTGCGCAAAAACATTGTAAGACCAACGATATTTACTTCCCGCGCGATTGCGTTGTTTTTTTCGGCGAACGTAAATGCAAGAACGATGCCAGCGTTTCCTTGTCTTCGCGACATCCAGCACGTAGCTGTTTGGGGCTCAGGCTGAAGCCTACGCTACTGAACTACAAATTCAAAATGTCGGAGTCGGTTAGGCGGGCGTAATCCAGGTCGCGGGGCGACATGGATCTGCGGCCGTCGTTCCCTGCTCCGCTGGAGCCTGCGATATCAATGCGGCGTTCGGCTGTGCGCTGGCGCGTGCGGCGTTCGTTTGCGGCGCTGACGATCGTCGAGGTCCATTCGCTGAGCACGCGTTTGGCTACGCCGGGGAGCGTCTGGCGGGCGCGTCCTGTGAGCAGCGAGACGATGGCGCGCTGGTGACCGTCGTCGAGCGAGCCGGAGCGGAAGGCGTCGCGCAGCTGCGCAGCAAATTGCGGATTCGAGCGGAGGCTCGAATCGAGTTCGCGGTAAATTTCGCCGACCACGCGCGTGCGCGCGTTTTTCGCGACGCCTTTGGGGAGCAGGCGCTCGACTTGTGCTTCGATCGCGGCGACGACGCCTTCGACGGCGGCGGCGTTGGCGGCGTGGAGGAAGGCGAGCTGCGATTCGTTTGCGGTGGCGGATTGCGCGTGCGCCTGGTTTGCGGTTTCAGGGAGCACAGGCGTCATTTCCCTGGGCCGTCTGTCGGCGGACGCCTGTGCCTGCGTAGCATGTGGCTGAGTGGATGATTCGTCGAGCGAGGACATGCGGTGCGGTGCGTTTTCTGTCGCGTTGGCGAGCGGGTGCAGGTGTGGCGCGATCGCGCTGGTTGTTGCTTGGGGCACAGTCGTCATCTCCATCAGCCGCCTTTCGGCGGACGCCTGTGCTACTGAACCGGCCGCGATGCTTTGCATCGCTTCCGCTAGCGAGGCGAAGGCGGCGGGATCTAGATTCGCGATGGCGCGGGCGAGTGAGGCGTGGTCTTCGGGTCGGCGCGAGAAGAAGAGCGCGTCCATGTGGTTGACGTCGGCCAGGAGCGCGGTGGCTTGGCGGGCGGCGTCGGGCGTGGCGAAGGATTCGCGGTAGGCGGAGGCGTCGCGCCAGGCGGAGCGCAGTTCGGGGTTGGCGTCGAAGGTGGCGCGGAGGTGCGCGGGTTCGGGGATGGTGGCGTGCGCGTTCGCCGTGTGGGCGACGGGCGTGTTTGAATTGTCATTTTGCGCGGAAGGTAAAGGCGCCGACTGCGCGGCGAGCGCGTCAGAGAACGTCCCGGCGGTACGTAAACCATCGGCGCTATCTGCGGCATCGGCGGCGTCGAAATCGAATTCGAGCTGCTGGGTGTCGCGCGGCGGATTTTTCCGCGGGGACGTGATGCCGAGTATTTCGTCGTCGGTGGCGCGTGGCGGCGCGGGGGCCGCGGGAGCGGCGTTGCGCAATGGCGACGCTGTGGATGTCGCGGCCAAAGGTGCGGCGGGCGCGCGTGTTGCGGACGGCATGCGGTTCTCCAGTAGCACAGTCAATCCTGACTGTGCCGCAAGTTGCTATGTGCGCAGCGTCGCAAAACAAGGAAACCAAAGAACGCGTTCCTTGATCTTGCAGGTCTAGCGCAGCGATGCTGCGTTCCTACGCAGGCACAGGCAGGATTGCCTGTGCTACTGAAAGGCGTTTTCGCCCTTGGGCGAAAGCTTAGTCCTGGGCTGAAGGTACAGGTGGTGTTCCAGGGGCGCACCTGTACTTTTGCACCGGCTGTGGAAAACTATTCGCCAACGGCGCGGCAAATGCTGTACTTACGAGGTACCGTGGAAAATGGTACGGGCCGGTTTTAGTTTGAAACGAACGTACTATTTCGCTGGCTTTCGCTTTTATGTACATCTATATCAACGGGGAGCACAGCAAGCTGCGCGTTCCTGAGGAAGCGATCACAATTTCTGAGGTGTGGAAATGAGCACCATCCCAACGACCTCCGCAGAGGCTCGAAGTAAATCCGCTACTTCCGGTTCCAAATCATCCTCGAATTCAAATAATCAGAAAAGTAATTTGTCCGGGATCGAACGCCGCCGGCGCAAGCGCGCGAAAATTTCCGCACAGGTGCATGTGCGGGTGGTGAATTCACCGGAGCCGTTTGAAGAAGTGTGCAAGAGCGTGGACGTGTCGCGCGACGGCCTGCTTTTTACGAGCGCGCGCGCCGGCTACTGGAAAGGGCAGATGCTCGAGGTGACGTTTCCCTACTCGACGGCTGCGGGCGACTTCAACACGGCGCAGAAAGCAGAAGTGGTGCGAGTGGAATCGTCTCCGAGCGGCAGCCAGCAGCACGGAGTGGCGGTGCAATTCTGCGCGGCGAAGGCGGATGCGAAGAGTGAGAAGAAAGTGCCGACGGGCGCGGGCGCGTCGGGCGGTGCGTACGCGTCGAACGGTGCATACGCTTCGAAAACAAAGTTGAGCGTGGCGGATCCGTTTGTGGATTCACCGCTCGCGCATTCGCAGGCGACGCAGGAAGCTTCGAACGCAGCGGCAAGCGCCGCGGTGAAGCAGCAAGCGATTGTGCTGGCGGTCGAGTCCGACCCGCGCACCGCAGACATCATGCGAAATATTCTGCAGTCGGACGGCTACACCGTGATCGTGGTGCCCACGGCGCAGCAGGCTCTGGAAGTATTGCGCACCACGGTGCCGGCCGTGTTCCTTGCGGAAGTGGAAGGCGAGGACATGACCGGGCACGATCTATGCCTGATCATCAAGCGCAACGATCGCCTGCAGCGCGTGCCGGTGATTCTGCTGACGCGCTCGGCACAGCCCGCCGATTATTCCGCAAGCCACCAACTGGGTGCGGTGGTGTGCATGGCCAAGCCGTTCAAACCGGAGCGGCTGCTGCACGTGGTGCGATTGGTGGCGCCGCCGCCGTCGCAGAAAAGCGTATACGGCGCGTCGCGCGTAGCGGGCAGCTCGATCGAGCGCACGCTGTAGCCCGTTATTGACTGGGGAATCCGGCGGCGCTGCTCCACTAGAAGTGTTAAAATCCCTACCATGAGAAAGAAACGTACTGCCCGTTCGACTTCCAAGACCGTCGTGAAACCCGTCACAGTGAAGTTTCGGCTGAAATCGGGCGGAACGATTTCGGTGAAGGCCTACCGCACTCGTGCTTCCCGCACAAAAGAGTAGATGAGGTCGATCTATCTCGACAGCAACATCCTGATTTCGTACTACTCAACCGATTCGCGGGAAGCCCCAAAGAAAAAGATGGTTCAGCGTGCTCTGGATGTATTCGCCCGCGCGCGTGACGTCTACCTTTCCACTTCGACTTGGGCGCTGACCGAAACTGTCAACATCCTGATCTCCGAAAAGAAAATGGCAGCAGCGGATGTCGCGGATATCGAACAGCGTCTATTCATCGAGAGCTTCGGAAACCTTAAATTGCACTTCAAAGATGTTAGTCCCGACAAGAATTACGATTTCGACAGATTCTTCTACGACGTCCGGGAGGGAATCTTGCAGTACCACTCTGGCGTGGGTGACGTGATTCACAGCGTGATTATGAAGAACAACGGTGTCGATTTCATTCTCACCTTCGACGAAAAAGATGACTTCAAGCAAATTCCCGGGCTGACCGTTTTTCATCCGAAAGATTTTTAGGATTGCCACACTCCACATCTGCAAGCACGAATCACTTCGTTGGACGCGGGGGGAGTAGGTTGGACGGGTGCTGCAGCAACGCGCCTTGCTGTTTTAGCAGGTACGATTTGTGCAGCATGGCGTGGGCGCGGACGTTGGCGTAGCCGGCGGGAACTTCGATCTTGGCTACTTGGCCTGCGTCGGAGGAGAACCAGCGCATGCAGGCTTCGAGTTCGACGCGGTGATTGTCGGCGAATTCGTCGGGCATGATGCTGGGTAGCATGGTGACGGAATCGGCGGTGGCGTTGTTTGCGACTGGACCTGCGACTGGCGATTCCGCGACGAGCTGCGCGATTTCGCGGTATTGCTTGGTGCGGGATTCTTCGTCGGGGATTACCAATTCTTCGAGGCCGATCAGGCGTTTCACTAGCGCTAGATTTTCTGGATGCGAGAGCACGGCTTGCATTTCTGGATCTGGGCTGCCTAGCAGCTGCAGCAGGACGCCGCGCTGTTGCGACCAGAGCGTCGGATACTGCTCATCCGTCTCCGGGTAGCTGAATAAATTCCCCTTCAAATCTGCGAGGCGAATCCATCTTGATTCGAAGGCTGCGCCTGCGCCGAGCAGTGTGACCTCCACATCATTTGGGCGATTGCGGCGGAAGCAATCGACGGCGAGCAGCATCACGTCCGCGTGGAAAAATTTCATGCGGCGCCAGACGAGGCCGATGCGGCCCATGGCTTGGTCGCGCGCCATGGCGTAACCGGCGGCGGTGTCGTTATTGGCCATCGCGCCGCCAAACAGCGCGGGGAATGCGCCGGTGAGAAATTGCGCGACGGGGCCCATCAGATTCGCGGCGTGCTCGGCGAGATCGGGCGGCACTTCGGCGGGCGCAGGCTGAAAAAATCCCGAGGCGAGCGATTGGCCGGGCTTGGAGCGCGCGGGATAGTGCGCGCCGGGCTCGGCGGTTTGATTTTGAAGCGCGTCGAAATCGAGCACTTCGCTATCGGCGTAAATCGGCGGGATGCCGTACTCGTAGGTTTCGATCTGCAGATTCGAGAGCGTGTTGAAACGTTCCTGCACGCTGATGAGCGAGTCGCCAAGTGCAGGCCGGCCGCTCGAGCCGTCACCGGGCAGCGCGTGGAGGACGCGCCAGTGGTCGTCCATATTTTCGCTGCGCGATTCGCAGTAGGTTTCGCCTGCGAATGCAACATAGGCGCCATCGGGGAAAAGTTGGAGGAGTTCGTCGCGCAGAGATTTATCGTCGAGCGCGAAGAAAGCCCACGGACGCAGCCAGGTGCGCTGGAACGTGATGAGGTTGATATTGAAATCGCCGCCTTCGGTGAGCGGTCCGCCCTGCGATTGCGCGAGACGCGCGAGGCGTTCGTATTCCTGCGAGCCGGTCGCAACTGGCGAGCCGATTTTATCGGCGGCGTGCGGATACGCGGCGCGAAGGCGCGCCTGGTGCACTTCCATGTTCCATTGCAGGTAGGGATATTCATGCATCTCGCCGGCCCATGGCGGAGTTTTCAGTTCGAGGCCGCCGACGATGGTGATCACTTCCTGGCCGTTGGGGACGCGGAGGCGCGTTTCGACGGAAGGCACGGTGACGGTTTCAGCGGCGACGAAATTTTCGGAGGTGAGGAGGGCGCCGCACTGGTCGCACGCGACCGCGGCGTTCCCTTCCGACAGTAGGGGCACGGCACTGCCGTGCCCGGCGATCGAACTTGGCGAGGTCGAGCCATCCGCCTCGGAGTTGATGCCGGAATTCGCAGCGCTCGAGCGAGCGGCTGTGCTTGATGGCGCGTGGTTGCCGTTGGCGCGTTCGGGCACGCCATGCCGTGCCCCTACTGAAGAATCGGGGGCCGGGGTTTCTTCGCCGCAGTCGGGGCAGACGTAGACATCCTCGCCGATTTTTACTTCGCGGGCGGCGATTTCGGTTTCTGGGTGGAAGCCGAAGCGCTGGCCGTCGACGACGAAGCGGACGTAGGCTCCGACTTTGCCGTCGGTCCAGAGATTGAACGCTTCGTCCACGATTAAATTTCCGATGCGATTGTTGCGTTCGACGAGCTGAGCGACTTCGGTGGCAGCTTTCGCGGCGGAGACATCTTCTTCGGCCTGCGCGGAGGAGGGGAAAAAGCGGACGCGCGGCACGTCCTGCGAGAGCACGCTGACGATCGAGAGGCCGAAGGCCTGGTAAATATTGGTGACGAATTCGTAGCGCGGTAGGTCCTCGATCGAAGACCCGTCGGTGAGTTTTTGTTCGAAGGGGAGATGCCAGTTCTGGTCGCGCTCGCTCCACCAGAGGTATTGCAAGCCGCGCCAGAATTGATGCGCCTGCTTGATGCGGCGAATTTCCTGGCGGCGCGTGGATTCGGATTCGGTTCCGAATTGCTGGACGATGCGGCGGAGCGCGGATTGGAGGCGTTCGGGGAGTTGTTCGTTATTCGCGCCGAATGGCGCGGGGGAAAAAGACGAAGGCAAATGCGCCGGCCGCGCGGTTAGCGCGTCAGAAGCAGCCCCGGCGGTACGAAAACCGTCGGCGCCGCTAAGCTGCGCGGCTTGAGCCGGGCCTTCGATGGGGACGATCGAGGCGTCGGGTCTTGCAGTTTGATTCGAAGTGGGCATTCGATTCTCGCTTGGTGATGGCGGTTCTTTGATTTCGCGCGTGGGTTTAGGTAGCACAGGCAATCCTGCCTGTGCCGCAAGTTGCTAGGATCTGTTGTTCGCGATGCGAGGAAACGTTGGCGTCGTTGGGTTGACGTCAGTAGGAAAGAAAAGAACGATGTCGAAATGCGCGCCAAGAATCAGCGATGGAGGCGTATTGTTTCGTTGGCACAGGCAGGATTGCCTGTGCTACTGAAAAGCTAGACGCGGCCAGGAGTGCGGTGCATGGAGATTCTATGACCGGGTACATGCAGGAGTGGGCGAGATACGAGATACGGAAGACCAGAATTCAGCTATATGTGCTACTCGAGTTCCTCGCCATGTTGCCGGTAATGTGGGTTGCGGGGACGCTCTCCCGGAGATTCTTTCCTACGCTGAGATTGGGCTGGCTCTTTCCGCTTCTGTGGGGCGTGCTTCTCTTGTGGACTTGGACTCGGGCAAGGATATTTCAGTGTCCGCGATGCGGCAAAAGCTTTTTCGGGCGATGGAGTTTAGGGCAAGAGTGCGTGCACTGCGGTCTGCGGAAACCGAAGCGAATCGCTATCAAGGACAATTAGCAACAGATGGCGAACGACGGCTACTCGATTACTACTGTGGTTTGGCCTCGGGCTATGGCTGTGGCTAGGCGGCCGCCGCGATCGTCGGAGGGGAAGCCGAACATGCAGTGGATGAAGCGGACGTCGTGGAGGTCCACTTCCCCGCCCTCGTAGCGGAGGTGCGTGCCGATGAACGTGACATTTTTCCAGTGGATGCCATCGAGGGTTTGCGCGGCGCCGACGATGGTGAGGTTTTCGACGTGCACGTTGTCGGCGAAGATGCGCGACGGAGGTGGCTCGAGAATTTCGGCGCTGGAGGGCATGCTGGTCGCGTCGAGAAGATTGCCCCCGAGCGACGCGGGATTGAGCACCGCGCCGATGGCGAGGATTCGTGGCGCGCCGACGAAGACCTGACTCGCGGCGACGTTCGGCGCGGATTTGGAATTACCAGCAGATGAAGCGTTACTCGCGGACTTGGAATTACTGGTCGCTGAAGCAGATGAAGAATTCGCAGCGGCTTTGGAGTTACCGGCAGATGAAGGACTACTCGCTGATCCGGAATTGGTGGCAGCTGAAGAATTATTTGCGGATTCGGAATTGGCTGCAGGCTCCGAATTGGACGATGCCGCTGGCGGCTGATTCGCGCCCGATGGCGGCGCGGTGGCGCCCGTCGCGGTGGCGACGAGCAGCTCGTCTATGTTGAGCGACTGTGGCGTGCCGGGCGGGACGGGCTCGATCGAGGAGCGCAGTTCGGCGAGTTCGATGCGCGCGTCGGTGACATGCTCGGTGAGCCGCGAGTTGGTGTGATAGGCGGCGAGAATCTGGTCAAGCTTGGCGAGGGCGTCGTCGAAAAAATCGGGCGGCGTG
>DATNKB010000533.1:0-12025 GCA_035603595.1 Candidatus Dormiibacterota bacterium
GGCAACTACCACTGGTACACATTCAATGTGGCCGATTCCGCGATCGTTGTCGGCGCTGGTCTTGTGGTCCTCGAACTGTTTCGCGACTGGCGGCATCCTACTCACGAGCGAGCTTCCTGATGCTGCCGATCCTTTTCCACATCGGTTCGATGCCTGTCTATTCGTACGGCGTGCTTGTAGCGGGCGGGGTGTTGCTTGGTCTTTGGTACGCGCGACTTCAAGCCCCTAAGCACGGGCTCAATCCCGACGATGTGTGGAATCTCGGCATTTACATGGTGCTGGTGGCGCTGATCATGGCGAAAATCTGGCTCGTACTCTCCGCGTGGGATTATTATCGAGCCAATCCGCGCGAAATTTTCAGCATGACGGTGATTCAATCGGGCGGCACGTTCTACGGCGGCGTGGTCGGCGCGATGGCCACGATCATCATTTATACCTACGCGAAAAGGATTCCGATTCTGCCTTTGCTCGACACGTTCGCGTTCGCCGTCCCACTAGGCCACTCAGTTGGTCGCCTGGGCTGCCTGCTTGCGGGATGTTGCTACGGCAAACCTACGTCGGTGCCCTGGGCCATTACCTTCAAGAACGAATTGGCCGAACAGATCGCCGGCACGACGCTTCACACTCCCCTTCATCCCACGCAGATCTACGAATCCGCGGCGGAGTTTCTGAATTTTCTGATAATCGTTTGGCTGGCGAGGCGCCAGCGGTTTACTGGACAACTCGTCGGCACCTACTTTCTTCTCTACGGTTTCGAACGCGGCACAATCGAATTCTTCCGCGGTGACCCCGGCCGCACGCTTATGTTTCACAATAGCGTTTCCCTGATGCAACTCACCAGCGTGGCGCTGATCCTTACCGGCGCATTCCTCTGGTGGCGCGGATTGCGCGGCTCCGCTCCGATGGCGCCCATGTCCACGGTTGCTCCCACTGCGGCCGGGCAGTAGAGTGCGTGCTGAAATGTTGGGTTTGTCCGCGCTCAGGGTGGGACCCATTCCGATTACCGCGCATGACTGACCAACAACCATCTGAGAACTCGATGCCCGAGCGAATTGAGCTTGTCGTGCCGGCCGAGCAGTCCGGTGTCCGCCTCGATCGTTTTCTCGCCCAGGAACTCGCCGAGATCAGCCGCACCCGCATCCAAGAACTCATGGATGAAGGACGCGTGCTCGTTGACGGCGCCGCGATGAAGCCCTCGCACAAGGTCGAGGAGGGTGCAACGGTTGTCATAGATATTCCGCCCACCCTTCCCGCCGGTGTCGAGGCTGAAAACATTCCGCTCGATCTGATCTACGAAGATGACGACATCGCCGTCATCAATAAGCCGGCAGGAATCATCGTTCACCCAGGCGCGGGCGCTGATACCGGCACTCTGGTTGCGGCGCTACTACATCGGTTTGGCGGCGTCAGCGGGCTTTCGACGATCGGCGGGCCGCTGCGCTCCGGGATCGTCCACCGTCTCGATAAGGAAACGTCGGGCGCGATCGTGATTGCGCGAAATGATGCAGCCCATCGCAAGCTCGTCAAGGATTTTCAATCGCGGCTCGTCGAGAAAACCTATGTGGCGCTGCTGCACGGGAAGCTGAAGGGCGAAAAAGGCACCGTGGATTTGCCTGTCGCCCGCGATCTTCACCGTCGAGCACGCATGACCGCTCGAAGGCGCGAAGGCCGCGAAGCGCGTACAGATTGGAAAACGCGCCTTCACCTCGATGGCTTCACGCTGATCGAAGCGAATCTTCACACCGGCCGCACGCATCAGATTCGCGTTCATTTTTCAGCTCTCGGCGCCCCCGTTGTCGGTGACACTCTGTACGGCGCGCCACGCCAGGAACGGATCGGAGCCATTCAACTTCCGCCGCTCGGCAGAAATTTCCTGCACTCGGCGAGGATTGCTTTTGCCCACCCGCGCACAGGCCAGCGAGTGCAATTCCGCGCTCCCATTGCTCTAGAGTTGGTTGCATACCTGAAATCTCTTGGACATGCTATGAAACTGGATCCAGCTTCGATTGACGCTGCGCTGAAGGAGTTCCTATAATCCCCCACGTGAAAACGCTACGGCCAAATCGCTCACTGATGCTTCTGGCGGCGTTTGCTTTTGTAATGACCGCGCCGCGCATCGCTGCTCAACAACCTGCCCCACAGTCTCCGCCGCCTCCGGCCAGTGCACCGGCCCCCGCTCAGAGCGATTCGTCACAGGGGATTCCGCTCCAGAATCAAAAGCAGGCGCCTCCCATTCAGGTGACTTCTGGCCTCGTCCATCTCGTCGCCACGGTCACCGATCGCCGCCATAATTTCATTACCACCCTCGATCAGTCCGACTTTAAGGTTTTCGAAAATGGCTCGCCGCAGGAAATCCGGTTTTTCGGCCGTGAGACGGATCTCCCGCTTCGCATCGGTCTGCTTCTCGATACTTCGAATAGCATCCGCCCGCGCCTCGAATTCGAGCAGGACGCGGCGATTGATTTTCTAAATAGCGTAATCCGCCGCAACAAAGACATGGCTTTTCTGATGACCTTTGACAACGAGCCCGAGGTGATTCAGGACTACACCGGCGATTTGGCCTTGCTGACGAAAGCGATTCGCAAACAGCGCGCCGGCGGCGGAACTGCTTTGAACGACGCGATTTATAAAGCAACGGAGAAATTGTCGAACCCACCGCTTCCGCAAACGGGAAACCCGGAAGTCCGGCGCGTACTTGTGGTGATCAGCGACGGCGACGACAACTTGAGCGATCGGGCGTTGAGCGAGGCGATCGAAGCGGCGATTCGCGCCGAAGCCTCGATCTACGCCATCAGCACGAATACAGACTGGCTTTCGATATCCGACGCTAACGCGCCAAAAAAAATACACGTGGAAGGCGGCGATAAGGTCCTTCAGCAGTTCGCTGAGCAGAGTGGAGGCCGCGTTTTCTTCCCGTACCGCGTTGACGATCTCGAACAATCGTTCGTAGATATCGGAACCGAATTACGCAGCCAGTATTTCATCGCGTACTCTCCCAGCGATCCACTCGCGAACGGGCAATACCGCAAAATTAACGTGGAAACGGACCGGAAGAATCTCACAGTTCGCACGCGCAAAGGCTACTACCCTAACGCGCAATCGCCATCCGCCCCTGCATCCAAATAGTTATTCCGAGGTGACCGCTAGCTACTGATCCCGTGAATGCCCAGGCGCGTAGTATCCTCTGCGGGCGAGCACCTTGGTGTCCGGCTCTTTTACTTCCACTTGAATCTTGCGGAAGGTGCCGTCGCGTTTCGTGTTGGTGGGGTAATAGCCGAGTACGTATTGCGAGCGAAGCTCTTCGGAAATTTCGTCGAACGCTTTTTCGAGTGTTTTCGAATTGTGGACGTCGATCACGCGTCCGCCCGTATCGTCCGCCATCTTCTTCGCGACGCTCGGCCCGGGATTACCGAAACCGCCAAAGCCATAAACGCCGGGATCCGCAATCAGAAGTACGTGAATCACCGCATCGGCGCGCTGTGCAGCCTCAACCGCGTCTTGCACGCGGAGCCGGCTGCCCTCATCTACTGCATCGGTCAGAACAATCACCGCTTTGCGCCCCGCTTCCGTCGAGAGTTCGTCGTGGCAAGCCAGGTAAATCGCATCGTAGAGGACCGTTCCGCCTCCGCTATTCGGGATCGTGCCGGCCGTCCCGCCGATTCCGGCCGCAGGAGCATTCATCACCGTGCTGCGAATCGCGCGCTCGAGCACCGACACATCTTGCGTGAAATCAGCGATCAAATTGGCGTCCAGGTCGAAGTTGATCACCATCGTCAAATCCTTGGGCCGCATCACCTGGCGCAAGAATCGCGACGCCGCATCCTGCTCGGCCGGCAGCACGCGATCCATGCTTCCGCTCGTATCGATCAGCAGCCCCAGCGTGATTGGCAGGTCCACGTCTTTCGAGAAGTAGGCGACTTTCTGTTCGACTCCGTCCTCGAGGATCTTGAAGTCATCCTCTTTGAGGTTGGAGATGATTCCTTTGTGTTTATCGCGGACTGTGGCGAAAACGTTGACGAGGTTTACCTGAACGCGCAGTGGCTGCTGCGATTGTGGATTTTGCTTTTGCTGATCTTGCTGTTGTCCCTGTTGGCCTTGCTGTGCCGGTTGATTATTGCTCGGGTTCTGGGTGTTCCCGATGGCTTGCGCGGCGGCGCTCGCGGCCGGAAATCCGGTGCTGCCGAGCGTTAAACCGAAGGTGAGGCTGGCAGTGACAATTGTCGCCGCGAAGGTGGTCACACGCATTGTATACTCTCCCTGAGAAGCAATTCAGTTGGCCGATTCAGACTGATACGATGCACAGCACGCGCCGCCGGATGTTTGGCCCGAATCGGGTACGGCAAGTGAAACCAAAGTTTGGCGGGCGTCGTCCATAGGCGATAAGAGAGACATCCAGATGACGCGAAATTTTCAGCTGCTTGGAATCGCATCGTGCCTCGCCGTTCTGTGCTCCGTGGGTAGTCCCGTTCGCGTGCAATCTCAACAGCAGGGCGGACAGCAGCAAGCGCCACCACCGCCATCTCTGCAACCGCCCGCCACATCGCCGACCACTCCGCCGGACCAGCCTCCGCAAAATCAACAGCCTGGCCAGCGCGCCCCGAATCCAGCGTCCACCGCTTCACAGCAAGGAAAATCCGGAGACAGCGACACGCGCGCGTACATCCGAACCCGCACCGATATCGTCGTCGTGCCGGTCACCGTGAAAAATCATGACGGCCAACTGGTGGGCGATCTTCGCCGCGACGAATTCCGCGTCCTCCAGGACGGCATCGAGCAGAAGATTATACGGTTTTCCTCCGATCCGTTCCCGCTTTCTGCTGTGGTCGTGATCGACAACAATCTTTCGCAGAAACAATCGGCGCAGGTCCAGAAGAGCCTGATCGCGATCGCCGCTGGCTTCGGACCCGCCGACGAAGTTGCCGTCGTAACCTACGATCAGTTTCCGAAGACCGTTTCCAATTTCTCGTTCAACAATGATCAGCTCTTCACCACGCTCAAGCGCCTTGATCTCGGTTCGCATTTTCCTGGCGCCGGCTTTGATGGTGGCCCGCTCACCGCCGGACCTACTGCAAACGGTCATTCGCTCGAGACCGGCGCACCTACGCCGCTCGGCGCTAAGATTCCGCCTCAAACGACATGCCTCGATGATGCCGTTTACGCCGCGGCCGAAATGCTCAAGGGCCGCGGCCGCGACCGCCGCAAAAGTGTTTTCCTGATTTCTGACGGGAATAATTCTCGCCAGAACGAGCACAACTTCAATCAGACCATTCAGCTTTTGCTCACCGCCGATGTCTCCGTGTATTCGATTTCTGTTGGCCATGCGCTGCTGCAGCATGAAACCGCGCGGCTGGAAAAATATGCTCAGAATACGGGAGGCGACGCTTTCTTCGCCGGCAACGCCCCTGATCTCGAGCGGCTCTACTCGAAAGTCACCGAGCAGGCTCGCAATCAATATATTCTTGCGTTCACTCCCGAAGAAGCCGATCGCACCAAGGACTATCACACAATCGAAGTACGCGTTCGCCGGCCCGATCTCGATGTCTCCGCGCGCGAAGGATACTACTCAAGCGCTGTGAATAAACCTAATCAGTGAACTGCCGCCGGCGCGTCAGTTGCGCGCAAGATGTCCTTCGCTGGACGCGGCAGAATGTTCCACGATTGCAATCGCCTGAAAAGTTTTTCTGCTTGACTTCATTCTGTCACGCCCGTATAGATGAACAAGGCGGGAACAGCGCGATTCGGAAACGAAGACGCGCAGAACTCGCGGGGAGAAAGTTCCAGTAGTTATGCGCGGAACCAATCCTGAAACGGGGCGCTCACAAGGCGCCCCGTTTTTATTTTGGCGCACTCGATAAACTGATTTGTTTTAACGGCCCGCAGGTCGAATTGAAATCAACTGCTCGTGCGCGGGACACAGCGGCTCGAAGTCGCAATATTTGCAATGGTATCCGGGTCTCGCTGCGAAATCCTGCGCGCGAATCCTGTCGGCAACTTCCGCTATCACCTGCTTCGCCTTCCCAAGTGCCTTCGCATCTCTCGTCGTGGCCACCGCTTCATTCGTCGTCAAATTGTAAAAAACCATTCGCGCCGGATTCAGCTCCAGCACTTCCTCGGCTGCAATCGCGTACACGCTTAGTTGCAGGCTGCTGTCCGCTTTTCTTGAATCTTTCGGTTTCCCCGTCTTGTAGTCAACGATCTCCACGTCGTCTTGCTCGGGCCCCACATAATTCACCTGGTCGATGCGGCCCTTCACGATTACGTCGTGGGCGCACATCAGTTCGAATGCCTTCTCCTGAAACATCACTTCAGGCGGACTCGCCGAATACGTGTGCCAGAAATTCTCGAGTTCCTTCCTGCCTTCTTTGCGATACTCCTCCTCGTGATAATCGTCGGAATATCCCGCCGACGACCATTCGCGTTCATACACCGCGACCAGATCATTGAGCGAAACTTTTCGCTTCTTCCGCAGGTCGGAAACAAATTCCTTGATCGTCGTATGCATAGCGTTGCCGAACGTCATCGCTGCGCTTGGCCCACCGCGAAGACGCCACGCCCTCTCGAACAAATATTGCATCGGACATTTCTGGTAGCTCTCGATCGCCGACGCGCTCAATTGCAGCGGCTCGCCCAGCGGCGGATGATACGACTTCGCCCAAAGCGCCACTCGCGAGTACGCCCGCGGCTCGATAATGCTGAGCCCGGCAAACAGGGGAAGGGAAGCGCTCAAATCCGGAGCCGGCGCCGCCACTTCTTCTTCCAGCGGCAACACCACTTTCGGTGACGACTGCACGGCGTCAAATTTCTGAATCTGCGGGTTCATCAGAAAGTCGTCGAGAAATGGCGAAGGCTTCTTAAATTTGTTGACGATCGTCGAAAGCGTCAGCCGCTGCCGCGCCCGCGTGAGTGCCACATAAAAAAGCCGCCGCTCCTCCTGAATCTGAAAATCGCCTTCTGGTTTTTCTTCTTTCATCAACTCGGCTGGAAACTCGAACATCACCGGCCGCGTCCCAGAAGGGAAGTCGCGCTTGTTCAGATGCAGGATGAACACGTGCGGAAATTCCAGCCCCTTGGCCGAATGCACCGTCATCAGCTGTACAGCATCGTCCGACGGTTCGTCCTCCAGGCAGATATCGCCGTTAGCCTCCTCAAAAAAATCGAGGTACTCGATGAAATCCCGCAGCTTCGTGCCCTCGCTCCGTTGCTGCCACGCTTTCCCGAATTCCGCGAGACGCTCTATGTAAAAATGATCCGCGTCCGAGGGCAACGGCGCCACTTCGAGGCTGCGAATTAATTCGTCCAGCAGTTCGCTGGTTGTCACGCGCCGTGCCGTCTGCCGCAGGCGATTCAGCATGCTCACCAGTTCCGGCAAATGCGTGCCTACACGCGCGAATGGCAATTCGCCCTGCACCGCATCAAGTTCCTCGGAAAGCGGACGACGGCGATTTTTCTCCGCGCGTTCCGCCAATCGCACTAGATCGCGCGGCTCGAGTCCCCAGTAAGGCGCCGCCAGCACGCGCGCACACGCCACGTTGTCCGAAGGGACCGCAATCAGCCGCAAATACGCCAGCAGATCGCGCACAATCGTGCTCGAAAGTATCGAAAATCTCTTGATGACGAACGGAATGGCGCGCCGCCTCAACGCTTCGAGCAATTTGTCGCGATGCGTGTGCTTGCGATATAGCACCGCAAAATTGCGCCAGGGATTCCCCGGCCCATGCAGCCGCTCGATTTCTGACGCAACCCAGTGCGCTTCTTCATCCGGCGTGCCAAATTCAGCCACGCGAATTCTTTCGCCGTCGGGATTGTCTGTTTTCAGCCTTTTTGGGGGAAGCAGTGGCGATTTCTCATTTGCGGAAATCACTTCGCCTGCCACTCGAAGGATTCGTTGAGTTGATCGGTAGTTCTGCGTCAGCGATACCAGATGCTTGTTCCCACCCACAGCCAGCTTGCTGTCGCCCACGCCGCAGAATCGTTTCAGGAAAATAGTGAAGCTGCCGAACGACGCGCCGCGAAACCGGTAAATCGCCTGGTCATCATCTCCCACCGCGACAATATTGCGCCGATTGCCAGCCAATAAATAAAGAAGCTCCAGCTGAGCGATGTTCGTGTCCTGAAATTCGTCCACCAAAATGTAGCGATATTGCGCGCGCAGTTGTTCGAGCAGCGCCGCATCCGATCGCAGCAGCATCACGGCCTGCATCAGTTGCGCGCCAAACGTGATGAGGTTGTTCTCGCGCAAGAGCCGCTCACTCACCCGATACGCGCGCGCCAGCTCTTCCTGCCGCGCCAGTTCGTCTTCCTCAAGCCGTCGCGCATCCGGCTCCAGCTGTCTCTTCCGCCCTTCATAGCTCCGGCGCAGTCCGTCCACGTAGCGCTGATAATCCTCGCAGCTCACCAGCTCGTCCTGGCAGCGCGAGAAGAAAGCCACGAAGTCGCTCAAAAATTCGCCAGGCTCCGCCAGCCTCCGGAATTGTTCGAGCTGCAGCTCGCCGATATTCCGGCGCAACAGAATCCAATGGTCCACATCGTCAATCGCCCGTACCTTGGAATCTGTCGCACACAGGATTTTCTCCAGGCAGAATCCGTGAAACGTGCCCAGCCACACTCCCTCCGCCCGCTCGCCCACGGACTTCCGCACGCGGTGCTTCATCTCGCCCGCGGCCTTGTCCGTGAACGTCAGCCCGAGAATATTCTCCCCAGCAAGCTCGGCGTCGGATTCGAGTAGGTTGCGAATCCGCTCCGTAATCACGCGCGTCTTCCCGGTCCCGGCCCCCGCAATCACGAGCAGCGGGCCGTCGCCATGCTCCACAGCCGCCCGCTGCTCTTCATTCAGCGCGAACGCCGGGCTGGAAGATTTCGACGGCACGGTCTTCAGCGAGCTGCGAGAAGACATAAACTCCCATGATAACAGATACCTAGTTAGGCGAATATAAGGCGAAGCCCGTAGGCCCGAATCGTTCAATCACACCGAGAGCTGGCGCAGCTGCGGTTCGTTCAACGTATACAGCGGATGCGCCGAAACGCCTAGAATCCCCAGATACACGTACATCTGCCCGCGATGATGCGCCTCATGTTCGAGCATCGCGCGCAGCATTCTCCACGCCGTCACGGGCTTTCCTTCGGGCGACGTGCCTTTCCTCACCCAATCCTCATCCGTCATCGCCCGAAAAATCTCCATCGCTTCCGCATGCATCCGCTCCATGTACGCAATTACCCCGTCGCGCCCTTCGCCCAACTCCCGCCCGCAACCTTTGTACCGGCTCGGTCGCCCGAGAGCGCACTCTGCAAACACATATCGCTCCGTCGCCGCAATATGCCGAGCCAAATCGCCAAACGTCCACTCGCCAAGCCGGCACGTCCACTCAACTTTGTCCTTCGGGATTGCGCTCACCACCCGCATCGTCCGCTCGCGCACCTGTTCGAAGTGATGCAAAAAATCCTCGCGGTCCATTGTCCAACTCGCTTTTGCCCGGTGCTCGTTTGTCCGTTGCTCCTTCGCCCGCTGTTCATCCATTTCGCTCGCTCCCGCCAGATTTATGGCAAGCCCGTATGCACTTGGAAACAATCGCCCGTAGACATTAGAATTGTCCAGCGCATCTTACGCAACAGCAACATCCTTGTTCTGCATGGCCAAGTTGATCAAAGTGGCCGCGCCGCAATCACGACAGGAGCGTAAATGGTCGAACCACTAGCAATCGCCCGAGCCAGCGACCCAATCTATCTCTTGCCTCAAATGGCCAATCGCCACGGCTTGGTCGCCGGCGCCACCGGGACAGGTAAAACCGTTACGCTTCAGGTGATGGCCGAAGCCTTCAGTCGCATCGGCGTGCCCGTCTTCGCTGCGGACATCAAGGGCGACTTATCGGGAATCAGCCAGCCGGGAAAAGACAATCCTAAAATTGCCGAGCGCGCAAAAGCCCTGAAGCTCTCGCAGTTTTCATTTGAAGCCTGCCCGGTCACTTTCTGGGATGTTTTCGGCGAGCAGGGCCATCCCATCCGAGCCACAATTTCCGAAATGGGCCCGCTTCTATTGGCTCGTCTGCTCAATCTGAACGACATCCAGGAAAGCGTCCTTGCGCTCGTCTTCAAAATTGCCGACGACAACGGTTTGCTCCTTCTCGACCTCAAAGATTTGCAGGCCATGCTGCAATATGTCGGCGATCACGCGAAAGATTTTCAAACGCAATACGGAAACATCTCCGCCGCCAGCATCGGCGCCATCCAACGCGGTCTGATCGCGATTCAGCAGCAGGGCGGCGAAAAATTCTTCGGCGAGCCCTCTCTCAATCTCGACGATTGGATGCAGACCGATTCTAATGGCCACGGAATCGTCAACATCCTTGCCGCCGACAAGCTGTATCAATCGCCCAAACTCTACGCCACGTTTCTGCTATGGCTTCTCACCGGCCTTTTCGAGCACCTGCCGGAAGCAGGCGATCCCGAAAAGCCCAAGCTGGTTTTCTTTTTCGACGAAGCGCATCTTTTGTTCGCCGATCTGCCCAAGGTCATCGAGGACAAAGTGGTTCAACTCGTCCGCCTGATTCGCTCGAAAGGCGTCGGCGTGTATTTCGTCACCCAGAATCCCCTCGACGTTCCCGACACCGTCCTCGGCCAGCTCGGAAATCGCGTGCAACACGCCCTGCGCGCTTTCACGCCCTCCGATCAAAAAGCTGTTCGCGCTGCCGCCGACACCTTCCGCACCAACCCGAAGCTGAACGTGCAAACCGCAATCACAGAGTTAGCCGTTGGCGAGGCTCTTATTTCTTTTCTCGACGAGAAGGGAACCCCCGGAATTGTCCAGCGAGCCATGATCTATCCTCCCCACAGCCAGATCGGCCCCGTCACGTCCGAAGAGCGCCGGCAATTGATCCAATCCTCCGTAGTCGCCGGCGTCTACGAAAATGCCGTCGATCGCGAATCCGCCTTCGAGATTCTCAAGGCCCGCGCCGCTGGTCAGTCGGCAGGACCCGCACCGAACACGGGCGCCCCCGGAACTGTGCAGCAGCCGTCGTGGTACGACCGCATCCCCGGCCTAAGCATGGGCGGCCGCCGCGGCGACAATCTCGTCGAGGCCATGGCCAAAAGTGCAGCACGAACGATCGGAAGCTCAGTCGGTCGGCAAATTGTGCGAGGCGTTCTCGGCTCTCTCCTCGGCAGCACCAAAAAAAGGTAATCGGCCTGCAAAAAAGCTAGAATCGTCTTAATGCGTTTATTGCGGGTAATACAGCTGAATCATTTCTAAGCCCGCGGTTTCAGCAAGGGATATCGGGAGGTCAAAACGGAAACTCCAACAAAGCCGTTTCGCCAGGGCGTTTGGCTCTTTGCCCTCGCTCTGGCTGCTCTCCTGTGCGGCAGCGCGCCGCTCCGGGCATTTCCTTTCCAGGAACCGGCCAAGCCTGAAAAGTCCGAGGCGTCACCCGAATCCGACAAACAGACCGACGACAAACAACCCAAGGACAAACAAACCAAATCCAAAAAGGAAAACGCGGAGCGGGCCAACGAATTATCCGCCGTCCTCTGGCGTGATCCTGGCGCCATCGCTTCGCTCGATCTGCTAAATGGCGAGGGCGGTGCGAAGAATGCTCCGGATCCTCACGCGGAATACACTTTCATCAAGGAAGACTTGAGCGGGACCTCGACAAAGTTCAATGTGCAAGACTCCAACGGAGTGAAGTGGCTGGTGAAGCTAGGTGTCGAGGCCAGACCGGAAACGGCGGCCACGCGTCTAGTCTGGGCCGCGGGCTACTTCACAGACGAGGATTATTTTCTGCCGCAGATTCACGTCAAGGGCCTCCCCAAGCTTCACCGCGAAATGTTCGGAGCTTCGCCGGAAACCGGCATTGCCCCCAACGTCAGGTTGAAACGGGAGGGCGAGGGCCTCAAGAAAGTTGAGAACTGGGGCTGGTTCGACAATCCGTTTGTGGGCACGCGCGAGCTCAACGGGCTGCGAGTCATCATGGCGCTGATCAACAATTGGGATTTAACCACGAAAAACAACAAGGTGTATGTCGCGGACAGCGAGCGC
>DATNKB010000534.1:0-13051 GCA_035603595.1 Candidatus Dormiibacterota bacterium
CTTGGCCTGCGGTACCGCCAGCATGTGGCAGCGGCCATCGAATACTGCTCCTGCCTCGATACTCAGGCAAGGAGTGTGGATCTCTGCTACTACAATCGCGCCCGTTTGGATCTCGACTTTCCCTTTGGCATTGATGGTCCCATCGAAGCGGCCTCCGATCGTGACGACATTCCCGTCTATTGTGCCCTCCATCGTGGAGTGCTCTCCGAGGATAAGCGTTCCCGCGGATATAAGCGTTCCCTTGATAGCAGCGTCGAGGCGAAAGGTTCCTGGGACTTCGAGTTTTCCCTCGAAGCGAACACCTTTTTCGAGAAAACCGGCCCATTCGCCAGAGTCTTGGGGCTTTCGATCAAACCACGAAAGAGCCACTCAGTTATCTCCTATATATATAGTTATGTAACGATCAACTGATCGTACAAGCGGTTCAAATCACTATCATTATAGTATTCAAAGATTATCTTGCCAGGGTGTCCGGCTACTGACGGGTGAACGAAAACGCGGGTGCCGTAGACTCGCTGGAGTTCCTCGATGGCTGCTTTGACGTTTGCATCCTGGTGGACAGTGGCGCGCTCAGTCTTGGGTTTTGCGAGGCGACCGGCTAGGCGTTCCACTTGGCGGACCGTCATACCGCCGCGAGCGATGCGGCGCGAAAGTTCGAGACGCTCCTGCGTATCGGCGATGGCGAGTAGTGCGCGGCCGTGGCCTGCGGTGAGGTGCCCTTCCTCGAGAAGATCCTGGATCGGCTGATCGAGTTTGAGTAGGCGGACCGAATTGGCGATGGTGGCGCGGTCTTTTCCAGTGCGCTCGGCAACCTTCTCTTGCGTGAGGTTGAATTCCTCCGTGAGGCGGAGGAATGCGCGGGCTTGTTCGATCGGATTTAGATCTTCGCGCTGGAGATTTTCGACAAGGGTCATCTCGAGCGCCATTTCTTCGGGGACATCGCGCACAACGACGGGAACACGCTGGATTGCCGCACGTTGCGCGGCTCGCCAGCGGCGCTCGCCCGCGATCAACTGGTAGCGATTGTTAATTCTGCGAACGACGAGCGGTTGCACAATTCCGCTAGACAGAATAGATCGCGCGAGCTCTTCAAGAGCTTCCTCGCGGAAGCGCGTCCGCGGCTGGTACGGGCTTGGGTCGATCAGGTCGATGTCAACGTGAAAGAGTCCGTCACTCTGCGGACTCGCCGGTGTCGCTGCCGGTACGCTCGGCTGCGCTTGCGTTGTCGGCGGATGCAACAGGGCTGGAGCTGTCGCCGCTGCTGCCCCCGATCCCACCGGTACCGACGCCGACGCCTGCGGCTGCTGCTGCGGCTGCTGCTGTTGCGGCTGTGGGTCCGGCTCCCGAATCAGTGCGCCCAGTCCCCTGCCCAGAGCGTTTCTCGGCATTGGCGATAACCTCCTTGGCTAATTGAATATAGCTCTCCGCACCTTTACTATGTATGTCGTAGAAAATCACTGGCTTCCCGTGGCTGGGTGCCTCGGCTAGGCGGACATTCCTTGGAATTACGGATTCAAAGACCTGGGTGCCGAAGAAGCTTCTCAGATCGGCTGCCACCTGCTTTGACAGAGTTGTGCGATCGTCGTACATGGTTAGCAAAATACCCTCTATCGCGAGTGACGGGTTGATGGTTCGGCGTAACCGCATGAGCGTATCCAAGAGCTCCGAGACACCTTCGAGCGCGAGGTACTCGCATTGGATCGGGACAAGAACTGAATCCGCTGCGGCTAGGGCGTTGAGGGTCAGGAGATCGAGAGCGGGGGGCGAATCGATCAGGATGAACTCGTATTTGTCTTGAACCTGCTTGAGGACCGATTTCAGCCGAAACTCACGCTCGTCTGCTGATACGAGTTCTACGGCCGCACCGGCGAGATTTTTGTCCGACGGCACAATATCGAGGGATTCGACCTGCGTGTGAAGGATTATGCGTTCGAGAGGCTCGTTGAGGATCAGCGGCTGGTACAGTGTTCTTCTGGCAGGATCCTTCGGATATCCCAGCGCACTCGTAGTATTGCCTTGGGGATCACAGTCAATTACCAGCGTTCGCTTCTCCGCAACTGCGAGCGAAGCACCGAGATTTACCGCGGTGGTGGTCTTTCCGACTCCGCCTTTCTGATTTGAGATTGCTATTGTCCGCGCCAAAGACTCCCCCAGTCCGAAGTCGAACGGAAATCTACAGAAACTTTTGTCCGGATGCAATATGTCTTATGTGAAACAAATACGAAGGCGGGAATTGTGCGCAATTGTTCCACGTGGAACAAGGTGCGAGGAAACAGGTCAACCCGCAGGGGACCCCAACAGTACAAAGCGTCGTTCTGAGCCAGGAATTCTAGCGGGAACTCCCCACTTGAAGCGTGAATCGGCGGCGAGCTTCCTAGCGTCCTCGTCTCCGACCCACAGGATTAACTTCCCGCTCGGCGCCAGTTGCTCACGAGCCCATTCAAATAGCTCGTCAAATTGCCCTAAGGCGCGTGCAGTGACAAAGTCCAGGCGCTCGTTCGGGGGTTGGAAACCGACCATGCGGCCTCGGACGGCGACCGCGTTCGGAATATCGAGGCTTCGAATTACTTCGCTAAGGAACGCGAATTTCTTCATGTTCGGCTCGATCAGTGTGACCCCGAAGGAGGGCCGCGCGATCGCAAGTGGAATTCCCGGAAAGCCAGCACCCGAACCAACGTCGGCGAGCCGACTTTTTTCCACAGGGAGCATCCGTAACGCGAATAGACTTTCGCCAAAATGAAATCTTAGAATCTCGTCGACACTGGTTATGGTAGTGAGGGAGACGGTTCGATTCCATTTCAATAGAAGCTCAATGTACGTTTTGATCCGCTCCACGAGTTCGATCGAGGGATCAACTCCATAGGGCTCAAGGGCCGTGCTGACTCTTGCAGACGTTAGGGTCGTCAGGGCGGTCATTCGAAATTCGCCCCAGGGCTGACGCTTGAGTGCCCTTGTGAGCCCACGCTGACGCTCGACGATTTTGCCAAGGCCGCGAGTATCCGACGTGGTGCCAGAAGGCCGATTGTGAGGTCGGCGACAAAATGAGCGAAGATGGTCGGGATCAGAGTCCCGGTCCAGGCACGCACACCTGCGAAGATCGCGCCGGCTCCAAACGTCGAAACTAGCCCTCGCTTACCTTGGTACAAGTGCGCAATGGAAAAGAGTAGAGAGGAACCGACGATTCCGGCGACCAACGAGCCAGACCAAGCTTGAAATACATACTGAACAAAGCCGCGGTATATGAACTCCTCGCAGATCGCAACAGTGCAAACGAGAGCAGTGAAGCAGATACGCTCCAACCTGTCCCTCGGGAATACCTTGCGAGCTATCTGGACGGTTTCGTTATCTGAAGCCCCGGGATCAGAATTGAGCCGTCGAAGACTGACGAGCTGAAGCACAAGGACAGCGCCACCAAACACTATAGATGTAGTACAAGTAAGCGGAACTGCGGCCAATCTTAAGCCTAGCTGCTCGGGTCGAATCGAATGATGGCTGACTCGCCAGAGGATTACAGCGGCGAAAACCCATTGGAGCGTGATGGTGGAAGCATAAAGTGAGAGTCGATCCGACTTAGTTGTGTCGGGAAGCTCGAGCAAAACGCGAACGCGCCGCCGTCCCAGGCCAGGCACGATAATCGCGAGGAAGAAGAAAATCAGTGCGAAATCCCAGTGCAAATCTGGACCACCTCGATAGGTTGTAGCGCAACTCCTTGCCGAAGTCTGCCGGAGGATTGTACATCGACGCAAATGGGAGGATCGTCGGCAATCGAAAATTTATGTACGGCATAAACGAATTGAGGCTTCGTGTTGACACTGAAGGAGCGGACGCCGTATGGTTCTCACTGGGAAATTTTGCGATCGTTTAAACGCGAAGAACTCAATGAAGATTCTCGTTATTGGTAGTGGTGGACGCGAGCATGCCCTGGTGTGGAAGCTCGCGCAATCGCCGACCGTCGAGAAAATCTGGTGTGCGCCAGGAAACGGCGGGATCGCGAACGACGCGGAATGCTTTCCGCTCGATTTAGGAGATGTGCGAGCCGCATCCGATCTTGCTGCAGGACTGGGCGCCGACTTGACGATCGTGGGGCCGGAGATGCCGTTGGTTCAAGGCATCGCCGACGAGTTTGCCTCGCGTGGGCTTGCGCTTCTTGGTCCGGCGAAGACCGCTGCGCAGCTCGAAGGCAGCAAGATTTTTGCAAAGAAATTCATGGAGCGGCACGGCATTCCCACGGCTGCAGTGTACGGAATTTACGAGCAGGCTGTCGACGCCTACACTGATCTTTGTTCTGTGGACTGGCCTCTCGTGATCAAGGCGGATGGATTGGCCGCGGGCAAAGGTGTCCTTGTGACATCGTCGCCTGATGAAGCGACTGCATTTATCGATCGAGTGATGGAGCGCAAAGAATTTGGTGAAGCCGGCCGGCGAGTGCTTCTGGAAGAAGGGCTTCAGGGTGAGGAACTCTCATTCATCATTTTGACCGACGGCAAGAATTTTGTGCGCATGGCGCCTACGCGCGACTACAAACGTGCTTATGACGGGGACCGAGGTCCAAACACCGGAGGCATGGGAGCGTATTCGACCGATGATCTCTTGCCGGGAGAACTTGAGAAGAAGATAGTCGACACAATCGTTCGGCCGACGTTGTCTGGCCTTGAGAAAGACGGGATGCCTTACCGCGGATTTCTGTATTTCGGGCTGATGCTTACTCCGCAGGGACCGAAAGTGCTTGAGTTCAATTGCCGGCTGGGCGATCCGGAAACGCAGGCAATCGTGATGCGGGCAGATTTTGATTTCGCACAGGCTTGCATCGCGGCTGCCCGGGGCGAACTTGCTGGGATTCAGGCGAGTTGGGCACCTGCGGCGAGCGTTTGTGTTGTGCTGGCTTCGAGAGACTATCCGGATAAGCCAGAAGTAGGCCAGGAAGTCTCGGGACTCGATTCGTGCGGTCGAGTCAGTTCGGGCGTGGCCGCCTTCCACGCTGGCATACGTCACGAAGGCTCTAAATACTACACAAGTGGTGGCCGTGTCCTGACCATCGCAACCGCAGGAAGTGACTTGTCTTCCTGTCGCTCCGCTATTTACTCTGTGTGTAGTACTATTTCATTCAGCGGTTGCCAGTTCCGCGGGGATGTTGCGTCGCTGAGTCCGCCAAAGGCTCAACGGGCTAAGGAAGCCGTGGAGGCCCATAATTCCTGAGGTAACCAACCTGTTCTTGTGCCTTGTGCACCGTTTCCCGATGAAAGAAATCGGGGAGGCGGAGGCCCTTCCGAACAAGGGCCTGAGGGGATGTATCCACGGACGGCCGGACAGTAAGCGGCAAGTCTCACTTATGGATATTGAGACTCTGCAGAAACTGGGCGTTGCGCCCGGCGCTGTGAAAGAGAACGTGACGACTCGCGGCTTGGATTTTCAGCGTTTGGGGCCAGGTCAGCACTTGCGCATTGGCGGCAGCTTACTGGAGATAACGGTGCCGTGCGATCCATGCTCGCGGATGGATGAAATCCGGCAAGGACTTCAGGAGGAATTGCGCGGGCAGCGGGGTTGGCTCTGCAGGGTGGTAGAGGGTGGGATAATTCGACGCGGTGACCAAATCGAGGTGCTGGCTGGCCTAACTGAGCCAGCACAACAGGAGATTTTAGGGTGACGGCTGGCGACGGCGCTCAGGGCGCGGTGGTAGGAATATTGATGGGGTCTGATACAGACTTGCCGGTGATGGGCGAAGCCGGCAAGACGCTCGAGAAGTTCGGCATCCTGTACGAGATGGAAGTGGTATCGGCTCATCGGACGCCCGCGCGCGCGCACCAATATGCCACGTCAGCGGCGGGACGCGGAGTGAAGGTGCTAATCGTCGGCGCGGGAGCAGCGGCACATCTCGCGGGCGTGATTGCGGCGAACACGACATTACCCGTAATTGGAGTTCCACTAGCGACAAGCGCGCTGAACGGCCTCGATGCGCTGCTCGCCACTGTGCAGATGCCGGGCGGAATTCCGGTGGCGACCATGGCGATCGACAAAGCGGGGGCTGTCAACGCGGCGATTTTTGCCGCGGAGATTCTCGGGTTGGGAGATCTAGAAATCGCGCGCAGGCTGGTCACCCACAAAGAAGACTTAGTTCGGGGAGTGGCAGAAAAGAACGCAAAACTTCAGGAACAATTGCGGCAAAAGAAATAATCGCGGTACTTGCCGTTGGTTTCTTCTCGAATCCGAGTCCGTTACCCGCATTGAATCAATTTCCAGAAGGCTTGATGAGTGTTGGCGCGTCGGCCGGGCGTTCCTTCTGCCGGATTGCGGGCTTTGGCTCGTTTGGCGGCTGAACGATCCATGCAAAACCTGACTCAAGGCCGATAGAAGCCATCGTTTCGCGAGAGTTTGGCGGAGAAATTGCTTGGATCGCAGCGCGCAGAAACTGTGTCGCGTCGGCTGCTTTGATTTTATTGCTCGAACCATTTAGCAGCATGGAAGCGACGGAGAACATGGTCGAATCGGAAATGGAAAGCTTTTCGAGTCGAGGGTCTTTCTGGCGCAACATTTCGAGAAGAGTCGGCGATACCATGCCGGGCGGGTAGTCAAATTCCATGAGGGTCCGTGGTTGCCCTTTTTCAGGTGGCCAATCCTGAAGATAGCGCGGACGCGGTATACGCGTTTCCCAAAAGTCGCCCCGCTGTGGATATTGTTCGAAGGAATAGTCCACGTGCCACACCTCGGGGCCGTAACCCGGGGCAATATCGGCCACCACGAGCTCAACAAGCGGTTCACCTTCCGGCAATTTCATCTGTGCATGAAGATCTTTCACCACTTCGTTCAGGCGGTCGCCAAGGCCTTGCCCGATAGACACAATGTCGGTGGCCTCCGTACCTTCCAATGCCGGTGACAGTTTAGGGGTGTCAATACTCACCCGCCCGTGAAGACGCGGGAGCTCGCGATCGAGTCGAGCGATCTGAATACTCGCCGACGGGGAAAACCAATCGATGGCACCGAGAAGCACGCCGGCGCGCTGGCCGGAAAGAGGGACCGGAGTGGGTGTGTGTGTTTGGGCCTCGAATGGATTCTCGACGGTAGCGATCAAGATGGCGTCTTTAACAACCGCAACCACCACGCGTCCCGCTGCGAGATTAGCGACGACTTCTTGGCCCGGCTGATCGGACGGGTTCTGAGCGAGGGCCCGAGGATCGTGGGAAAAACAGAGGATGACGGCGACACCTGCGAAAAGTACGAGCGCGAATATTCGGTACAGCGAAGAGATAGCCGTGCGACGGAAACGGAGCGACACGAAGGTTAGTCTCCCGAGACGGATGCGATTTCCTTGCGCGCGATAGCCTGCACGGCGGTGATGGCGATGACCTTTGCAATATCTTCCGAGGAGCAACCACGCGACAGATCGTTCGCGGGCCGCGCAAGACCTTGGAGAATCGGACCGAGAGCCTCGGCGCCGGCTAGACGCTCGACAAGTTTGTAGGCGATGTTGCCGGACTCGAGATCCGGGAAGATCAAAACATTAGCGCGACCAGCGACAGGCGAGCCGGGAGCTTTGCTTGCGCCTATTGCGGAGACGAGTGCGGCGTCCGCTTGGAGTTCTCCGTCAATTGCCAGTTCGGGTTGGCGGGCTCTTGCGATTCTCAAGGCTTCACGGACCTTTTCGATATGGGAATGCGCCGCGGAACCTTTAGTTGAAAATGAAAGCAGGGCTACGCGTGGTTCCGTTTCGAGGAAAGCACGCGCATTTTCGGCTGTGGCTAGCGCAATTTCCGCAAGCTCTTGCGCTGTGGGATCAGGAACTACGGCACAATCGGCGAAAAGCAGCGCGCCCTTTTCACCAAAGGCGGCCCGATTGCGTTCCGGTGCTAACATCAAGAAGAAGCTCGACACGACTCGCGCATCCGGGGCCAGGCCGATCGAATGCAGCGCCGCGCGAACTGTATCCGAAGTGGAGTTTGCGGCGCCGCCAACAGTCGAGTCGGCGTCACCCGCCGCGACACTAAGCGCAGCGAAATAAAGCGGCCTACGTGCAAATTCTTGGGCTTCTTCGTGGGTGACGCCGCGAGCGTGCCGGCGTTCAAGATAGATTTCTGCGTACGTGCTGACACGGGGACTCGATAACGGATCGAGAACCTCGATGCCGTCGAGCTTTAGGTTCACTCTATCGGCGGCTGCGCGAATGATCTTCGTGCGCCCTAGAAGCGTAATTTGCGCATAGCGCTCGGCGGTCACCTGAGCTGCGGCGCATATGACGCGCTCGTCCTCGCCCTCCGGCAAGACGATCCGCTGCGGATAAGCGCGCGCTTTGCTCTTGAGCCTGTTGAGCAATTCCATTGAAGTGAACTTATCACAGATTGGACGGCGATAGGACGCGCGATGAGTGTGCTTCTGTCACGATGTGAGCGAGCTTCGCCGCCCTATTTGCAGTAAGTTCTAGTAAAATTGAACCGCCTGAAAGGACCCATTGGCAAATCGCAAAATGAGCATTCTGAACGCATTGACAAGCAGACTCAGGTCTCCTGACCGAATCCGGCATGGCGGAAAACGGCTATCCGATATTCTCGATGCGCATGCGAAGTTTGTGCGCGGCGACGAGACAGGTGTTCGCGCCGACCTCACTGGCGCGGATTTGTCTCGCGCGGACCTCCACAAAATGAATCTCGCCTACGTAAATCTGCAAGGTGCGAACTTGACCCGTGCCAATCTTCGCGAGGCCAGGCTCGCATCCGTTGATTTCAGCAAAGCTAAACTGGTTCGCGCTGACCTCCGCAAGGCGGACCTTACGGAAGCGAATCTCAGCGGAGCAGATCTTTCAGAAGCGCAAGCGGGTGGCGCTGAGCTTTTTCGCGCCGACCTGCGCAACGCTAATCTGAGCCGCGCAAATTTTGGAGCGACAAATTTCCGCCAAGCTGAAATAAGCGGAGCGAATTTCGAAGGCGCCATTCTGCAAACTACAATCTTGCGCGAAACCAATCTCGACGGCGTCGATCTTTCCGGTGTTGATCTCACCACTACGCTTCTGCCACCTGGCTACAAGCGCTCCAGCGCGGCTGGCGGTTAGGAGTTTCCACGTCCGTGCAGCCGAAGCGACCCGACACAACCCGGGCACCTTGGATTGAAGTGGAAGATTACCGCTTGCCTGGGGGCTGGGTTGGGCGGGAGCAAGTGGCTTCCCGCGCGCGCGGATACTGCGAGCTCCTGGAGAAAGGTCAGATCGTTTTTTTTCGAGCGCTCCCTTTTCACTTCCCAGTCGAAGATCAGGAATTTCTTCTATCGCAGGCGTGGACCGAGCTACGGCTTCACAAGAACGTGTCCTACCGCCCGTCAGAAGATATCCTCCGGGGCGTTTCAGGTGATGCGCGAACGATCGAGCGAATCCACGCGATTATGCGCAACTACAGCGCGCAGGTGATCGAGTTTCTTACGAAATTTCTGACGCCTTACGCGACGAAGTGGAACCTCGATTTTTCCAGCTTCCGCCCGCTCGAGGAAGAGGGTCGAGACCTTCCCATCCACAAACGAAACGACCTGCTTCATGTCGATGCCTTTCCGAGCCGTCCCACGCGTGGCGGTAGAATTTTGCGGGTTTTCACGAATCTCAACCCCAAGCGCGCGCGAGTCTGGAACACGACGGAAGGGTTTGAATCGCTGGCGCGTCAGTTTGCCAAAGATGCGGGGCTAGGACAAATTGCCGAGGGCGATACCGTGATCAGCCGCACCGTGCAAACGTGGGGCGAAAAGCTAGGATTTCGCGGCATGGGCAGAACGCCTTACGACATGTTTATGCTGCGTTTCCACGATTATCTGAAGGAGAACGCGGATTTTCAAAACGGCTGTCCGAAATTCCGGCTGGAATTTCCGCCTCTCGCCACATGGCTCGTTTTTACGGATTGCGTGGCGCACGCGGTAGTCTCCGGCCAGTACGCCATCGAACAGACCCTCCTGATTCCTCCGCAAGCGCTGGTTGCTCCGAACGCGGCGCCTTACCGGATTCTCGAGAATTTAGCTGGGCACCCGCTCGTAACATGACGAAGGCCTCGGCTCCGTTGGCTTCGGCGTTCCCCCGAAACTTAGGGTTGACTTAGTGCTGTTCTCGGATTATTAATCTGTTTTTCCACTCGGGTTAACCCAGCCCCGCTCGAATCGGCCTAGAACGAATACATCTTTATTTAGGAGGGGTATCCTTGCGAACTACGAGTCACCTTGCAAAGACATTCGTGTGCCTACTTCGTTCCTCAATCGTCCATTTTTCCGCCCCGCTGCGCCAGACTTTGGCCGTCGTTGTGGCAATCACGTTTATTTTTGCGCCGATCGGAGGCGCTACATTTCCAATTGCGACGGAAGCCAGGGTGCTGCCCGCTTCAGACACCGGTAGCTCTGGTTCGACCAACGGTTGTGAACTGAATTCCGCGCGAGGGCAGATCCAGCACGTCGTTTACATTCAGTTCGATAACGTTCACTTCACCCGTGACAATCCAAACGTCCCTTCCGATTTGGAACAGATGCCCAACCTGCTGAACTTCACTACGAATAATGGGGTGCTGATGACCAATCACCACACCCCGCTGAAGTCGCATACGGCGGACGACATCATTACCTCGCTGACGGGCGTCTATCCCGACAAACACGGCCAACCTATTGCGAACGCCTTTGGGTGGTTCACGCCTCCTGGCAGCGCAAATTTCGACGGCTTCGCTGCTTCGTTTCAGTATTGGACCGATATCGTCAATGCTACGACGGACCCCACCTTCTTCATGATCACCAAGGATGGAAAGAATGCTCCGGCGCCTTGGGTTCCCTGGACCCGCGCTGGGTGCAACGTGGGAGCCGTGTCGATTGCTAACATGGAGCTCGAGAATATCTTCGGTGACGTGCTTACCGTCTTCGGAGCAAATTCTCCCGAGAATATGGAAGTGCAAGCCGACGTAGCGGCCAAGAATACCGCACCCGCAGTTGCCGATTTCGAAGGCATCGCGATTCACTGCGCAGCGGGCAACGCTCTATGCTCCTCTTCAAACAATGGAAAACCGGATGTGCTTCCGCAGGAACCCGGTGGCTATTCCGGATTCAACGGGCTGTTCGGTCACAAGTATGTTGCTCCTCAAATCAGCCCGAGCGGCCCTCTGGTTGACTTGGATGGAAATGTGGTGACGGACAGCAAGGGAAATATCGGCTTTCCAGGCTTTAGCGGCATCTCCGCTGCCCAGACGCTGTCCTACGTTGCGGCTATGCAGGAGCACGGAGTTCCGGTGACCTACGCGTACATTTCCGATGCACATGACAACCACGCCCACGATATCGCCACTGCACCGGCAGCCTGTTCGACTGATCCGGAACTGGCACTCGGAAACGCCAACGGTCCCGGCAGCATCTGCTACGAGGCGCAACTTGCGGCCTACAACGAAGCGTTTGGGAAATTCTTTTCCCGGCTGGCGGCGGATGGCATCAACAAACAAAACACGCTGTTTGTCATCACGGCCGACGAGGGCGATCACTATGCCGGCGGTGGCCCGTTCAATCCCACCTGCGACGGCGTAACGATTCCCTGCAACTACATCAATCCGGCAACAGGCAAGAGCGTGGTAGGGGAGTTTGATACGAACCTTACGGGCTTGATGGCAACTGAAGAAAACATCACCTCCACGTTCGATATCCAGACTGACATGGTTCCCGTGTTCTACATCGAGGGCAACCCGCCGGTCGGCGATCCTCTGGCTCGTAGTTTTGAGCGGGCCTCCGCAAATCTGACGGCTGTGAATCCGCTCACCGGCGCTACCGACACCCTTACTGAGGCCCTGGCGGACCCCGTGGAACTTAACCTGCTCCATATGGTCACCGGCGATCCGCAACGTACGCCGTCGTTTGTGATGTTCGGCAACCCCGACTATTTCCATTTGACCGGTGCGCCGAACTGCACCAAAGCGTGCGTGTTCCAAGGCAATGGGTTCGCGTGGAACCACGGCGGCATCGATAAGGAAATCGTCACGACATTTCTGGGGTTGGTTGGGCCCGGAATTGTGCCGAACGGCGTCGATAATTCCGTGTGGTCAGATCACGTGGATATTCGCCCGACCATGCTCGTTCTGACCGGCTTGAGAGATGACTATCAAGATGACGGCCGCGCACTCGTGGAGGAGTTTAGCCCGTGGGCGTTGCCAAAGGGCCTGACCCAGGGCAACGGCCGCTTCGGGAACGAGTTCATCGAGTTGGCCCGCGCTTACAAGCAGATCAATGCACCCAACGGAGATCTCGGGCAGACCAGCTTGCGCATTTCGACGCGCGCGCTGGCTTCAGGAAGTCCGGGGAGCGACTCGCAATACATTCACGTGGAGAACGCGATCTCCAACATCACAACCGCCCGCGATACTCTAGCGGCCCAGATGCTCCAGCTATTACAGGACGCCGAATTCAACGGCAAGCAGATCCCCCCGGGACGCGCAGAACTGCTCACGTTCCAGGCACAGGTGCTGCTGAATTTGGTTCATTTTCTCGACCGGGCCCGCTAACGCGCGGTCAGTCGAGTATTTGCGAGATGAGCGAAGATGGGGGCCCGGATCTAAATCTGGGCTCCCATTCTTTTTTTTGACTTTATTTGCCCGCTGCAAAATCGGCAGGATCGGTGCTGTAGCCATACCCGCCACGGGGGGGATTGGCGCGGCGACGGGTTTCGATCCCGAGGCGTTTGATTTTCTGGTTCAACGTCGAGAGCGGAATCTGGAAGCGCTCGGCCGCTTCTGTCTGATTCCAGTTGGTGCGCTCAAGCATATCTACGATTATGCGGCGCTCTACTTCTTCGAGAATCTCAAAGAGCGACGGAGCCGGCGCCGTGGTGCGCCCACCCACTTCGCCTGGTAGCGGCGGCAGAAACTCAGCGAGTTGCAGGCGGACGCCTTTTACGATCTCGCGCGTGCGAACACTCTCGGGCAGGAGATCGACGTCGACTGCTTCCTGCGTGGAGAGCACCACTGCGCGCTCCACGACGTTCTCGAGTTCGCGGACATTACCGGGCCAGTCGTAATCCATCAACAGCTTCATGGCGCCGTGCGAGAACTGGCGTGTCGGCTTGCCGTTCTCA
>DATNKB010000535.1:0-13362 GCA_035603595.1 Candidatus Dormiibacterota bacterium
ATCAACAATACGAGGATCTGAAAGGGGGTCATTTTGTCACCATCCGCCTAGGGTGAAGATCAGGCAAACACAGGGTAAGTATCAGGTTGGGCTTTTTGAATTGCACCTAGAAATTGGCGGAGTGGGTGCGCGAATGGAACGCACCGGTTTTTAAGGCTGAGGGCCATGCTTATTGGGGCATGTTACCCGCCCGAAGACGCGACGGACCCAAAACAAATGTTCGATTGGCCCCTTCGCACAAAATCGAAAAAAATCCCAGCGCTGCGAATTCAATCGGTGCAAGGTGGGATGCTCGGCAATCGGTCGATCGGGCACGGCATGCCGTGCCCCTAATGAAGGAATTACAAGGGCGAAAAGAACGTGGTCGCGCGGGTGCCAAGCATCGGGAATCGTGCTGCGGCATCACGTGGGCACAGGCAGGAATGCCTGTGCTACTGAAGAGCTAGATTATTTTTGGTTTTTAGGTGCGTCGTTTCTTATGACCGCGCCGTTTTTCATTACGAAATTTATTTTGCGCATGGACTCGATGTCGTCGAGCGGGCTCGAGGGCATGGCGATGATGTCCGCGTAGAGACCCGTGGCGATGGTGCCGCGCTCTTTCTGGATGCGGAGGAGTTCGGCGGCGTTCGTCGTCATCGCTTTGAGAATTTCATTGGGCGGGACGCCGGCGGCTCGCCAGACGGCGAGGTAGTCCCAGGCCATATCGGCGCGGGTTTCGTTGGGCATTTCGGTGACGGTGTCGGTGGAGAAGGTGAGCTTTACGCCGATTTTGTAGGCGCGGGTGAGACGATCGATGATGTTGGCGCCAATTTTGTCCGCGTTGTGGTAGCCAGCCGCTTTGAGATGGATGGCCGGAAAATCGGTGCCCGCGAGAAACACTCCTTTTTCCTTCATCAGGCGGAGAAGGTCGTCGTCGAGGGTCCAGCCGTGCTCGATTGAATCGGCGCCGCCCATGATGACGTTGCGAGCGGCTTGTCCGCCGAGAACGTGAACGGCCACGGCGCGATTTGCGCTGTGGGCTTCGTTGGTCGCGGCGCGGATTTCCTCTTCGGAGTAGTAGTAGGCGCCGGTGTTGTCGGAGACGAGCTTGATGAGGTCCGCGCCGTAAAAAATATTTTCGCGAACGGCTTTGCGAATTTCTTCGGGACCATCGGCGTCAATATATTCATAACGCCAGACTGGTCCGACTTCCGGGGGGATATGTTTTCCCTGTCCGCCGAATGGGGCGATGATTTTTCCCGACGTTAGAATCGTGGGGCCGGTGAACCATCCCCGGTTAATTGCGTTGCGGACGTCCACGGAGGCGTATTCCGCTTCATTTCCGACGTCGCGCACGGTGGTGATGCCGGCGTTGAGAAGAATTTGTGAGGTCTTCAGGCCGAAGAGGACGCGGGTGCCTTTGCCCTCGATGAGGTAGTTAGTTTCGAGAGTGTGCTGGAGATCGTGTTCGAGAAAGGTGACGTGCGTGTGAGTGTCCATCACGCCGGGCATGAGCCATTCGTTTGAGAGGTCAATCACTTGAGCGTCGGAGGGGATCGAGACGCTCGGACCTATCTCGGCGATTTTCTGGTCTTTTACCAGGATGATTTGATTTGTAGCGACTTTTCCTGTGGCGGGGTCGATGACGTTGCCGGCGCGGATGGCGACGGTTTGGGCGCAGAGGGGAAATGCGAAGAGGACTGCGATCAGGACTGCGAATCGACGCATGCGATTCTCCTTGGTGTGTAGCGAATGCCCGCAGCGGCTGAAGCCGCATTTCGCGTGTTGCTTTGTTGCGGCACGGCTGCCCTTTGCAAGCTCTGGGTAAAAAGCCGTGCGCTGACGTAAAGATATAAGAGTGATTCTAAAACGGCGGGAGTCTAGCACAACGTGAAGGCGCTGCCGCGACAGGATTTGTGTGTGCTACCTTTGTGTACGAGATGCCGGAATTACCTGAAGTAGAGACAGTGGTGCGCGGGTTGCGGCTGGTGCTCCCGGGGCGGCGCATCACGGGCGTGCGTTTGAGTGCGAAGACGGATTTTATTGATGATCCTGCGTCGCTCGAGAGGGAATTGCCGGGGACGCGCGTTACTGGCATCGAACGATTCGGCAAATTCATGGTCATTGGGCTCGATCGAGAAGGGGGGCTCGAGCGGGAAGGGCGCGGGAAAGATGATGAGAAAATTGCGTTGCTGATGCACCTGGGCATGACCGGGCAGATCGTGGTGACTCCCGCGGAGGCTCCCGTTCCGCCGCATACGCATTTCTTTCTTGCGCTGGATGATGGGCGCGAGCTTCGTTACACGGATATTCGACGATTTGGGCGGATACGGATTCTGCTCGATGGGGAGCGCGAGGCGCTGATTGGCCGGTTGGGACTCGATCCGCTGGAGATGAGCGAGAAGGATTTTCGGCAGACGATCACAAGCAGGAGCGCACAGATCAAGGCGCTACTGATGGACCAGCGCGTGCTTCGTGGGATGGGGAATATTTATACGGATGAGAGTTTGTGGCGGGCGAAGGTTCATCCGAGGCGGCTGGGAACGAAATTGAGCGAGCGCGAAGTGAAGGCGCTGTATAAGGCCATTCGTGGCGTGTTGACGGAGGCGATTCGGTCGCGCGGGTCGTCGGTGTCGGATTATGTGGACTCGGATGGGCAGCGTGGGGAGTTTCAGTTACGGCACCGGGTGTATCAGCGCGAGGGGAAGAAGTGTTTACGATGCGGCGGGGTGATACGGCGGGCGATTGTGGCTGGGAGGAGTAGTTTTTTTTGTCCGAGGTGCCAGCGGGCGCCGCGGCTTCGGCGCAACGACTAAGAACGAACCGAAGAACAAGAACGTAATTGAAATGCTTGCGGGATGGATCGGATTCCTCGAAAGTTACGTTGGCACAGGCAGGAATGCCTGTGCTACTGGACACCTTCTACGATTCTTAGGTCTCGGTCGGCGGCTTTGCCCAGGACTTTGAGGGCGGCTTTGTAGGCGTCGCTTTCGTAGGTGGCGGTCGCGGCGGCGACGCTGGGGAATTCGACGACCACGATTCGTTCGTTCAATCCGTTCTCAAAAGTTTTGGCCGGGGTGCCACGCACGAGGATTTTGCCGCCGCCGGCTTGGATGGCCGGAAGAGATATTTTTGCGTAGGACGCGAGCGCGGCGGGATCCGAGATTGAACGATACGCGACGATCCAATAGGCTTTGGGCATTTTCATCCTTCTGTGCGAAGTTTCGCCAATCGCGCCTTGCTCTGAAACCTACGTCGGGGGCTAAAGCCCCGGCTTCTTGTTCTGTTTAATGTCGCCCCTAAAGGGGCGACCCACAACGACGGCTCGGTTCGTACTTTTCTTCCAGAAAACAAGTAAAAACGAGAACCCGCCTCGGAGTTGTGACGGTACATCTTATTTCACTGAGGGCTGGGGCGTGAAGAAATAGATTAGGGCGGCGCCGATGCCGGTGAAGATTGCGGCGTAGAGGAAGCCGGCGGCTGGGCTTACGGCTGACCAGAGTGCGCCGACTACGATGCTTGAGACCAAGTCGCCGATGCCGTTGACTGTGGCGAGGACGCCGAAGCCTGAACCGCGAACGTGCTGGGGAAGAAATTCGGCAGCGAGGGATTTTTCGAGGGATTGCTGTACGCCGGAGTGAATGCCTGCGAGGCCGAAGAGAACGATGAGGACGTGCAGAGTGGGCGGCTCGAGGATGAAAGCGGCGAACGTGATTGTGGCGACGAGATAGCCGGTGGCGAGGAGGCCTCGTTTGCCGATGCGATCCCCGAGGGCGCCGGCCGGATAGGACGAGGCTGCGTTCATGACATTGTAAAAGGTGTAGAGGCCGACTGAGATTGCGGCGGCACGTCCGGCGCCGACGCGGGGCGCGAGAATTTGAGAGGCGCGAAGAATCAGGAGCGTAGGCGCGAAGTCGCCGATGCCGTGAGCGAAGACGCCGGCAAGAAAATGCCAGAAGTTTTTCGGGAGGTCGCGGAAGCTTGCGATCAAGCCTCGCGTGGGGTGCGGTTCTTCGTTTTTGGAAGATGGCGCGAGAGCGGCGAACGCGACGGCGGCGGCGAGACCGGGAGCTAGCGACCAGAGCAGAACGCCGCGCATGCCGACGATGCCGATTAATGCGGTGGCGCAGAGTGGGCCGAGGACGGCGCCGATGGTGTCCATAGCGCGCTCGAAGCCGAAGGCGCGGCCTTCGGTGCCCGTGGCGACAGCGTCGGCGAGAAGTGCGTCGCGCGATGGGCCGCGGCCACCGCGTCCAACCCAGCCGAGAGCGCGGATGATGAGAATCGCCGGCCACGTGTGGGCGAAGGCGTAGGCGAAGGTGGAGAGTCCTGTGGCGAGATAGCCGATGATGCCGACGGGCTTACGCAGCGCGGGGCGATCAGCGATCCAGCCGCCCGCCAATTTTGCGAAACTCGAGAGGCCGTCTGAGACGCCTTCGATGATGCCGAGCGCGTAGGCGGGCGCGCTGAGACTGGCGAGGAATGCCGGGAGGATGGCGGTGGCGGCTTCGTGGCCCCAGTCGGAGAAAAGGCTGGCGAGACCGATGCCCAGGACGCCGCGGGTGAGCCAGCTTTTTGAGTGAGGCGCCTCAGAACGGGCTTCGGTCATATTCTACAGACCTTCGCCGTCGAAGCCGCTTTCCAGAAGCCGGATCAATTCGCCAACGGTTGTCACTACGATGCCCTTTTCCTCAAGCGCCATGGACAATTCGACAAGGTCGAGTGAATCCCAACCGATAAGTTCATCCAGCTTCTTCGCTGCGTGTTCCAAAGTTTCTTCAAGACCAAGCTCTCCCGAATCCACTGCCGCTTGTAACGATCGTTGGATTTCGTGAAGATCCATTGATAGGCGCCCAAAAATTATCGCGCGGTGGCGTCGCGGACGGCTGGAGCGGATTCGAGTAACGGCAGAGCGGCGGCGAAGATGCGCTCGGCCCAGAAGCGGCGCTCGATGGGGTCGAGCCAGAGAATTGAAGCGCGCAGATTGTCGAATGGTGGCGCGGCGAGAAGCTCGTTGAGCAAATCGTGGATGCGCTGCTGGAAGACGCGATCTTCGGAGCGGAAACCGTCGGAGGGAATTTCGAATGCGACGGGCGGGACACCGACGAGAAACGAGTAAGAGTTCATCCACCAGGCGAGCCAGGGCTCGAGGTGTGGCTGGCGGCCGAATTTGTTGACGAGGTAGCAGTAGTTGTCGAGGACGGCTCGATCGCAGATGACGTGAGGGGCGCGGCGGGCGGCGTCGAGTTCTGCGACGATTTGCGCGTGGAGAATCCAGAGCTGGCCTTCGAGAGTGGTGGCGGCGTTAACGGGGAAGGGAGACTGGCGCGCGACTTCGGTTACGAGCTCGACATTGTAGGCGGATTTTTTCAGGAGCGAGCAGATTTCGTAGGCGAGGGTGGTTTTGCCGACTCCGTGAGTGCCGATGAGGGCGAGTTTCATTTTGTTGGCGGCGCGATGGTGACGATCTTCTTCCAGCGCACTTTTTCCAGCACAGTTCTTCTAGCACACTTTGTGTGTGTGAGAACAGTTTGGAAACGTGGAGGACTGATGGTGCGTCTGTCGTAGAATCGAGTGTTTTCAAATGAGGCCCTTACTGGGCGGAGGATTCGGAGACGATGAGAGCGCGTCGCGTGAGCGGATTTGTGGCGATTGTGATGGGGGCAATGATTGTGTGTGGCGGAGGCGCGGTATTGCGGGCGCAGCAGGGTGCGCCTGCTGCGAAAAATCCATTTGCTGCGGCGGACGAAAAGATTCTGGCGGAGGTGCATGACCACAACGAGATCATGTCGAACCTGGAATATCTTTCGGACATGATCGGGCAGCGATTGACGGGCTCGGAGAATTTGAAGAAGGCGAATGAATGGACGAAACAGAAATTTACGGATTATGGGCTCGGGAATCCGCACCTGGAATCATGGACGATTGCGCACATCTGGACGCGCGGAACGGCGACGGCGCGGATTTTGACTCCGACGGAGCATCCGCTCACGATTGCATCCTATGGATGGGCGGCGAATACCGAGGGGCCTGTGCACGGGCCGGTGGTGTATGTGAAAGCGGATAAGGTGGAGGATCTCGATCAGTACAAGGGCAAATTGAAAGGCGCGATCGTGATTACGAGCGAACCGCTGCCTTTGCCAGCGCCAGACGAGCCGCCGACGAATCCTGTGTTGGTTCCGTACGGCGATTCGTTTTTGTTGATGCGGCCGTTGCGGCCGGGGGAGAAGCCGCGCGAGTTCGATGCGGGATTTCGCAAATTTATTATGGAGCGCAATGAATTTTTCAAGAAGGAAGGAGTGCTCGCGGGCCTGACGGATTCGGGGAAGCCTGACGGGCTGCTGAATATGACGAGCCTGGGCGGACGGCAATATGCGATCGCGCCGATTCCGGCGGCGTTCGTTACGTCAGAGGGCTACAGCTTGATCTGGCGGTTGATGAAACGCGGGCCGGTGGAAGTGGAGATGGATATCAAGAGCACGATTGCAAATGGGCCGGCGACTGTTTACAACACGATCGCCGAAATTCGCGGCAGCGAAAAACCGGATGAGATCGTGGTGCTCGGGGCGCATTTGGATTCCTGGGATCTGGGCACTGGGACGACGGACAACGGAACGGGCTCGATCGTAGTGTTGGAGGCGGCGCGGGCATTGCAGAAATCCGGCTTGAAGCCGAAGCGAACGATTCGATTTGCGCTTTTCTCAGGTGAAGAGCAGGGGTTGAACGGATCGCGCGCATACGTCGAAGCGCATCACGACGAGATGGCGCGAGTTTCAGCGGCGCTGATTCACGATACTGGGACCGGGCGCGTGACGAGCATCAGCTTGATGCGGAATTATGCGGCTCGCGAGGTGATGGATACGGTGGTGGCGCCGCTGCGGTCGCTGGGATTCCTGGAATTGACGGAGCGGTGGATGACGGGGAGCGATCACGTGCCGTTCGATGACGCGGGAGTGCCGGGATTTTTCTGCCTGCAGGATCCGGCGCAATATTTTCAGACTCACCATTCGCAGGCGGACACGTTTGATCAGGCGCACGAGGCGGATTTGGTGGAGGGGGCGCAGGTGATGGCGGCGGTGGCGTACAACCTGGCGGAACTTCCGGAGCTCTTGCCGCGGAAACCGGTGAATCCGAGCGCCGCGGCCCAATAGTCGATGCGAGCTGTGGTGCAGCGAGTGAGTCGAGCTAGCGTGAGCGTGGATGGGAAAGCGACCGGCGAGATTGGGCCGGGACTCGTGATTCTTGTTGCGGTGGGCAAGGAAGATACGGTGGCGACGGCGAGCGCGATGGCGGAGAAAGTGGCGAACCTGCGGATTTTTGGCGATGATGCCGGGAAGATGAATCGTTCGCTGCTTGATACGGGTGGGGCGGCGTTGGCAATTTCGCAGTTTACTTTGTATGGCGATGCGCGTGGGCAGCGGCGGCCGAGTTTTATTCAGGCGGGGGCGCCGGAATTGGGGAAGGCGCTGTGTGAGGAGTTTGTGCGGGAGTTGCGGGGGCTTGGTGTGCGGGTGGAAACCGGAGTGTTTCAGGCGCATATGGCGGTGGAGCTTGTGAATGATGGACCCGTGACCATTTTGCTCGATTCGGAGAAGGTGTTTTGACGTTTGATTGGTGCGAGCCTCAGGCCAGTCGCGGCCTTTGGCCGTTACGGGACCTGAGCTACGGTTTTTTTTGCTACTGAGTGCTAGAGGCATAAGAAAATCTAGATTGCCTGAGTAGTGGTTCTCGCGAGGTCGGGTTCTTGGCGATTTTGAACGGGTGCTGCGAGGAACGGCGCACAGGCAAAAGTGCCTGTGCCACTTGAGGCGATGCGGGGTACGGTAAATGAGCGAAATTTCTAGGATATTGGACCAGATGGATCGAGCGATGGCGGGCGAGGCGTGGCATGGGCCGGCGTTGAACCAGTTGCTTGAGGGGATTACGGCTGAGCAGGCTTCGATGCATCCTGTGCGTGGCGCGCATTCGATTTGGGAAATTGTGAATCATCTTGCGGCTTGGAACCGGATCGTGCATCGGCGATTTGCGGGAACTCCAGTTGACGTGACGCCGGAGATGGATTGGCCGCCGGTGTGGGAGGTTAGCGAAGTGGAATGGCGGCGGTCGCTGGAGAATCTGCGTGAAAGCCGAGCCGGATTCCGAGCGGCGGTCGCGCAGGTGCGTGATGAAGAATTACCGGCGCCGCCTGCTGGGACGGAATGGTCACGCTATGCGACGCTGCACGGTGTCGTCCAGCATGACCTGTATCACGGTGGGCAGATTGCAATTTTGAAGAAAGCACTTGGGTAGCGGAGCGCAACGAGACATGAGCAGCGCGGCGCGGCCATTTGCAGGCGAGATTCGTTTAGCACGACCGGCCGATTATCCGCGAATGGCGGAACTGGCCGGTCAACTCGGCTATCAATCGACCCAGGATGACATTGCACGGCGGCTCGCGGGACTTATTACAACTGGCGAGCACGTTGTGTTCGTCGCGCAATTGGCGGATGGAACCATCGCGGGATGGATCGGCGCGTTTGTGTACCGCTGCGTGGAAGCGGATGCGCGCGTAGAAATCAGCGGGCTGGTGGTGGACGAGCGATTTCGCTCGCAGGCCGTGGGGCGATTTCTGCTGGATCGCGCGGAAGCGTGGGCGCGCGAAAAGGGATTCAGCGCTACCAGTTTACGGTCGAATGTGATCCGCGAGCGGGCGCATGCGTTCTACGAGCGGCAAGGTTACGCGCACACGAAGACCCAAAAGTCATTTCGGAAAAAACTATAAGCACGATGCCGAATCCATTTCTAATGCAATTCAAGATGGACGGACCGGCACTGCTAGATGTTTGCGTGCTGGCTGCCTGCTGGGTTGGATTCGGCGTGATTCTCGTGATTGGGAAGCGCGGAGCCACGAAGACCGACGCGAAGCGCAGCCCGATTTCGCACCTGGGCTTCTTGCTCCAGCTTCTCGGTTATGCGATTTGTTTTGCATTTCCCCGGCCTGATTTGTTGCCCATTGTGCCGATGCCGAAGGTGACCGAGCTGCTTTTGTCGGGCGTGATTGCGGCGATGGGAGTGATATCGATTGGCATTTGCTACGCGGCTGCTCGCGCGCTTGGCAAGCAGTGGGCGCTGGTGGCGCGCGTGGTTGATGATCACGAACTGATCACCGGAGGCCCGTATTCGCACGTGCGCAATCCGATTTATCTGGCGATGTTTGGAATGCTCGTGGCGACTGGACTTACGATAAGCCGCTGGCAGGCGTTGCTGGCGGGCATTTTGGTGTTTCTCATCGGAAATGAAATTCGGATTCGGAGCGAAGAGAATCTTTTGCGCGAAACGTTCGGTCCGAAATTTGACGAGTACGCGTCGCGCGTCCCAGCGGTATTTCCCCGACTGTTCTAGCTAGTTTCCCTCTTAATCCTCACGTTACGGAAATGCATCATTGCTCGTAGGAACCGGACCTTCTGAGTTTGGTCGTGCTTGCGTCAAAATAAGTTTACCAGCCCCCGCCGCCCCCGCCGCCGAAGCCACCGCCTGAGAATCCGCCTCCGCCGAAGCCTGAGCCTCCGGAGCTGCTGCGCGGAGCTGATGCCATCACGCTGCTCGCCTGGGCAGACATAACGTTGAGATCGTTGACAAACATATAGGGCACGAATCCGCTGCCATAAGGCCCGGAATACCATTGCGGCGGTTGCATCGCGATACCGGCGAAGGCTGCCACCCATTTCTTCTCGCAACGTAGCGCCATCGCATAGGGCAGGAATTTCTCGAACATTTCCGGAGTTTTCACAATGCGGTCGAGGCGATCGCTTTCGACGCGTTCGAGGAACTGTTCAAAGCCAAGAACCTTTTCAAATGTGCGGGCCCCGGAGAGAGTGCGCGCCGGCATGAACCAGCCGAAAATACAGATCACCGCGGCGGTAAGGATCGCCGCAATGACCCAGGTGAGATGCGCCACGCCGGTAGCAGCTCCGAGCGCGCCACCGAATACGAAGAGCAGGATTCCGACCACGATGCCAGCGCCGATGTAGCCCTGGCGAACCGTGTCCGGGCGATGGAGATAGTAACCGTCGGCCATGAGAGCGTCGAAGATGCGGGTGCGAATTGCGGGCAGATGCGTGTAGAAATGATTCTGGAGGTCGGAGAGCTTTACGGAGGTGATCGAGCCATCGTCAAAAAGCGCGGAGAGCATTTCGAGTTCGTGCGGGCGAACGGCGCTCCATTCGGTGGGCGGCCGCTTCAGGTGAAAAATATATTCCTTGCTGTGCGTGAGGCCGAGGAGATGGCTTTCGTCTTTTTGCTCGATGGTCAGGTACCCTTTCACGGCGAGATCGACGAGCGTCGCGGTGATATCGCGCATCGCGGCTTCGTTGTCAACGAGCGTGCCACATTCGCCGGGCGTGAGCTTATCCGGTGGCTCGTATTGCACGGCGATGGAGCCGCGCTCGGGATCGCGGCCGCGCGTCCACCAGAGCCAGAGCATGATGAAGAACGCAACGATGGGAAGAAATAGGGGCCAATTGCTGCGGAGGAAAAGAGCGATTATTGCCGCAGTCGAAGGCGGGTGAACGAATCCCTTGTCCCAGCCAGCCACGACCGTGAGACCTTCACGATACGAGAGCGGATGGTTGGCGCTGACCTTGACAATGTTGCCTGTCGTTTCCACTTCAGCGTCGCTTTCGCGCGAGCCGTACGCGCCAGTGAAGGCGGTCGCGTGCAAGCCAGTGACGCCGTCGGGGAGCTCGATTTTGGCTGACGCGGAGCGGATCGGCGCATCCCATTCACCGCCTGTAACATTCCAGTAGAGCTCGTCATGCTCGTCGAAGAATCGAATCGCATTGAGAATACGATAGTGAAGCAGGACAGTCTTCGTTGCGTCCTGTGCGTCAGGTACCGAGATTTTGAATTTCAAGTAGCGGCCTTCGCGCTTCTGCTCGTATTTGAGCGGATGGCCGTCGTCATTGGTGACGGAGAGCGGCTCGAGAAGCAGCGAATAATTGAGGTGCTGCGGCGTATCGTATTCGACGGGAATCGTGCGGTAGATTCCGTGCCAGAAACCGGTGAAGCGTGCTTCGATGATTTCCGTCACTTCGATGGTGCCATTGGGATTTACCGTGACAGTTTCATCGAAGCGTTGAATTGTGAGATCGCGGGCCTGGGTCGTTGGCGCCGCTAGAAACAGTACGGTGATAAGCGCGAGATGGCAGGGCAAGAGTCTGAGGCAGAGCCGAAGCCGAAGTCGGAGCCGGAGCATGAGGTGCAAGCGGCTTAGGATGTGGCGCCGCCGAAACTCACCTTCGGAACCTCGCGCTCCACAGGCGCGCTGATTTCGAAAAATTCGCGCGGCTTGAAATTGAACATGCCGGCGATGATGTTGGAAGGGAATTGCGCGATTTTTGTATTGAGGTCGCGGACGACGGCGTTGTAGTAACGGCGGGCGTTCTGAATGCTGTCTTCTATCTGATTGAGCGTGGCCTGGAGCTGATTGAAACTTTCCACCGCGCGCAACTGCGGATACGCCTCGGCCAGAGCGAACACCTGGCGCAAGGCGGCGGTAAGCGCGCCTTCCGCTTCGGCTTTGGCTGCAGGACCTTCGCTACTCATTGCACGATTGCGGGCAGCGACGACACCTTCCAGCGTTCCTTTTTCATGAGTGGCGTAGCCCTTGACGGTTTCGACAAGATTTGGGATCAGGTCGTAGCGCCGCTTCAGTTGCACGTCGATGTCAGACCACGCATTGTCACACTGGACTTTCAGGCTGACGAGGCCGTTGTACATCGCCACAATGAAGAAAACCAGCAGCACCAGAATTACAACGGCAGCGATCAGCATTGCGCGCCTCCCAGACAGGCTGGAACCGGCTTTCGGCCGCGATCCTTGCGGGTCAGAATACGGCGGGACGGAGATGGAGTAAAGCGCATAGCGTGGCAGGGGCTTTCGCGAGCGACACTATTTCGGGGGTTTGAGGCTGGGGTCGAGGCGCGCGGCTTCTTTGAATTCGGTCGCTGCCTCTTCATCATTGAGCCATTGCAGGCAAATTGCGAGATTGTAGTGTGCGCGGGCTGAATCTGGGCGGAGGCGAATGGATTCACGATAAGCATCCGCAGCGGGAGAGAACTGGCGTTTCGTGAAGAGCGCATTACCGAGATTGAAGTAGGCGTCGGCGTTGTCCGGCTGCGAGGCGATTACTTTTCGATAGGCAGCTTCGGAAGCTTCGGCATCGCCGGATTGCAAAAGTGCCGCGCCGAGGGCAACTTGGGCTTCGGTCAGACCGGGTTGCACGGCGAGCGCTTTCGTGTAGCTGTCAATCGCGCGCTTCGAATCTTTCTGGCTCATGTAGGCATTGCCCAGATTGTAAAGTGCGTGTGCATCTTTGGGTTTCAGCGTGAGGCCTTTTTCGTATGCAGCGATTGCCTCCGGGAATTTCTGTTGCTCCTGGTAAGAGCTTGCGAGATTGAATTCGGCTTCGGCCTGGTCAGGTTTCAGTTCGAGGCTTTTCTGCAGGCTGGTGATGGCTTCGTCGAATTTATTTTGGCTGTGCAGTAGGTGGCCGAGCTCGAACCACGCGTGCGCATCCTTGGGACTATCGGTGACCACCTGGCGGTATGCGGCAATGGCGTCATCGGTACGGCCGGTATTCTGGAGCGCTGATGCGTAATTGGCTCGAACATCGGAAGCTTTCGGTTCGAGGGCAAGCGCCTGCTCGAACACCTTGATCGCGCCGTCCCAATTCTTCTTGGAAGCCAGCGCGGAGGCGAGATTGTTCATCGCGTCAACATAGTTCGGAGCCAGGTCGATGGCTTTGCGATAAGCCTCTATGGCGTCGTCGGCGTGGCCTTGGGTGAACAGGACAACTCCCATTCCGTTGTGGGCTTGCGGAAAGTTGGGCTGGAACTCGAGCGCTTTCCGATAAGCGGCGAGCGATTCGTCCAGCTTGCCTTTGTGGAAGAGGGCGAGGCCCAGATTGCTTTCAGTGATCGCGTCGGTGGGCTTCAGTGCGAGCGCCTTGTTGAAATCAGCGATGGCTTCGTCGACTTCGCCCTTGGCGTCGAGAGCGAGACCGAGGTTGCTGTCGGCCTCCGGGAAATTTGGATCGACGGCCAGCGCCTGGCGGAACTGCTTGATGGCCTCGTCGATTTTGCCGGCTTTGTAGAGTTCGAGGCCGCGATTATTGAATTCGACGGCTTGGTTGTGCGTGGCGACCTGCGATTGAGATTGAAAAGGATTGGCTGACGCAGGCGAAACAATTGCGAAAAGCAGCAGAAAGGCGCCGCAAATCGACCTCGTCTTCAACCCGCCCTCCGAGAAGCCGCCGAAAGCATAGCACAGTCAAAAGGATGACCGGCGAAGACAGGCGAGTATCGCTAGTGTTAAGGTCTGATTTCAGTTACGCTAGCGCGCACA
>DATNKB010000536.1:0-2591 GCA_035603595.1 Candidatus Dormiibacterota bacterium
TCCTTCTCGTGCGTTACCGTCGCATCGTCCACAACGTTCATGAATTTCGGCAGCACCAGCAATCCCACTTTGTCGAGCATGCCGTTCGATTGCTGTCTGAAGGCAGCTTCGAGCTGATCGTTGCTGGAAACCAGCGCCGGCACGGCGACGAGGCCGCCCGCAAAATGGTGCGAGAAGACTTCGACGGCGGCCTGTCCCTCGAACAGCACCGGACCCTCATAGCGATCCTGAATCGGCGCCGCTTGCAGCTGGGCGATCTCAGCCTGCAACTCGCGGACCTGGGTCAGCAAGGCGCTCGCGGATGGCAAATCCTTCAGGGAGTATCCGTAGTCAGCAATGAAGTCGCTGAGCGGCATACCGTCGGGTGCCTGCGCCGATGCCGTCACGCGCAAAGAAACTCGCGGCAGCCGCCGGGTAAAGCTACTGCCCTCGCTATTCAGATAGCGCTCCTGGTGGTTGAACATGACCAGTTGCACGCGAGAGGTCTGAATGGAGGGTGTCTGGCGAAGCACGGCGGACGTTTCGCGCACCAAGCGCGTCGCACTCGCAAGATCAAAATGGACGAACGGAGACAGGTCGGTGATTGAAACCGGCAACGCCTTGCTGAAATCAGCGATCTTCTCGGTCCGATTTTTGTTTTGCAGCACCGCACGCTTCCCTGAGAGATCCTCCAGGGCTTTCTTGTAGGCGCGGTCCGTCGTCAACCAAATCTTGCGCCGCAATTCGTTGTAATTGTCGTCGAGCGGCAGTTGTATCATCCCCGTCATCATGGTGGCGGCCAAGCCCTCAGGCCCCGACAGCATCGACAGAAAATTTCCACTGTCCGCCTCGTAGTCTCCAACCCTCACGACCACCATCAAGGAGCGCGTGTTGCCCTCAGTGCTCGAGAGCAGGCTTCCCAGCGTGGCCGCGACTTCTTTCGACTCGTTGTCGACCACCAGATACGAGATGAAATAGGGTTTATCGAGTTGCTCGAGCCTAAGCTTCTGCATGGAGCGTTGCATTTCGTCGTGCATGGCGCGACCGACGACATCCTCCTCGGCCCGCAACAGCGGGCTGGCGAGAATGAGCGCCAAACACAGCAGCGGTTTCATGTTGCGCACCTGCATTTACTTGTCCTCGAATGGCGCAGGGAGTATGGGAGCGCGTTCCTGCGATTTTGATTTCTTCTGCACTTCGATTTGCGACACCAGGATGGCCGGGGCGCTGGCCGCCACGGGCACAGAGCCGGATTCCGCGCCGCAAACACCGTTGAAAACCGGTGTCTCATCGTCGGCCGCCAGGATCTTGCTGAACACCGTTAGCGGCGTGCCGATCAGGTCGACGCCGCGAACCAACTCTTCGTGGCCGTCCGGATAGACTCGATACACCATGACTGGAAGCACATTGAATGCATTGGGAATGGTGCGGCCCGTAATGGTGAAACCTCCGGCGATATCATCGAAGAGCAGACCAAAAGGCTTGTCCTGTTTCTTGATCTCCTCCACCAGCATGGCGCGCAAGCGCTCGTGCGTAACGGGACGCGAATTGAGCACGATCAAATTGGATTGTCGGGCAACGGGGCTGAATCCCGGCTGCGCGCGGCCGTGCCCATTCGAGGCTGGAAAACCATCGATGGGCGTGCGGGACATGAGGAAATTCTGCATGACCCCATCGCTCACCACATTGACACGCCGTGCTTTCACGCCCTCGTCATCGAAGTCATACGCTCCGACCAGATCCGTGCCGCCGTAGTGGCGCAGTGTCGGATCAAATACCACCGACAGGAAGTCCGGCAGCACCGCCAGCCCAACCATCTTTTTGAAGGTTTGTCCTTCGGCTTCGCTTTTCTGCCGATGCCCCTCGATGCGATGGCCGAATACTTCGTGGAAGAAGACCGCGGCCGCGCGCCCCGAAAGGATGGCAGGCCCGGTATAAGGATCGACGATGGGTGCTTTGCGCAGCGCCTGAAGATCCGCGATCATCGCGTTCACCGCTTTGAGAACGGTGGCGTCGTCAGGCAATCCTTCAGGAGTGAAGGCGAAGAAACTTTCGTAGCGCGGCAGTTCCATGCCATCGTCGGCTTTGGAGAACGCGGAGATCTGCAGCCGGTAATAGGTCTGCGAAGCCTGAATTCCTGCGCCATCGCTCGAAGCAAACCAACGCGTGTCTTGATTCGCCGAAAAGGTCGCGGTCGCCTCGTACAGATTGCCGAACCGTTGGAAGGGAGCGGTGTACTTGCGAACCTTGTCCTCCCAAACCTTCCTGTTCACCGAAAAAGGCGCAATCGCCGCGACGCTTTGCTCGGCCGGTGCCGCGGAAAAATCCGCGGATTTATCTTCGCGCTCGACATTCACTTGGCTGACCGTACGCACCGTCGCCAACTCTTCGACGGCCTGCTTATACCTTCGGTCCGTGTGGTACCAGAGAACGCTGCGTATCGCGGCCGGGTCATCTTCGATCGGAATGGCGATCGCTGTATAGCGGTCGCCGAGGGCGCCCGGCCCGGCCCGTACCTGACGGGTGTTGTCCAGGGCGTAATCGCCGACGCGCAAATTGATCCGCAGCAATCGATGCCGGTTCTCTCCGCTGTGGGTCAGCGCGCCGAACGA
>DATNKB010000537.1:0-5173 GCA_035603595.1 Candidatus Dormiibacterota bacterium
AAACAACTGGCAGTGCGACGGAGTGTTGCGTTTTTCGACATAAGCAGAACGGGCGTCGAGACGAGCTTCGATGCGGTTATTCTTCCGCCAAGAGCCGTTAACAAATCAGATGGAAGTTGCTTGAATTCGGTAGTATCGAGCGGAAGAAATCCACAAATGGGTGTGGCTTTGCTTGTCGACGTAACATGCCGGCGAATGGCTTACAACTAAATTGAAAATAAATAGCGATCTCGAAACAAAACGTCGGCGCTTCGCGCAGCTACTGATCTCTTTGAGCGGGGTGATAGCCGCGACGGTGCTTCTGTCCTTCCCTGCGGGTGCCGGGCATAGTTACGCTCCTCGGAGGAACGCGCTTGAGGGACAAACGGGGCAAACTGCGCGCTACACAGGTCCGGGTTCTTGCGCGTCAAGTGCCTGCCACGGAAGCGTAACGCCGCGCTCGGAAAATCGTGTGCTGCAGAACGAATACAGCACTTGGATCGTCAAGGACAAACACTCGAAAGCATACGCGTCGCTGAAAGGCGCAGTCGGCGAGCGGATGGCGGCGATTTTGGGCGTGGGTAAAGCTGAGTCAGCGCCGAAATGCCTGGCGTGCCATGCGCTCGACGTGCCGGCAGCGGAGCGCGCTCGCACCTTTGATCTGAGCGAAGGCGTTAGCTGCGAAAATTGCCACGGCCCTGCCGCCGCCTGGCTTGGCCCGCACACCGAGCGCGACTGGACGCATCAAAAATCACTCGCCGCGGGCATGTACGACACGCGCAATCTCACGAAACGCAGCGAGAAATGCCTGAGTTGCCATTTGGGCAGTGAGGAAAAATCTGTCGACCACGAAATGATCGCGGCAGGACATCCAGATCTCTATTTCGAGCTCGATTCTTTTTCGGCCGTAATGCCGCGTCACTGGAGAGAGCCGGGTGAACCGGGCGAGCCAGAAAATTCCGACCGCTGGTACGACGTCCGCGAACTCACGACAGGCCAGGGCGTTCAGCTGAGGCAATCGCTGCTTCGCCTCGCCTCTCGCACTCGGGGCAAAACCTGGCCGGAGTATTCCGAGCTGCAATGCTATGCGTGCCATCACAATCTGACGCAGCCACAGGATAGCTGGCGGCAGGCGCGCGGTTATCCCGGACGCCGGCCCGGCGATCCGCCGTGGAATCCGTCGCGCTACACAATTTTTCACGAAGTCGTCGCACAGGTGGATGCTGACAGCGCGGCGAGACTCGATTCCGAACTCTCGCACCTCGGGCAATTGATGAGCCAGTTGAATCCAGATCGCGAGGCCGTTGCGACGTCGGCGAATAATTCCGCGAAACTTGTCGGCGATTTGTCTTCGAAAATCAATTCTATTCCCGGCGACTCTGCTTCGACCCTTCGCCTGCTGCAAAAAATCTCGGACGATGCGGACAATATTTCGGGCCAGGGCGAGCACGCCGCAGCGCAGGCAGCCATGGCTATCCAGTCGCTGTTCGTTGCATACGAGCGAAACGAGAAACTCCCGCGTTCAGCGGAGATTCGCGCGGCCATTACTGCGCTGTTTCAGGAGTTGCAGAATCCGTCGGCATACGACCCTGCGCGCTTCGCTAGCCGGCTGCGTCAGGTAAACGCGCTGCTTCGCGAGTAGTTAGCATTCCAGATTGCGCACGCCAAGCTGAGGAGAATGTTGAGTGGAAAAGTATGACCTCATTGTAATCGGCTCCGGTCCCGCGGGCGAAAAGGGAGCCGCTCAAGCCGCTTATTTCGGCAAGCGCGTCGCACTCATAGAGTGCAGTTCGATTCTGGGTGGCGCGTGCGTTAACACCGGAACGATTCCCAGCAAGATTCTCCGCGAATCCGCGCTTTATTATTCGGGAGTCCAGCAGCGCGGTCTCTATGGCGTCGATTACTCTTTGAAAGACCGCTTGACGGTGAAGAATTTTATGCACCGCAAGGACGTGGTGGTCGAGACTCAGCGCGAGAAGCTCCGCGAGAATCTGGCGGCGCACAAAGTCGATCTCATCCGCGGATTTGCGTCGTTCGAGGGTCCGAATACTGTAGCCGTGCACACCCCGCGAAATGAAAAGCTGGCCCTGCGAGGCGAAGTGATTCTTATCGGAACGGGTTCGGCGCCCCACCGGGCACCCGAAATTCCGTTCGATGATGAGGTTGTCTTCGACTCGGATTCGATTTTACAAATGGTCGCGATTCCCAAGAGCCTTGCCGTAATCGGTGGAGGCGTGATCGGATGCGAATACGCCTCGATTTTCACGGCTCTCGGAGTCGAAGTGGCGCTCGTTGACGGCCGCGACCGCGTTCTACCCTTTCTCGATGCTGAGATCTCAGAGTGTCTGCGGCAAAGCCTCGCGGACCTCGGCGTTCGATTCTATTTCGGTGAGCGCATGTCGCAAATCGAACGCATCCAGAATAGTGTTCGCATCACGCTTCACTCTGAAAAAACTATCGAGATGGAAGCGGCGCTGTTCGCGGCCGGCCGTCGGGGAGTGGTTGAAAAGCTGCGCCTGGAAAGTGCAGGAGTCAGATTGAATAAGCGCGGTTATATTGAGGTGAATGAGAATTACAGAACGTCAGCACCTTCGATCTACGCCGCCGGCGATGTGATCGGATTCCCGGCGCTCGCATCCACCTCGATGGAGCAGGCACGCGTCGCTGTGTGCCATGCGTTCGGATTTCAATACAAGCAACGCCTGGCCTCGAATCTTCCGATGGGCATTTACACGATTCCTGAAATTTCAGCAGTAGGCGAAACGGAAGAATCCTGCAAAGAAAAGAAAATCGATTACGAAGTTGGCCGTGCTCGTTATCCAAACAACGTTCGCGGCCAAATCGTCGGCGATCGTACCGGACTTATGAAATTGATCTTCAAGAAGGCTGACCGCCGGCTGCTGGGCGTCCAGATAATCGGCGAGAACGCCACGGAGCTGATTCATCTGGGCATGATGGCGCTCGAGTCAGGGATGGCACTCGATGTCTTCATCGAATTCGCTTTCAATTACCCGACGCTTTCCGAGATGTACAAGTACGCCGCCTACGATGGCCTCGGGAATCTCACGGGTCACAAGCTTCGGGAAGGATAGAAGGCTAGAGGTCGCGCGAATAGACTGATCTTCCTGTCGTTTTGTGAATTCAGTCGGTCGGATTCCTCGGAAATTTTAGATAGGGAAGCCGCACTCCGTTAATCACAATCTGATCCGCCCGGATCGACGCCGCCGGCTCGAATCCCGCCGCGCCGCCCGCCGTCACGAAGTCATCCTGGTCCACGCCGTCGCCACTCACGCCCAATCCCCCCACAAGGACGCCATTCTTATAGAGCGGTTCCGAGCCCGGGAAAAATACGATGCCGCTCTGGTTCGCCATCGGCCAGGCCGAGCTTGGAACCTGAAGCCCCTGAGTACACGGATGCGCGACATCCATCGTATAGAGATTGAAAAACGGCCCGGGTGACGTGCCATCGATTCCCGACGGGAAAAACGGTTGCGCGCCAAAACCGATGGTACGATTCGTCACCGCCGTTCCCATCGGAACTTCGTTCAAATCCGCAGACTGCCTTGTGGCTCCGCTGAAATAAATCACATTGCGCGCTTTCGTCGCCGCCACGTCGATGCTGAATATGGTTGAGTCCGTCATTCGATGAAGCCCGATCAACGTGCCGTCGAGATCGCTCACCGCGATCACCATTTTTGCTCTCTCTCCAATGGGCAGCCTGATTTGCGAGCGCGTTTGATTTGCCGTCGCCACGGCATTGCTGATGATCTGGGCCACGTCCGCCGCCGTCAATCCTCCCAGCGGCCCATTCGTCGTGGGTATCAGATCGCCTTCAGGAGGAACTCCTGGGCTTGTCACAGGTCCCTCAGTAAAGAACGCCGCATTAAATGTGCCAGCCGTAACGCCACTCGGAGGCGTCGTCTGATTTACGAAGGGCAACGTAATACCTGCAATCGTAACGATGCCCGGCGCCGGAAATGCCGGAAATCCAATGCCGTCGGTCGCGGCGCTGGGGCCGCCCATGGCGACCATTCCTGCAGCAGCGAAAGCTACATACTCCGCAACGTTCCCATCCGCCAGCGCGACGCCAATTCCGCCAACCTCTTGCCCGTTCTTGAAAATTGGCACCCCACCCGGATTCACAGCCGTTGGAACCGTATCGTTGATATCCGCCTTGCCCGTTGTGATTCCGAAACCAGGCCGCGCGTCCCCGATTGTTGTTGCGGGTGGCACAGTCGCGCTCAAACTCGCGGCAAGATTGCAGCCGCGATTCGTATTCTCGATTCCGTAGAGCGCGGCGCTTCCGGTATTCGTCACCCCTGGCGGAAAATGCACGCCGCTGATGAATCGCACCGTCCGTGAAGATAGCGGCGCTTGGTCATTGCTGAAAAATGCGCCAGTGCGCGCGAGCGAGACGGCGAGTTCATCGGGCGGAACCGGAGTGCCAAAATTTCCCGGCAGCGATGCGGGAGTGCCCGGCTGTTCATACACCGCGAGTATGCGTCCGAGCCGGTCAACCACAGCGATCGCCATCGCATTGGACTGCGCGGTCGTGGCCGCCGCTTGTACCAGCATTTGCACGTCGGCTTGTGTCAGGCTCTCCGTGGCCGGCGGGGGCTCCGGTGGAGGAGTCGCTCCCCCGCCCCCGCTCGTGCTTCCGCCGCAAGCGGCAAGTTCAATGCACAACGCGATCACAAGGAACATGCGAACCCAAGGGCAAAGCGCGGAGACCGCCAGACAAGGCGCACCATCCCGAAGGATCGGGCTTCGGACCTGAATCATACGAGTGATTTATTCGTATCATACCAGCACACCCTTCTCAATGATTCCGCAAATCAGTTGTTCAATCATGATTGAATGGTCCAGGAAACCAATTCCCCAATTGTGAATCCGGGAGAGGGGTGGAAGCTCCATTGCGCGTACGCTTTTTGAAACGTGCGGTGCTTTGCCTGCTGATCGGTTTGTGGTGTCTGGCGTCCCCCCTGAAAATAACAGCGCAACAACGTTTGCCCGGTCAGTCTGCGCCAAAGAATGCTGCGCTGGAAGGTATCGTACGTCAGGAAAACGGGCGCCCTGTGATTGGCGCGCGAATTCTTTTGCGAGGCATCGCCACGAACCAGCAATCGGTAAAAATCAGCGACGCGCAGGGCGTGTTTCGTTTCCTCGAAGTGCCGCCAGGAGCTTACGAAGTAAC
>DATNKB010000538.1:0-6855 GCA_035603595.1 Candidatus Dormiibacterota bacterium
CTGGTCACCACTCTTCTCGCTCTTCAAGCCACCCGCACTGGTTTCGAGACGCAGCGCGTTCTCGCCATTGATGTCCCGGCGATGACCTACGGTAAAACTCCGCTGCAAGTCATCGATTTCTATAAGGAATCCATCCGCCAGGTTGACGCCCTTCCGGGTGTCACGGGCACGGCCTTCGCTGAGACGGCCCCCTGGCGCGACGCGGAGAATTTTGGTCCCGGCCTTCAATATTCTGGCGACGGTCACACGCACACCCTCGAAGACCCCCGCGCCATGATTCGCACCATCTCGCCGGGCTTTTTTGCCGCTCTCGGCGTTCCCTTATTGGAAGGGCGCGATTTCAACGACCTCGACGACGGGAAGAGCGAGCCCGTCGTGATCATCAGCAAGACTCTGGCTGAGCGCATGTGGCCCGGTCAAAGTGCTGTCGGACGCCACGTCTACTGGACCGATCCCGTCCTTGAATTCCTTCCCGGTGACGATGCCGAAAAGGCGCGCGTGAAGTCGCCGCACCGCATCATCGGCGTTGCAGGCGACGTAGACGACATTCACGTCGTGCCTGAACCGACAGCATCCGTTTACAACACGTTTGCCGATGGCGGAGGCCTGTATGGAGGCCATCTCTTCATCCACACGACGGCGAATCCCTATTCGCTGGTTACGCCTGTTACCCGCATCATTCGCGAGATGTCCGTGGATCAGCCCGTTGAGCATGCGGCCACCCTCGAAGACATTCGCGCGAAAGTTCTCGCGCCCGACCGCCTGAATTCGCTCGTCTTTGGAGTTTTTGCGATTGTGGCGCTCGCGATCGCCGTCGTCGGAGTCGCCGGTGTGCTGGCCTTTTCCGTTAGCGCGCGCACGCGCGAGTTTGGCATCCGGCTCGCCCTCGGCTCTCAGCCGGAAAATATTCTGCGTGCCGTCGTTAGCGAAGGCGCCATCATGGCTGCCGCAGGTGTGCTCGCCGGAGCCGCGTTCGGCTTCATCGTGGCTCGTGTTGCCGCCAGCTATTTCGGCGACCTGCGCATGCCCGGTGCCTTGCCCGTGCTCGTCTCGGCCTTCGTGCTGCTCGCCGCTGCGGTGATAGCTTCGATCGTCCCCGCATCGCGCGCCGCCCGCGTCGACATCATCCAAGCCCTCCGCTCAGAGTAGCGGCTGGCTCAGAGTGACGGCTGCCGGTTTTCCTGCGGCCGCATTGGATTGTCATCCCGAGCCCAGAGAGGGATTTGCAGTTCCGCCGTTGCCTCACGTACCGCTGGCCTCCGGCCGGCGCCTTTGAATTTTGTCTTCGCCTTTCAGTGGTGCAGGCTTCAGCCTGCGCCCCAAGCCGCTCCGCGTCACCACTCACTCATGCTTGGCATAACCCGTCACCACGTTGTCTTTGGTTTGCCGTTGCTTCCAGTAGCACAGGCATTCCTGCCTGTGCCCCAAGTAACGACCACTCGTCCCCGTGATGCTTGGTAACCGCGCTATCGTTCTTCTGAATTTCGCCTCTGCCCTTTCTTCAGTAGGGGCACGGCATGTCGAAGATCCCGCATTAATTCGCGGGGCCGTGCGCGCACGCGCCACAAGCACAACCCGCACCATCGATCTCGCACGCTGTGCCCTACCCCCGCTTCCCCTTCACATCCGCGATCCGAATCACCACCCGCTTCCCCAACGCTCGCGCTGCCCGCGTAATCGTATCCAGCGTCACCGACACATTCCGCGGATCAAGCAAACGATCCAGCTGCGACCGGCTCGTCCGCAGCTCCTTCGCCATCGCCCGCTTCGTCTTCTGCTGAACCTTCATGGCGCGTTCCAGCTGCCACGCTAGCACGCGTTTAATAGCCACCGCCTCCACCTCCTCCTTGATCCCAGCTTCCTCAAGAAAACTGTCAAAGCTCGATCCGCTGTGATCCACTTTTTTAAAGGTTTTCCGCACTTTCATTCGAGTCCTCGTTGATGTTTATTCTTATTGGTTCGTGCTAACTCCAAGTCCTCTGCGGCAGTCTTTTGCGTTTTCTTGATGAACCCATGGAGAAGAACCATTCTCCTTCTTTTGTCCACGTAGAAGAGTACTCGTGCGATACGGTTTTGCCTCAACCTTGCCCGTACCTCATAGATCCCATCGCCGAGTGCCTTGCACACTGGCATTCCAATCGGCCAACCAAACTCGACAGTCTTGATATCCTCGCCAATCCGCTTGCGGTCCTCGGGCAGTGGTAATCCCTTCAACCATTCCCGCACCGGTTCGCCACCAGACGCCGTTTTATAAAAGATCGCCGGAATCCGCTTACCTTGAGTTTCAACGCTCTCAGACGTCGCAGACGCGCTAGCCCTGAGTTTGCGTTTCGTCCTCACAGATTAAGTGTACCATATAAGGTACACGTAAAAAGCGCTATGTGCCGCGGCAGGAGGCCCACCCAAGTTCCCACAGCCCTGCGTAGTTGTACGCATACCTAACCGCCCAAATCCGTGCTACCCTTATACGTTTTTATATGCTGACGAACATGACACTATCAGCCGCAACTCCGGCTAGCCGGGGCTCCGACCAGGCTCGCAGTTCGAGCCCGCCGCGGCGCTATCGGCGCGCTGAGCGAACGAACAGAGCCGAAGGGCCTCTCTCGCCCACAGTTTTAATCTACGATAGCGCGATTAAAACTCCCGCTAACTCAGCCAAATTCAACAACATGCAATTTTCTAATAGGCGGCAAACCGGGGGTCTAGCGATCGCGTCGTCCAGTCTCCCGGGAACATTCGCCGTGGCGGACCACTCCCTCTCAACCTTGGCTTTTCGCCGCGCCGGGTGCTACTTTGTTTGCGCCAACCGAACGTGCCAATCATCGCCACCAAATGGCCGAGAGCGCCCAAATGAAACCTGCGAGAATCGAATAACATGAAAATAAGAATGAAATCGAAGACGATCGCGCCTGCCGCGCTCCTGCTCGGCATCGTTTTATTTTGCGCGCCGCAAGCTGGCCTTTCTGCGCGCGACCGCTTCGTCCCGCCTGACGTCACCTCTGCCAGCGAGATTCCTTACCCCGTCGAAGTTCTCGCCTCCGGTCTCGTGACGCTCGCGCTGAACATCAGCGTCGCCGGACAGCCGCCCGATGTGCAGGTGCTGCGCGACATCCCCGGACTCACGTCGCTGACGTCTTCGATTGTGAAGGGCTGGAAATTCTCGCCGGGCAAGCTCGACGGCAATGCCGCTCCGTCAACGATCACCGTCGAAGTGGTTTTCAACCCGGGAGATTCCCTCAACCAGAGTATGAAGATAGCGCCTGTGGCGCCCACGCCGCCGCCGTTTCCGGCCGGTTATCTTCCGCCAGAAGTGTCGGTCGGATCGTTCGCACTCTATCAGCCGAATAGCGTCGGGGTAGGCGCGGTGGTTCTCGACGTCACCATCGACAAATACGGCGCGATCAAAAAGACTGATGTGATTCGCGACGTGCCCTCGCTCACGCCGGAAGCAATCGCCGCGGTGAAGCGCTGGACCATCAATCCGGCGACGTTCAACGGCAAGGCCATCATCTCGAAGCTGGTCGTCGCGTACGTCTTTCGCTCGCCGACGATGACCACACGATGATGACCACGCGATAATATTCAAGGACTACAACAAAATGACGACGGCTAAAATGACGGGGACGGCCCGAGGGGAACGAAGATGACCTGGGGAAAGCGGCGAGCGCTCGTAATCGGGTTCTTGGTTTTGTTTTTCATCATCGTCATCTGGGCGGCTTCGAAGCCGGCGCGGCTGCCGTCGAATGCCGTGCTGGTGATCGACGCCGACGGCGAAATCAACGAGCAGCGCGCGCCCGATTTCTTCGCCGACCTCAGTGGCGGCGGCACGCCCGTGCTGCACGATTACCTCGACGCGATTGACGCAGCCCGCGGCGATTCGCACATTCGCGGCCTGGTGGTGCGCGTTGCACCGCTCGCCACCGGTTGGGCCAAGCTCGAAGAGATCCGCGCCCACCTGATCGAATTTCGCAAGAGCGGCAAGCCCAGCATCTGCTACCTCGGCTACGACGGCGTCGCCAACCCCGAATATTATTTGGCGAGCGCGTGCCAGCAGGTGTGGGTGGTGCCTCAATCGTCCGTGATCGTTCACGGAATGATGGCGCAGGCTCTTTTCATGCGCGGCACGCTTGACAAGCTGAAAATCGTGCCGGAGTACTACCACATCGCCGAGTACAAGACCGCCGGCAACATGTTCACCGAGAAAAAATTCACGCCCGCGCACAAGGAAGAAGTGGAAGGCCTGCTCAACGGCTTCTACAACCAGTATTTGACGGATGCGGCCGAAGCGCGCGGCATCGAGCGCTCTAAATTCGAAGGACTCGTGAAGCAGGGGCCGTTTTCCGCGAAAGCGGCGCTGGACGCGAAGCTCGCCGACAAGCTCGCCTATTGGGACGAGGTGCAGGACTACTTCAAAGCGCATGCAGGCGATTGGAATCCCCTTCCGCTCGTACGTTATCGCAACTATTTGAAGTCGAGCGGTGGCGCGTTCGGAGGCGATCGCATCGCCGTGATTCATGCCACAGGCCTGATTCTTTCGGGCGAATCGCACGAATCGCCGACGCAGGGATTCATCATGGGCGGCGACACCGTAGCGGCCGATGTGCGGCGCGCGCGCAAAGATTCGAGCATCAAGGCGATTGTGCTGCGTGTGGATTCGGGCGGCGGCTCGGTGGTGGCGAGCGAAGTGATTCGCCGCGAGGTGGAGCTGGCGCACGACGTGAAGCCCGTAGTGGTCTCCATGTCGGACGTGGCGGCTTCGGGAGGCTACTGGATCGCGGCACCGGCGAACAAAATCGTAGCCGACCCGAACACGATCACCGGTTCGATCGGCGTGATCATCGGCAAATTCAATGTGTCGGGCCTCTACAACATGCTAGGCCTGAGCACCGATGCGGTGATGACCAGCGACAACGCTACTCTTTTCTCTCTCCAGCAGAATTTCACGCCCGCACAGCGCGCCTGGGTTGAAAAATCGCTGCACGACACCTACGACCAATTCATTAAGGGTGTCGCCCAGGGTCGCGGCATGACGGTGGATGCCGTGGACAAAATCGGCAAAGGCCGCGTGTGGACCGGCGCGCAGGCAAAAAACTTAGGGCTGGTGGACGAATTGGGAGGCGTCGATACCGCGATTCGCATCGCCAAACAGCTCGCGCATATCCCGGCGAGCGAGCGGGTGAACATCGTGCGCTTCCCGGAAGAGAAATCGTTTTTGCAGCAACTCTTCGAGCGCGAGCGCGAAATGACAAGCGGCGAAGCAGCAATCGAAGAGGAAGCAGGCAGCTCGGCGTACGGCCTGCCCACCGCCGATGCGAAAATGGTAGACGCAATCGTCCGCCGCATCATCGGCCGCATGGACATCGTGCAAGCCCGCATCGCCTACGAGCTGCACATTAATTAGTGGCGATCGCCGTCCTCGGCGGGTAGCCACGATGACGCATTTCTCGTCGTGGTCTATTCTTGTTTTCATGGCGACACGCAACGCCGAAAGCCCGGTTATGACTTTCGCTGTGGGCGAAACGCTTCGCGGCTGAAACCGCACGCGACTTTCGCTATACTAGCTAGCTCGAGGGCGCGGTACCCAAGTGGTAAGGGAGAGGTCTGCAAAACCTTTATACGTGGGTTCGATTCCCACCCGCGCCTCCATCCAATCACCAATGTTTATGCGGGTCGCAGCGAAGGTCAGATAAAATCAGACACAATTTATACTGGATGCGGCGGGCTCCGGCTCCAGTCTTGAAACGGCCTGAGCCCGCAGAATAGGCATCAGGCGGATTTGTTGCGGGCTATCGGCACAACATCAGCAGACGGCTTAGACAAAGCGGCCAGCAGTTCGTCATTCTCGTTGGCCGAACACGGACTCGACCATCGACGCGGCCGTCGCGGAAAAGAAGCGAACGGTTCGCAAAGCAAACAGTGCGCGACCTGAAATCGCCGCTGCCGCCAACGAGTATGAAAGGAAGCAGCGCGAGGAGATCGTAGACGCGCTTACCGCTTGCAAAGGCCGCATCGGTGGTGCTGACGAAGCTGCGACCCGCTTGGGTATCAACCGAACTACGCTTCTCTATCGAATGAGAAAGCTCGGTATCTACGCGAAGCTGTATTCTGAATAGCTGGAGTTCGAATCTGAGAGTGATCGTAGTCATCTCCAGCGGGCGACATCCAATGCAACGCTTGATCGAAAAGTCGGCTTTTCGTTGGAGTGACTCCCTGTAAGGAATTCTTAGTTTTTCCCGGGTGACGGGCAACCCGGAAGTTATAGGTTCGTCCGCCGGATTATTACCGCTAAACGCGCTTGTATTGAGCGATCTGGCGAACTTCCGGGTGGTCGGCAATCCGGAAGCGATCCGCTTTGATGTCGTGGAAAAATGGCTCGGTCGCGTTTTGTTTGGCATCGCATCTGCGATGGGCGTTTTGCGGTACTGATCGCATCCGGCCGGTGAGCGGGTTGAGGCTCGATCAAACTACATTCGACGGCGATGCCTACTTCATCCTCAAACGCGTCCTACGCAAACGAAGTATTTGCAGTGTGACACTCGGGTCAGGACAGAATGGTCTTCTCGCGTGAGGCCGGACCATTGAAGATCGCCACTTTCAACATCAACAACATCAACAAGCGTCTGCATAATCTCACGGCGTGGCTCGCAAGGGCGCAGCCCGACGTCGTTTGCCTGCAGGAGCTCAAGGTAGAGCAGCGAGCATTTCCGACAAGTGCCCTTCGTGACCTCGGCTATCGCGGAGTCTGGCTAGGCGAACGTTCCTGGAACGGCGTAGCGATCCTGGCGCGGGAGTGCGAACCGGTGCTGACGCGGTCCAGCTTGCCTGGGAATCTTCAGGATCGCCAGGCACGCTATA
>DATNKB010000539.1:0-2674 GCA_035603595.1 Candidatus Dormiibacterota bacterium
CGCAGATTTATCAAACGCAAGCTCTCCGCCGCCAGATCAGCCGTGCGTCGCGAGTTCTCAAAAGCGGCACGCGCCACCGACGCTTCGTTGTACGCACTATAGAGTTCGCTGAGCAACGTTCGCTGTGCCTGGCTCATCTCCGCGTGCGCTACTTCCTGTTTGTATTTTGCCTGATGCAACTTGCTGCGCAGAGTGCCCCAATCCCACACCGGCACGTTGAAACCAGCCGTCACAAAGTATCCGAGATTGGGAAGCGGACCCAACGCGCGATCAGCAGCAATCGGACTTCGCAGCGCGAACGAATTAGCCTCAATGCCGTAATCCACGTCGAGGGTCAGCGTCGGCAAAAATGCGGTCTTGGCAGCGAAGACATCAACGTCTGCCTGTCGCGCACTCTCCAGCGCCACCCGCAATGTGGGGTTTCCCTTTGCCGCCATGCTCTGTACTTCTATAAACGGAGGCAATGCCGCGCTCGACTCGAGATCGTCGACGATTGTGAAATTCTCATTCAGCGTTGGGAACAGCAACACGGCCAGGTCAAGGCGCGCATTGTCCATGGCAAGTTTGCTTTCCTCGAAACTTTGCTCCTGCTGGCGATACTGAATCTCCGCCTTGATTACGTCCGCATGCGCTGCCTGGCCGAGTTGCTCCTCGTGCTGCGTAACTTCATAGAAGTGTTTCGCCTGATCCAGGCTCTCTTGGGCCGTGGCGTACCGGTGCTCGGTAACCGCCAGCGTGTAGTAAAGCTTCGTAACAGTCACCGTAAGGCCTCGGCTGGCAATTTCAGTTTTCGCTCTGCTGATCGCTTCAACAGCTTCCGCGCGATGATAGGACGTCATCGTATAATTCTGCGGCGACAGATCCTCATGCAGCACACCCCACGCGCGATATACATGAACGCCATCATTCGTGACGAATCGCCCGTTCGGTGTCTTTCCGTTGCCCTGTGTCAGGAGGGCTTGAGTCGTTGCGCTAATGGTTGGCAGCAGCGCATTTCGAGCTTGCACCCTGTCTTCATGGGAAATCTTCGCATCGGCGCCGGCCGAAAGAAACTGCGTATCATTCTTGCGAGCCCGTGCGATTGCGTCTGAGAGCGTGATCATCACGGGTGGGCTAGCACCGTCTACACCGGCCGGATGCATTAGGTGCACCTGCTGATCGAACTGGTGTGCTGGACTATTAGAGTCGGCCTGCGCAGCAGTCGGGCAGGGAAAAACACACTCCACACAAACTAAAAAGCTCCACACGAATAGCACGTATGGTCGTAAATTTGTATGCGAGCTGAACATTGGGCTTCGCTACTCCATAATTTCGATTTACCGAAACCGACACACCAATCAGGTTTTTATGTTAGAGCTTCAAGATGAAAATAGTCTGAAATTCAGGGGACCACACCGCGTGCGACATAAGGAGTCGCCTCGAATGAGGCCTGTTCGGATTCATGTATAAGCAAAGTCTTGCAAGTTGAGAGAAACGGCCGCTACTGTTCATCTACGGCGAGGACGTGTTCACGATCGCGAATACGTCGGCGTGGCACCGTATTACCGGAAGGAAGAGGAGGCGACGTTGCCAGATAGACCTGAAGCAGAAAAAGCAAAGCGTTGGAAGGGATGTGAAGATTGAAGTCCACGAAGCTGTGCAGCAGGATTCCACAAACTGCGGCAATAGCGCCAGCATGAAGCGCGGTAGAAAAATGACCTTGGTCCGCCACGAACGATCTTCTCGCCCCTGTGAAAAGCAGCCAAAGGAAGGCGAACCCGCAGAAGCCGCCCAAAATCCCTGTCTCGGCGAGCGCCTCGATGTAGTCGTTGTGGACATGGTCCACCACCAGGCCGTCATAGCCGGTGTCGTAGCCTGGGAAAACAGTGACAATCGTTCCGAGTCCAACGCCCTTCACAGGGTGATCAAGAAAAATATGCTCCGCACCTCGAAACATCGAGGCCCGGCGTGAAAGCGGCACGTCGCCGATTCGCGTTTTTGAGAACCGCTCGATTGCTGTGCCCGCTCCCAACCATACAATTAGCGCGATAGAAGCAAGGCCTACGAATGCAACCGCGGTCATCGTCGCACCCCGCAGCCCCTTGCGGGTGCGCGCGAGCAACGCCAGCACTGCCACTTCAAATGCAAAACACACGATGCCGCCGCGGCTGCCCGCGAGAATCAACGCTCCCACAGGGATAATCGTGAGCAGGCCGGCCATCGGGAAAAGATCCCGGCGCACACCGCGGAATATCAGCAGCGCCAATCCCACCGGCGCAATCAGCTCCGCAAATCCGGCAAAGTGATTGCGATTCACGTAAGGTCCAAACACATCGACGCTCTGTGAAAGATGGCGGACCCAGTAAATCGTGTCTTGCGATGTGAAATGCTGGATGATTCCCAGCAGGCTGACTGAGAATCCCAGAAGAATCAGAAACCAGGCAAGCTTCACGAGATCTTCTCGCTCCCGAAAGGCCTGCGCAGTGAGGAAGAAAACAATGAAGTAAGCGCTGAATCGAAGCAGTTCTACTCGAGTGAAAAACGGATTCGCGCTCCAACGCAACGCGAGTTGCAACAGTCCGATTCCGATGATTCCGAGGAGGGGCCAGTTCAGCGCGTTCCACTGAATTTCTATTTCCGAATTCCGGTAAACGAGAACAGCCCAGAGAACCAAAAGGACGGCCCCGCCAATTTC
>DATNKB010000540.1:0-7614 GCA_035603595.1 Candidatus Dormiibacterota bacterium
TTGGATTTCGATGCGGAGTTACTGAACCGGGTTCGAGTAGCCGGCGTCGCGGGGGTCGATTGGTTTGCGGCCGGCGAAGCCTTCGTCCTGGCGGTGGTAGAAGCGGATGCGATCCTCGCCGAGTTTCCAGCAGAGATAAACTTCGTCGCCATCGATGCGCGCGGGAAAATCAAGCAGTCCTACATTGAGGTCTTTTACCACGCAGCCGGTTTCCTGGATTCGATCGAGGGCTGACTGCACGGTTTGCTGCAGGCGATTGAATTCCAGGCGAATCTTGGCGACCTTTTCGTAGTGTATGAGCATGCCGCCGGAACGCGAAATCCGTTCCGCGATGTCGCGCAACTGCTCTTCCACCTCTTCCATCTTGCGGCGGGACTCCATGGCTTCGATCAGGACGGGTTCGAGTTGGGCGCGGAGCCGCTCGGCCTCGGTTAGCGAGAAAATTTTCTGTTCGTCGTCTGCCATGTCGAACTGACTCCCAAATCCAATGTTTTGCTTATGGATATTGTGCGCGAGTGGGCTGCGGAGGGCAAATTAAAAGCGCGCGACAAGAAAGGCGCATGCCACCTAGCCGCCGATGAAGACCATGGTGCGTGACGGTGGCACGAAGCCGGGGTCGTTGATGCGATGGCCTTTTTCCTTTTGCATCACGATCGAGCGGATTTCATCGGCAATGTCTTCGTCGCTTGCACCGCCGCGAAGCAGGAATTTCAGGTCGTGATCGTCTTTGCTGAATAGGCAGGTGCGGAGTTTCCCGTCGGCAGTAAGGCGGATGCGTGAGCAGTGGCCGCAGAAAGGCTGGGTGACGGGCGCGATCAGACCGATTTCGCCTGGGCCATCGACGAACTTGTATTTGCGCGCGGTCTCGCTGCGTTCGTGCTCGATTTCGACAAGCGGCCAGCGCGCGTGAATGCGGCGATAGACTTCGGCGGCGGGGACCATTGTGTCGCGTGTCCAGGCGCGGTCGGCGTCAAGAGGCATGAATTCGATGAAGCGCATGATCAGGTCGCGTTCGCGGGCAAATTCTGCGAAAGCCTCCACTTCATCGTCATTCAGCCCGCGCACGAGCACGGCGTTCACTTTTACGGGACGCAGGCGCGAGGATTGCGCGGCGTCGATACCCGCCATCACCTGATCGAAGGTTTTTGTGCGCGTAACGCGCTCAAACTTCTCGCGGTCGAGCGAATCGAGGCTGATGTTGATGCGGTCGAGGCCCCCAGCGAGAAGTGAGTCGAGGCGCTCGGCGAGCAGGTGGCCGTTCGTGGTGATTGAGAGGTCGCGCACGCCGATCATTTTCAGCCGCGCGATGAAATGTTCTACACCCGGACGCACGAGCGGTTCTCCACCCGTGACGCGTACTTTGCGAATGCCCATGCCGACGAGAATGCGCGCGAGGCGCTCGAACTCGTCCCACGCGAGAAGTTCGTAGTGCGGCATGTGGTTATCGGGATCGGCTGAGCGGCAGTAGACGCATCGGAAATTGCAGCGGTCGGTGACCGAGATACGCAGGTCGGTGATCTGGCGGCCGAATTTGTCGAAGAGGGACATTGTTTCGTTAGATGATCCGATGCCGCATGAAGCCGCAAGCCGTCCAAAAATCAAAACGCCCAAGTCCGCGATTGGATTTGGGCGAAAGGCCGAGGTCGCGCACAGCGAGCCTCAAACCGTCTCCTTTCCAAAACGCGGAGCATTCTTACTTCCGCGAAGGGAGGCACAAGCGTTTCCGCTCGAACCCTCGCCCTCTGCAATCGCAGAGGACTCGTCCTCCGAGCCTTAGGATTTCTCTCCGTTAGGCTCTGAGGATCGGAGCAACAAGCCGATTCTACGCGGTTGGCGGTGTGGGTGCAAACGATTGAATTGGCGGAGAGAGATTGAGCGAAAACTCCAATTGCGACCTAGCGCCGCGGAGGTTCAGTGATGAAAGTGATGTGCTCCACTTCTGCTTGCTTGACGGCTTCGAGCGTTGTAAGCACGTCACCATACTTTGCCCGGGCATCGGCGAAAATATAGACCCTGTGTTCAGCGCCATCGCGCAGCCTTTCGCGGATCAAGCCTGGCAGCTCACCCGGCCCAACTCGAAGATACCCGAAGTAAAGTTGTCCGCTCCGTGTTATGGAGACTCCCAATGCGTCCTCTCTCCGCGCACTAGGCACCAGAACTGAGTTCTTGCTTCGTGCTAAATCAACGGCGTTGCCAGGCAGATCGTGGATGGGGTTGGCATTCATGAAAATGAACAGCAGAACAACAAAGACACTCGCAAGCGCCGTGACGTCTATTTTGCAGAAGTATTCGGCTCGTCTTTGTTTCCTCTTCCTCAACCGATCAAAAGGCGACCACTTCTGTAAGCCCGGTTGCTCAGCTGGTGAGTTCGCAATTCCCAATAACCGGTGAAAAAGCTGAGGGTTGTTGTCCTTGAATCGGCTCATTCAAGAATTGAACACCGATTGGCAGTGCATTAAGTAACCTTTCTGTGATTACTCAAGACAAAGAATAACCTCACCAGCTTGGGTCTATGAAAGCAACGATTGTGATAAAGTGGCGCACCGATGCGCATCTTCGTTCTGGGGGCGGGCGGCACCGGCTCACTGCTGGCCCATCTGCTGACGCGCCAGGGTCACACCGTCTGGTGCGGGGATCGCGACATCACCCGCGCGCAACGGTTCCTCGGCAAAAAGAGCACGATCGAAGTCATCGAGACGAACGCGCGCAATCTCTGGTCCATTGTGCGCGCAGCTCGCGGCGCAAATTTAATCGTCAACGCCTCCCCAGCTGTGTTCAACGAGATTATTCTGCGCGCGGCGCTGCGCCTGGGCATTCATTACATGGACTTGAATGCGCATCTCACGCGTTCGCCTTTCAAGCCCGAGCAGTACCGCTACCACAAGCGCTTCGTCGCGAAAAATCGCACGGCGCTGATTTGCGCTGGAGTTGCCCCGGGTCTTACGAACCTGCTCGCCAAGCGCGGCAGCGAACTGCTCGATAGCTCCGAGGAGATTCATTTCCGACTCTTCGAAAGCACGGAAAGCAAAGATCCGATTTCCACGTGGTCGGCCGATGGCGTGTACGACGCAGCGATTTCGAATCCGCGCATTTATCGCAACGGAAAATTCGCGATGGTGCGGCGTTTCGCGGAGCGCGAGAAATTTCGCTTCCCTGCCCCGATCGGCGAAGCAACGGTGTACCTGGCGGCGCAGGACGAAGTTTGCTTGATGCCCCGCGATACTCATGTACGTGACGTGGACGCGAAAATCGGCGGCAATGATTTCGACCGCCTGTACCGCTGGTTCCGGCAGGGGCGGCTGAACCGCTCGCAGGGAATGGTGCACAAGCGTTTTCCGAAAGTGCCCACGCCAAAGGCAGTAGCGAAATTAATTCGCCGCGGAATTTTAGAGAACGCGCGGTTCGCGGCCGCCGTGCTGGTGCGGGGCGTGAGAGACGAGCAGCCGCTATTGGTTCGCTGGGATGCGAGCTTTCCGACGCTGTACCAGATCCGCCTACGCGGTTTGATTTCGACGCCCATTTCCTACGCCACAGCGCATATGGCCGCCCTATTCGTGAAGAATTTCCCGCGCGATTCAGCGGGAGTCATCAGTCCCTCGGAGCTCCCGCTGGAGAAGCGTCGGGCGATCCTGGCTGCGGTGAAATCGCAGGATATTCGCCTATCGTTGAAGATTACAAAGTTGAAGAGAAGCGACGAAGACGAGGAAGTCTAGAAGGGACTGGTTAGCGGCTTCAAAAGGCCGAAATCGATCAGCCCGTTCGCCACAAACTGCACTGCCAGCGCCACCAGCAACAGACCCATCATGCGCGTCAGGATGCGGATTCCCGTCTGGCCCATGTACTGCTGCACGCGTCCGGCCGCGCTGAGAATCAGGAATGACGCAAATGCGGTAACAATGATGGTGGAATAGATGACCACATGCTGCCAAATCGAGTGCGATTCGCCGACCAGAACCATCACCGTGGAAATCGCGCCAGGCCCCGCCAGCATCGGCATCCCCAAGGGGATGATGCTCGCGTCGCGTTTGCTCACACTTTCCTCGGCTTCCGCGGGCGTGGCTTTCGTGCTCGATTGGCGCGCCTGCAGCATGTCCAGGCCGATTTGCAGCAATATGATTCCGCCGGCGATCTTGAACGCGGGCAACGTGATGCCGAACATCTTGAAGATCAAGCTTCCGGCCACCGCAAACGTGGAAAGAACGATCGCGCAAGTCCACGCGGAACGTCGCGCGATCCAGCGGCGCTCTTGCGGCGGCGAATCGGAGGTAACTGCGAGAAAGAGCGGAATCACGGTGAAGGGATCGACGAGAAAGAAAATTGAGGTAGCCGCGAGCAACGCGAATTCGAGAACATGGGTCACGGATGCGGGCATGTGCGGCATAAGCACGCAAAGTTAACACGATTGCCCGCTCGAGGCACCGTTCGAAGTGCAAGGTTCAACGCTTAAGGCAATTCTCCTGCTAACAATGTCGCGGCTTCTCTCGTCCATATAGGGCAATCGCGTCTGCCCCATCGCGGGGCGCGCAACAGTGAGGCACCCGTGCCGTCATTCGTCCAAGACTTGCGCTATGCGTTCCGAATGTTGGTCAAAAGCCCTGCGTTCACAATTGTTGCGGTGCTGACACTGGCGCTGGGAATTGGCGCTAATGTCGCCACTTTCAGCGTGGTCTATGCCGTCCTGCTGCGCCCGCTACCGTTCCCGCATTCTGAACAGCTTGTGCGCGTCTTCGACGACCTTCGCGGCCCGAACGAACAGGATGTAGGTCTCTCCGCACCCGAGCTGTGGGATTTGCAGGAGCGCTCCGGCGTGTTTCAGGAAATTTCGGCTGTGGCGCCAAGTAATTCAGCTGTCGGCGGAGGAGATCGGACGGTCCGCGCCGAAAGCCTTGTCACCAGTCCCGACTACTTCACATTGCTGGGAGTGAAGCAGCAACTTGGCCGCGTCTACACGCAGCAGGATGCTGCCCAGGGATTCCTCGAGCCAGTGGTTATCAGCGACGGCTTTTGGCGCCGCAATTACGGTTCGGACCCGAATATCATCGGCCGCAAAATGCGCCTCGATAGTGATCTATACACGATCGTCGGGGTGATGCCGCCGGGCTTTCGCCATCCTGGCCGGACGCTAAACACCGACGTGGACGTCTGGCTCGCTACTGGATTCAACGGTCTTCCGTTTCCTGTTCCACCCGTGCGATCGCAAAGAATCGTTCCGGGAGCCATTGCACGCTTGAAGCCTGGATTGACCGTAGCACAGGCGCAATCGCAGCTCGACGCCTACATTTCGCGACTCAGCCGAGACTATCCGGCCGAGTACCCTGCTGCCGCGAAGTGGGCTGGGCGGCTCGTCCCGGTAAAAGAAGATCTGGTAGGGCCACAGCGGACGGAGTTGCTCATCCTTTTCGGCGCCGTGGGATTTGTGCTGCTTATCGCGTGCGTGAATATCGCCAATCTTCTTCTCGCGCGTTCGTCCGGTCGTCGCCGCGAAATTGCGATTCGGTTGGTGATGGGCGCAAGTCGCGCACGCCTGGCGGCACAACTGTTGACCGAGAGCACGCTCTTGTCTGTAATTTCCGGCGTGGTCGCCATAGTCACGGTTCTCTTCCTAAAGAATGCGATCGTAAGCCTTGCTCCTGCGGATATTCCCCGGCTTAACGAAATCGACGTCAGCGGCAAGGTTCTCTTTTTCGCTTTCCTGATTTCGGTAATCACCGGCGTCCTCTTCGGCTTGGCGCCGGCGCTTCAAACTACGAGCCCGAACCAGATTGAGAATCTGAGGGAAGGCGGCCGCGGATCGGGCGCCGGCAGACGCCATACTCGACTCTCGCGTGTCCTTGTAGTGTCAGAGATAGCCTTCTCGATTGTTTTGCTGGCGGGCGCGGGGTTGCTCCTACGAAGTTTCTGGCGCGTGCTCGAAGTGCGTCCCGGATTCAACCCCAGTCATCTGACTACGGTTCAAATCTGGATTCCAGTAGCCAACGATCCGGCGACCGATCCCTATGCCCCCGAAGAGAAGCGCGCCGCTTTTCTTCAAGAGGTCTATCGCCGCGTCTCTGTGCTGCCGGGCGTTGAACAATCTACGATTTCAGGCAACGATACTCTGCCCATGAACTCCGGGAGGAACTATTCTCCCTTTTCTATTCAAGCGCGCCCTGAAGATTCCGAGCGCAACCCAACTGCGGACATCGCGGTAGTCGATACGCAATATTTTCGGACCATGGAAGTTCCCTTGGTTGCCGGACGAAACTTCACCGCTTCCGACACGAATAAGACTGAAACAGTTGCCGTGATCGACCAAACTCTGGCGCGGCGCTACTGGCGCGATCAGAATCCACTAGGACAAGAAATCAAGTTTGGATTTGGAGCAGGCATCCAGGGCGTGAAGATTGTCGGCGTCGTAGGCGATATCAAGTCGGACGGCTTCGACGCGCCCAGCGTCCCTCATATTTATGTTCCTCTAGGCCAGTTCGCGCCCGTCAACGCGGTGGTTTTTCTGCGCAGCCGCGGCGATGTGGAACACCTCGGCGAAGCCGTGCGGCATGTGGTGGAAAGCGTCGATCCCAACGTTCCCGTGCACAGCATCAGCTCGATGGATGAAATCATCGCCCGATCCTTAGCTGACCGCCGTTTCGCTCTCGAGCTTCTGGGTGTGTTTGCGGCCGTCGCGCTGCTGCTCGCCGCTATCGGCATTTATGGCGTTATGGCCTATTCTTTCAGCCAGCGCACGCACGAAGTGGGCATTCGCATGGCTCTCGGCGCCCAACGTCTCGATATTCTGCGCATGGCGTTGGGAGAGGGGATGAAGATCGTTGTGATCGGCCTGGCTTCAGGTCTTATCGGGGCAGCGATCGTGTCACGAGTTTTTCGTTCCATGCTCTTCAACGTGGCGCCAGCCGATCCAATTACCTACTTTGCTGTTTCAGCCATTCTTGCCGGCGTCGCACTTTTCGCCTGCTACATTCCGGCACAGCGCGCAACTCGCGTAGACCCTCTTGTCGCGCTGCGCGAAGAATGAAGCGCGCTGGCCGCGTCTGCTAAACTCCAAACCCAGAATCACCGCGCTTGATCATCAGGCGATTGGCTTGAAGCTGAGCCCGGGTGTTTGCTACAAAGGATGAGGAGCCCGCACCCTCTTCTGCGGATGGACGGCGCATGCTTCGATTCGCGTCGAAAGTAGCAAGTCGATATACCGAATAACCCTGCCCCAATCTTCGTTGAGCTGAACCCAACGAATCGAGCGCCCCAAGGAGGATTCATGGCTGAAACTGAGCGTTACGACGCACTCATTATCGGAAGCGGCGAAGCTGGAAAGCACATCGGATGGACGATGGCCCAGATGGGTCATCGTACGGCCGTCGTCGAACGTAAACTCATCGGCGGCTCATGCCCGAATATCGCGTGCCTGCCCAGCAAGAACATCGTCCACAGCGCAAAAGTGGCATCGTTCGCTCGTCGCGCGGCTGAATTTGGGCTTGAACTCGGATCGTTCAAAATCGACATGGCGGGCGTCCAGCGCCGCAAACGAAAAATGGTGGAGGATGAGATTCAGGGGCATCTTAATCTTTACAAGGCGAGCGGCGCAGAACTGATCATGGGATCGGCGCGTTTCATAGCTCC
>DATNKB010000541.1:0-7049 GCA_035603595.1 Candidatus Dormiibacterota bacterium
GCTGCAAGGTGACTACGACGAAGCGTCGAGTTGGTTCAAGCGCGCTCTAACGCTCGATCCGGCGAGCTTGTGGGTAAATTTATTTTCGCCCATGGTACCGCTCTATGGAAAAAATCCGGAGGATGCTGTCGAACTCATCAAGAGCGCGCAGCATTTTTTCCCAGGAGAAGCGCTGCTGACGAGTTGGGAAGGATTGCTGTGGGCGAAGAGAGGCGAACCGCGCAAAGCGGAGCAATCGATTCGGAAAGCGCTGAAGGTGGGCACGTCCATGCTTCACACGCATCACATGTGGCACGCCGCGGCCGCGACGTATGCAACGATTGGCAAACTTCAACTCGCGGTGCCACTGCTCGCTCGCGCCGCGAAGACGGGGCTTCCGAATTATCCTGTCTTCCGCGATGATCCGCATTTTAAGGCGATGCACACCTACGTTCCTTTCCAACGCCTGCTGGCGAAAATCAAGAAGGAAACGGAAAGTTATCGGCGTGAGTTCGGTAAGACCTGAGCTAGAGCTCAGTTTTCGGAAAGCGAAGCGGTCGCCTGATTCGCGGCGGTTGAGCCGGCAGCAGACGGACGAAGATTCTCGAATGCTGAACTGTTTGCGAAAGTGCTGGGGAAATTCGATTCGAACGAGCCCAGTCCATGGCAGACCATACGATGCTTGAGCGAAAAGCCAAATGATTCCATCTCATGCCGCGACTCTTCGGCGGTCCAACCTTGCGAGATTCGATAGGCGGCAACCATCATGCCAGTGCGGTCCACGCCATACCTGCAATGAACGAATACCTTTTTATCCGGATGGTCGCGCAGAATCGTGAGGAATTTTGCGATGCCGTCGTCAGTCATGTGCGAGCATTGCGATGGAATCGCCACGTATTCCATCCCCAACTTTGTCACTCGCTCGCGCTCGTTGTCGCTGTCGCCCCTCAAGTCCACCACGATGCCAACGCCCATTTTGGCCAACGCGCCGAATCCGTCGTCCGACGGCTGAGCACCGCGAAAGAGCGACGCCGTTACTTGCCCGAAATTCGGCACACCCTGCAAAGCTACTTTCTGCGCAAACACACGTTCTGCCGCAGCGACCGCAGGTTTCGGGTTTTCCTGTGCGCCAGCCGAACCGCACAGAATCAGTCCGGCAATTCCGATCTGCAAAGTCTTCGCGAATCTCAAAACCATTCTCCTCTTCCATTATATAAGATGCTCCATCGGTGCAAAAAGTAGCTTGTGCTTGTCCGCACATGTACCACTACGGATAGACGCTTTCGACAACTGCTGTGGAAGATTTTGTGGTTACAGTATGAATTTTTCTTGACAACTTTTCTTCAACGCCTGATACTGCGCACCCAGACTCGGGGGAACGTGAGCCGGTTTTTCGCTACCTAGAGCAGCCGGTTAGCGCAGATAGCAGACCGGGTTTTACCGAAAATCCGAAGGGAACCGCCCACAAATCACACCGCGCTTGGATTTCCAGCGCGGCTTGGCTGGGCTTTTCTCTTTTTTTTAGTCCAGGGCGGGCAAATTTGATTTCTTTGTTACGTCCTCAATTGTAGCCGGGTCTCAAAGATAGCTCGGTCAACAACAAGGGTTCCGGTCCCCTGCGGTTGGGAGTAAAATAGTAATTGCCCCCTCCGCACGGCTTCCCGGCGAACATCACGGCGGAAATACTGCCGGCGCGGAGGCAGAGATGGCAGAAACGAGAACGACATTGAACGGGCACACTGAAACACAACAAGTTACGAGACGAGCGACCGGACTGGAATTTCAGCGCCGGCTTACAGACGGAAAGGTGTCACCATTTGACGCGGTTGAATGGGAGCGTCGCACCGCACTCATAGGCAATGATAAGGGTCAGGTTATTTTCCGCCAGGAAAACATAGAAGTTCCGAAGTCCTGGTCGCAGACCGCTACGAACATCGTAGTTTCGAAATATTTTCACGGTAAGCCCAACTCGCCAGAGCGCGAGACATCCGTGCGGCAGCTGATCGCGCGCGTGGTCGATACGATCGTGCGCTGGGGAGAAGAAGGCGGCTACTTCGCTTCTACGGAATCCCGGAATATTTTCCGCGACGAGCTCACTCATCTGCTCGTCGAGCAAAAAGTGGCGTTCAATTCGCCGGTGTGGTTCAACGTAGGCGTGCAAGCGAAACCGCAATGCTCGGCGTGCTTCATCAATTCCGTCCAGGACAACATGGACTCGATCATGAACCTGGCAAAGACGGAGGGGATGCTCTTCAAGTGGGGCTCGGGCACGGGTACGAACTTTTCCTCGCTGCGCGGCAGCAAGGAATCGCTCTCCGGCGGCGGCATCGCTTCGGGACCTGTAAGTTTTATGAAGGGCTTCGACGCCTTCGCAGGCGTGATCAAGAGCGGCGGCAAGACGCGCCGCGCCGCGAAAATGGTGATCCTCAACGCAGACCACCCAGACATCATGGAATTCATCGAGTCGAAGATGAAGGAAGAGCGCAAGGCGCACGTCCTGATCGAGCAGGGTTACAACTCCTCGATCGACGGCGAAGCGTACGCCTCCGTCTTCTTCCAGAACGCGAATCACTCCGTGCGCGTCACCGACGATTTCATGCGCGCCGCCGAAGAAGATCGCGACTGGTGGACGCGAAACGTGAACGACGGCAAAGCCTGCGACCAATATCGGGCCAAGGATTTGCTGAAGGAGATGGCGAAATCAGCCTGGCAGTGCGGCGATCCCGGCATGCAGTACGATACGACAATCAACCGCTGGCACACCTGCAAGGCCACCGATCGCATCTACGCTTCGAATCCGTGCTCGGAGTATATGTTTCTTGACGACACAGCTTGCAACCTCGCGTCGCTGAACCTCCTGAAGTTTCTCGGATCCAATGGTCAGTTTGACACTGAGGGCTTCCGGCACTCGGTGGACGTGACGATCACGGCGCAGGAAATCCTGGTCGACAACGCCAGCTACCCCACCGAGAGAATCGCGCGCAATTCGCACGACTACCGTCCACTCGGCCTCGGCTACGCAAATCTGGGCGCGCTGCTAATGTCGCTCGCGCTTCCGTATGATTCAGACGGCGGCCGGGATTTCTGCGGCGCGATCACGGCGCTGATGACCGGCGAGGCCTACGCGCAATCGGCGCGCATTGCCGAGCGCATGGGCCCATTCGGCGGCTACCTGCGCAATCGCGATTCAATGCTCGACGTGGTGCGCATGCACCGCGACGCGTTGCGGCCAATTAAAGAAGACAACGTCCAACCTTCACTGCTGCATGCGGCGCAAAAGTCCTGGGATGATGCCGTTGCGCTCGGCGAACGCTTCGGCTACAAGAATTCGCAAGTTTCAGTGCTCGCACCCACGGGCACCATCGGCTTCATGATGGATTGCGATACCACCGGCATCGAGCCCGATCTCGCGCTCGTAAAGCAGAAGAGGCTCGTTGGTGGCGGCGTGATCAAGATCGTCAACAACACCGTGCCGCAAGCTCTGATGAAGCTCGGCTACCCGCCAGAGCAAGTGGCGCAGATTGTGGATTACATCGACGCGAACGGGACCATCGAAGGCGCGCCCGGATTCAAGCCCGAGCACCTCGCTGTGTTCGATTGCTCGCTCACCTCGATGGGCGGGGGCCGCTCGATTTCCTGGCGCGGTCACCTGCGCATGATGGCCGCGGCGCAACCGTTCATTTCCGGCGCGATCAGCAAGACGATCAACATGCCCGAAGAATCCACGGTCGAAGACATCATGGAAGCCTACATCGAGTCCTGGAAATTTGGACTGAAAGCCGTGGCCATCTATCGCGACAATTCCAAGCGCTCGCAGCCGCTTTCGGCCGCGGGGAAGAAAGAAGACGATAAGACGTCCGCCGCAGCCACACCGGCGACAGTCGTGGCCGCGGTTGCCGCTCCGATTGCTGAGGCGGCTCCCGCGCAGCAGAATCTTTTCCCCGGCACGCAGCGTCGAAAACTTTCGGCCGAACGCGACTCCATCACGCACAAGTTTTCGATCGGCGGCCACGAAGGCTACCTCACCGTCGGAAAGTATTCCGATGGCACGCCGGGCGAAATCTTCATCAAGATGGCGAAGGAAGGCTCCACGCTTTCCGGAATCATGGACGCGTTTGCGCTTTCCGTCTCCATCTCATTGCAATACGGCGTCCCGCTGCGCGCGCTCGTGGACAAATTCGTGAACTCGCGCTTCGAGCCCTCGGGTTACACCGGCAACCCGCAGATCCGTTACGCGAAGTCGATCGTGGATTACATCGGCCGATGGCTCGGCGGGAAATTCATCTCCCCCGATTATCTCGACGCCGATGCGGCAGCCGCTGTGACTACCGAAACAGTTCCTCCGGTTGTTGCTGCAACGCCCGCTTCGTTGCTAATTCCCCCGGAGCCGGAAGCATCAACTCGCCCGCGAGCAGCCATCGATGACGCACCGTCGTGCTCCGAGTGCGGCATGCTGATGACGCCCAACGGCAGCTGCTACAAATGCGCGAACTGCGGCAGCACGTCGGGCTGCAGCTAACCTAAACGAAAACTGGGGTGCATTCAGAAAGGGCGTTCCGCCGAGCGGAGCGCCCTTTTTTATTTCCTTCGGGCCCGGGTGGCACTCACATCAAGGGTGCTATCATGGGCCAAACTTCGAGACTAGAAAGGCGCCGTGCTACGCAACCGGCAACTCGTCCCGCCACTCACGATTCACACGCCTGACGGCCGCACCGTCCGCGCCTGGGATTACAAGCAGAAGAAAAATCTCGTGATCGCGTTTCTTGATACGGATTGCACACCGTGTGAGGAGTTTCTGCGCGCTCTCGTCGCAAGCGCAGCTGCGTTGCGCGAAAAAGATGCGGTCGCCCTGGTCGTGTTTCTCGAGCAGCCCGCCCGCCGCGTGACCGATTCGCTTCCATCGGGCATCATCGTTGGCGCGGACATGCCGGGAAATTCGGCGCGCGCGTTTCTAGGCGAGGACGCATTCGCCTCGCACGGATTCGTCCGCGGCGGCGTGTTCGTCACGGACCGCTACGGCGAACTCTTCGCGCAATGGACCATCGAACGCCACAAATTCCCCGCGATCGCAGAAATCCTCACCGCGCTCGACTATGTCGAGATGGCCTGCGACGAGTGCAGCGAGCCATCATGGTCCGCCGAGTAGCCAGGTTGCTTTCATCAATAATCCGCTACAATCCCCCGTATTGAGGCACGATGCATGCTCTCCTGCCATGAATCAAATAGGAGAACCAAAAATGAATACACAGGTCGAATGCGCGGAATGTCATGTGCGCATGGAGGTCGGCTACGCGTTTTATTTCCACGGTGGCGGTGGCTACGCGCAGCAAAACTGGTACCCGGGAAAGCCGAAGTCGAGCTTCTGGACGGGTCTCGCGGTGAGGAAAGATCAATCCGTCCCCATCACCACGCTTCGCTGCCCGAATTGCGGGTATTTGGAATCGTACGCAATTAAACAACCTGCAGCTGGCGGGTAGGCCTTTGTTCAGTTTCTTTCGTAGGCGCACGGTACGCCGTTCTCACACCGAATGCAGGATTAAGCTCCCTAACACCTGCTCGACCAGAAACGCGAACAGGCAATAAAAAAGGGAGTCCCATAGGGACTCCCTTTATTGCTCTACCCAAGATTCCGGTTTCGGCGCGGCGAAACCGGCCCACCCCGGGATAAGAGACAGCCGTTTGTTTGATTTGCACGCGGGATGCCACCACTTGCGGACCTCAACGCGAAGATCGGCGTATTGGCAGGACTTGACTTAGCTCGTCATAAGCCAGTTTTTGGATGACTATAAATCCGGAAACCTCCAGTTTCTGAAATCCAGGTCTCCCGTTTTCTACATTCTTTGGAAGTGTCTGCCGGCACGCTGTGAAAATGCAGCATCAGGCGAATCCTAGACTTGGGCGGCGACCGGCTTACGCACAGTTGTTAGCGCCCGGCGCACCCGTTTCCATGCCCAGCGGATCGGGAAGAAGAGCAGTGCCACCCACAGCAGCAGCGTTGGGCCGGATTCGAGCAGCCACGCCAGCAGGCCAATTATATTTTCGACCACGCTGTGATAGCCCGTGACGAAGGCATTGTGCAGCCGCGTTCCCGTGGACGAAGGCGCGCCGTTCAGACTGGCCTTATATTCTTCCGTTACCGAGAGAGTTATCGTCGCGAAGTCGATCCGGGCCTGGAGCGCGCGCTGATCGGCTTCCATTTCTTCGATTTCGCCGCGAACGCGGGAGATCTCGTTCTCCACTTCGAGCACGTCTTTCACTTTGCCGGTATTGTTGCGCAGCACGCCGAGCAGGCGCTCTTCGGTGGCGCGCGAATTCTTCAGCCGCGCGGCGAGATCCACGTATTGCTTCGTCACCTCTTCGCCTGCCTGCGACTCCTGGTCCGCACGGCCGAGCTGCTTCAATTCGGCAAGCGCCGGCTCGAGTTGCGCGGAAGGCACGCGCAGCGTGGCGGACAATGTTTTTGCTGCGTCGGACGGCGTAGACGTATTGAGTTCGCCGATGTAGCCGGAATGGCGAGACACCACGGCCTTCACCGCTGCTTCGACGCCCGCGAAATCCTTAACGACCAGCGAAAGCGAAGCCGTGCGCGCGATCATCGGCGCCGTTGATGCGGGCGTTCCCGGAGCGGGTGGAGACGGTACTGTCGCGACAGCAGACTTGTCATCCACGGAGACAGAATAGCGCTCGTCCGCCTGATTGTTTTCCAGCGAACTAGCAACCTGCTGCTGCACCAGCCTTTTTTGAAGTTCCCGCAATTCCATCTCACGCGCAGCGACTAGAGCTGCGGGCCGTGCCCGAAGGAAGTTCGGTACGGCAACTGCAGCGACGACCAAGAGGGCTATGGCGAACGCGCCTGCACCAGCCCAAACCCAGGGTCGCCCCCTCAACGAATGAATCGGCGCGATCCATCGCTCGATCGGCGTCAATTTCACTGGCGCCGATGGCGTTTGCTTGGGCTGCATCCGTGCGGCTGCGGCAAATTCCGCATTCATTTCGTTAGTCAGCCGCTCAGGCGATGTTTCGATTTCCCACGCTGAGAGCTCGCGCGACAGGTCGCGGAAACCGGCAGC
>DATNKB010000542.1:0-4944 GCA_035603595.1 Candidatus Dormiibacterota bacterium
AAAGGCGCCGCAAATCGACCTCGTCTTCAACCCGCCCTCCGAGAAGCCGCCGAAAGCATAGCACAGTCAAAAGGATGACCGGCGAAGACAGGCGAGTATCGCTAGTGTTAAGGTCTGATTTCAGTTACGCTAGCGCGCACAACTCAACAAGTGGATTGGACCCCTTCCAGCCCACTTGGGATGCTTTTTAAAACATTCAGCGCAGCCGTATTCGGCATCGACGCATACCTCGTCGAAGTCGAGGTGGATATCGGTACAGGTTTTCAGGGTTGCTTCAGCGTTGTCGGTTTGCCGGATATTGCCGTCAAAGAAAGCCGCGAGCGGATCAAGTCCGCCGTGCGCAACTGCGGATTCGATTTTCCCTTCACTCAAATTGTTACGGTAAATCTGGCACCCGCGGATATTCGCAAGGAAGGTTCCGCCTTCGATCTGCCAATGGCGCTTGGAATTCTTGGCTGCCAAGGGACGTTCTTCGGCAAAATTCTCGATTCGTATGTTTTTCTGGGAGAGCTGTCCCTCGACGGTAGCGTCCGTTCAGTCCGCGGGGCACTTTCGGCGGCGCTGGCAGCGCGCGAACGGGGGATACAGAACGTGGTGGTGCCGGAGGCAAATGCACGCGAGGCAGCCGTGGTGGAAGGGGTGAAAGTGTTCGCGGTGAAATCGCTGCCGCAAGCAGTCGATTTGATGAACTCGCCGGAATCGTTTCATCCGATCGAAGTGGATACAAAGCAGATGCTTGCCGAAGCGAGCCAGTATCCTGTGGACCTGCGCGACGTGCGCGGCCAAGCCGCAGCCAAACGCGCGCTCGAAGTGTCGTGCGCCGGTAGCCACAACATTCTGCTGATCGGGCCTCCCGGCGCGGGCAAGACAATGCTCGCGAAACGGATTCCCACCGTGCTGCCGCCAATGTCGCTCGAAGAGGCGATCGAAACCACGCGCATTCACAGCGTGGCGGGAATCCTCGAAGACAAGCGCGGGCTGATCGGGACCAGACCCTTTCGCTCGCCCCATCATACGATCAGTGACGCAGGCTTGATTGGGGGCGGCGCAATTCCACGGCCGGGCGAAGTGTCGCTGGGGCATAACGGCGTGCTGTTTCTCGATGAGTTGCCGGAATTTCAGCGCAATGTGCTGGAAGTGATGCGGCAGCCCCTCGAAGACGGGTGCGTGACGATTGCGCGCGCGGCACTTTCCGTCAGCTTTCCATCGCGTTTCATGCTCGCGGCGGCGATGAATCCGTGCCCTTGCGGGTTTTTTGGTGACCCGACGCGCGAATGCCATTGCTCACCGGTTCAGATTCAGCGCTACGTGTCGAAGATTTCCGGGCCCCTGCTTGATCGCATCGACATCCACATCGAAGTTCCGGCGGTGAAGTACAAAGAGTTGCGAGGGAATGCGGAAGTGGAGTGTTCAGGCGCGGTGCGAGAGCGAGTGTTACGGGCGCGGGAGGTACAGCTCGATCGCTACCGCCTCGAAAAAGGTCTGTATGCGAATTCGCAAATGCCTTCGCGCTTGCTTCGGAAGCATTGCGCGATTTCTGCGGACGGAGAAAAGCTGCTCGAAACGGCCATTCAGAGGCTCGGCCTATCGGCACGTGCGCACGACCGTATCTTGAAAGTATCGCGCACAATCGCGGACCTCGAAGGCGCTGAGTGCATTCTGCCCAAACATTTGAGCGAAGCGATTCAGTATCGCACCCTCGACCGAACGTATTGGACATAGAACGTTTGGCTGGGAAATTGGGGAAACGGGGTCGAAAGATCGTAGTACAAAAGTGGCACGTCCCCAGACGCCGGCGCGATGGATTGACTTGTGCGCGCGCGGTATGTTACGCATACTGCTCTTTTAAGGTGCCCCTCGACCTCGGATGGCGGCTAAAACCCAACGAATCGAGATTACGCTGGAGACGCTGCTCGAGAGCGTGGATCTCGCCGAAGTGATTGTGATGCGCATCGCGGAAGCCGCAGGTTTCAGCGAAGAAGACATTCACAAAATGGGAATGGCCGTCCGCGAGGGTGTGATCAACGCGTATAACTACGGAAATCAGCAGATTCGCGACAAAAAGATCTTCATGACAGTGGAGCTAGAGCCGGACAAAATGATTGTCCGTGTCCTCGATCAGGGCAAAGGCTTTGAACTCACTGAAGTTCCCGATCCTCTGGCGGAAGAGAACCTGCTGCGTACCTCGGGCCGCGGCTTGTTTCTGATGCGCGCGTTCATGGACGAATTCAACGTGCACACCGCCCCCGGCGGTGGTGCCGAGCTGGTGATGGTGAAGAAACTCCCCGAACCGGTTTCCGGCAACGGAAGCTGACAACCGGAGTAGAATGAAAGCAACGAGGTTCTATCGTGGCCCTACAAGGCACTTGCCGTGAGATTAATGACGTAGCAATCATAGACTTCAGCGGAAAGATCACCCTGGGGGAGGGCAGCTCCACTCTCCGCCGCACGATCAAAGAATTGATCGACAAAGGCCACCGTAAAATCGTCCTAAACCTCTACGACGTGGACTATATCGACAGCTCGGGAATTGGCGAGCTCGTAAGCGGCTATACCACGGTTCGTAACGCAAGTGGCGAGCTGAAACTTCTCCATTTGACGAAACGAGTGCACGACCTGCTGCAGATCACCCGGCTTTTCACGGTCTTCGATGTCCAGTCGGACGAAGACACCGCGCTGCGTAGCTTCCGCTAGGCTCAAATCGTCCCCTCACAACGCAGGCTACGGGTAGTTCGCGAGCCTCTTGTGGTACCATTCTTTTTCCAGCATTTACTCACAAGGAGTGGCTTTGGCGCATATTTCCAGGAAAGAACTGAAGAAGGACGAGTTGAGGGACACGCTGGCGCAGGGAGCCGAAGCGGTGCTCTCTCATCAGAGTCTCACGCTCTACATCGTGATAGCAGCGGCAGTGATTGCGCTGGTTTTTTTTGGCTGGCGGTCCTATACCGAACGGCAAACGGTGAAAGCGGCCGCAGCCTATAACGACGCGATGAAGGTGTTTCAAGCACGAGTGCGCGCGCCGGGCGAACCGCAGGAGCCGAATGAAGTGAGCTACGTCGATGAGAAGAACAAATACACCGACGCGGCCAAGAAATTCCAGGATGTAGCGACGAAGTACGCGCATACGCGGCCGGGACAACTCTCGGCCTACTACGCCGCGCTGAGCCTCGAAAAGCTGGGCAAGAATGACGATGCGAAGAAGTGGCTCAAAGGCCTCGCGGACGGCGATTCCGATTTCGCAGCGATGGCAAAATTCGAACTGGCGCAACTGGCAGATCGCAACGGTCAAGGCGACGAAGCCGTCAGCCTCTATCAGCAGTTGATGGCCAAGCCTGGCGTGCTGGTTCCGAAGCCGGTGGTGATGCTGGCGCTTGCTGGGCATTACAGTCAAAAGAATCCCGCCGAAGCAGCCAAGCTCTACGCGCAGATCAAGTCCGAGTATCCGGATACTCCTATCGCGAATGAAGCGGATCAGGAACTGGCGTTGTTGCCGGGCAAGTCATAAGCGCCATCTCTGTTGAGCCCGCGCGTTCTTTCGCAAGTCAAGCCGACACGCTAAACTGAGCGTAATGCAACTCGCTCCTTACGCATTGGACGTGCGCCACTCGCGGGGGCGGCGCTACCCGGAGTCTGCGCATCCCTATCGCAATGACTACGCGCGCGATCGCGACCGCGTCGTCCATTCCCGCGCTTTCCGGCGGCTCGAGGCGAAGACGCAGGTTTTCACCACCCGCTTCTCCGATCATTTTCGCAATCGTCTCACGCACACGTTGGAAGTTACGCAGATCGCTCGCACAGTTGCCGGTGCGCTGGGGCTCAATACGGATCTCACGGAGGCGCTAGCCCTGGTCCACGATATCGGGCATCCGCCCTTCGGTCATGCCGGTGAAAAGCAGCTCGACCAGCGAATGCGCGAGCATGGCGGCCGGTTCAACCACAATCTACACGCACTTCACATTGTCGAGCAGTTCGAACAGCGCTACCTGGATCATCCCGGCCTGAATCTCACTTTCGAAGCGCGCGAAGGGATCATCAAGCATTCGCGAGACTATTCCGCGGCAGAATTTCCGGAGCTGACGGAATATCTGCTCGACGCGCGGCCTCCTCTCGAAGCGCAGCTCATTGATCTGGTTGACGAGATTGCTTACAACACAGCCGATCTCGACGACGGTTTCGAAGCGCGCCTGCTCGATCTCGAGCGATTGCGTGAGGAAGTGCCGGTTTTCGAAGCAGCCTATCGCGAAGTGGACCGCACGCACCCCGACGGGCTGCAGAAGCTAAAATTCAATGAAGCTCTAAAACGCGTGCTCGACCGGCTCGCAACGGATCTTATCGAACACACGCGCGCGGAATTGAAAGCGAGCGGCGTGAAATCCGTGGAAGACATTCGCCGCTTGCCGAAACGCCTCGCATCGTTCTCGCCGCAAATGGCCGAGCAAAATGGACGCCTGAAACGCTTCCTTTTCTCGCACCTTTATTCTCACCCAGCCATCGCTGATGACCGCAACCGCTCCGTTGCGGCACTCGATGAGCTATTCCGGTTCTTCTTGGAACATCCCGAGCACATGCCGGAACACTATGCGCAACTGGCCAAAGAGCAACCGCCGCACGTTGTGGTCTGTGACTACGTAGCCGGCATGACAGACCACTTCCTGCTACGCCAATGCCATGAATTCCTTGGTTCTCCAATCAGTTCCCCTGTGCCTGCCCCGTAAGCCCAGAGCAAGAGCGTCATTGTCCGTTACGCATCAAACTTAGAATCTTCCACAGGTGGGTTCCTTGACATCGCGCCCACCGGACATATAATGGAATTTCGCTGCAATTTGCGGGGAAAACGATGTTTTTGGACGTTAACGAACTCGCCCTCCGTAAGACCCGAATCCGCAAGAGCTATTCGCCGGGTACGCTTGATTTTCACTCCGGGGAGTTCCGCCAGGTGGAGCC
>DATNKB010000543.1:0-14221 GCA_035603595.1 Candidatus Dormiibacterota bacterium
GCGGGCTTTCCTACGATTCGCGACTGATCCAAAAAGTTATCGCGGGCGCTAATGGAGCAATTGGCTGGGGCGGTTGGACTCGAACCAACACCGTCCTCATTAACAGTGAGGTGTCCTACCAATTGGACCACGCCCCAACCGAACACCTCATTCTAGCTGCACCACGTCAGAAACCGAAACTAGGTCTGACAAGCTACTTGAACATAGTACCGCCTCCGATGGTTGTGAAACCCAAAATCGGCCGGGTTAAATGACAGTTTGAGCAAACGCCGTCCGTAGGTTTTGCGCTCACGTACATCCGATGCAATGGCGTAAATTTATCCATATTTAATGACACAACCGGTCGTTCAATTCGAAAGCCCCACCGAAGATCTGCGTCACGGCGCAACCGCAATTCGTCGAGAAAGTCGGGAGAACATGGCAGATCCGCATTCCAACACTGGTTTGTTGTTGTCGGTACGTTTACTGTGAGTCCCGAAGAGAGGTGGTAAGGCACTGTCTGCACTTCGGGGATTTGAGAGAAACCGTGCACTTCGAGAAGTGGACGGAAATATACCCTATAAAGAGTTCGCGGGTAACTGCACCAGATCCCGATGGCCACGATTCCTAACAGGACTATCCATCTTTGAACCTGACTCATTGCCGGAAGGAGCAGTTGAAGGACTACGCCTCCTAAACACGCCGCCGTCGCCCAAATTGCCGCTTCCCCAAATCGGAAGGCTGGGGCCAAGAAAAACCAGAACACCAAGCCACCTAATGACGGCACGAGTAACCAAAAGCGGGACAAGTTCTTGAATGTCCCATGCCTCAACGCCATTACCAATCCTGTTAAGGAAAAAAACGCCGGTATCTGGAAATCGACCCGATTCTTGATCGCCGTGCCAAACCACGGAACCATCCAGTGAACACCATCGGTTTCCCCAAAGCTAGCATGCGGTAGTCTTGCCCAAGAGCGACCGAAATGCGCGATCGAGTCAGCGATTTCGCGTGGAACTCTCCAGTCCACAGGAAATGCAAAAGCACTACTAGGATAAAAAGGATACCCGCTAAGGACGGTCCCGCGAAGTACCCAAGGAATCGCCAGAACGCAGGACAGTCCTATCGAAGCAAGTATCAACGTTCGTTTTCGTTCCCGAGATACATTTAGTAAAGCAACGTGAAGAAGCGCCAGGCTCCAACCTAGTGTTGCGAGGGCCAATGCAGTTGTCTTGAACGTAACGATGAGCACAAACAACGAAGTCGCGACGATGAAGCGCGATTCAAAACGCTCTGTTTTCTCTCTATCTTTCGGATTCTCTTGGACCAAATCGAATAGGGCAATCAGTGCAACCAGCGATATAACGCTCGTAGGCAGGTCCGTATTGGTTCCAACAACCTCTGAGTTTAATACCCAGACTGTGGCAGGCACCGCGAGCGGGAGTACAAAATAATCGATGATATTCTCTTGGCCACCTAGGACTCGAACATAACTCTTCACGATACGAACCAAGAGAGCGCACAGAAATAGCCCTACCAATATGTGGAAAGCCAAATCACGCAGCGGCCCTTGTTCGAGGGCTGCTTCGCATAAAAACACATTCGAATTCAGACCGAGTTGTCCGAGAAGATTTGTAAGGCCGGGAACAAGCGGATACGTAACAAACCATCGTACGGCCATGGCACCATAGAGCCCGGTGTCATAGTGAAAGACCGGACCTGCGCAGCGGACAGCGATTACTAAAACCACCGCAACGTAGGCGCATGTCGACCAAAGACCCACACCAGAAGCTCGGCGAATCACGTGAACAAACGCGTTTCGATTCAATACAACTCCGAGGATACCGAGGACACAGAGCAGAACAACGATGAGATTATCTATGGGTTTATAGATGTGGTAGAGTTGCAGCACCGCAACGGCTGCGCAAATACCAATCCAGAAAGCTTCAGAAACGTTCCATTTGCCGCAGAGTTTTTGCAGTACCAGTGAGCCCAATCCTGCCATCACAGAGGCACAGAGGGCCCACACCAAAACAATTAACAACGCGACGACAAGCAGCATCCGCTCAGCCCCCCTCGAAACGGCTCAAGCCGCCAAGAAACTGGAATCCGTAGCCGCTTTCGTCTCGCGTGGTAAGCGGATTTCGCAACATTATTTTGTCTTCTCCGATAACCAATAGGATACGACCACCATTTGTATCGCTCGTAACATATGAAGAGAAGTGTAAAGTTACTGGATTCGATTGGGAGGTGGTTATGCGGCGAATCTTATTCGGTGTCTTGGTCCTTCTTGTCTCAACACCCGCCTGGGCAACAATTACCCGCGTGCAGTCAAACGCAAAGTTTTCCGGGTCTGGTACAACTTGCGCTGCTACTTTCACCACAAGCCCGGCGCAGAACGACTTAATAGTTGTCTGGACCTTCTGGCAACCAACCACCGCAACTGCGTCGGTTACTGATACGCTGTCGAACACTTTTAGTAGCGCAATAGGGCCTACGACTCAGCCTGGGACGCCTGGCGGCCTCGCTCAAATCTTCTATGCAATACAGAGCCATACAGCTGCATCTGACACCGTCACTGTTACTTATAGTGGCTCGACTACCGCTTGCAACGCAGTCATCGTTGAATACAGAGGCATCAACCTGAGTTCGCCCCTGGATGTTACCCAGAGCGGGACAGGAAACAGCACAAGCCTGGATACTGGTCTGAAGACGCCGAACTTTACGAATGAACTGGTATTCGGCGGCGGAGCGGCTGCGATCGGGACTGCTAGCGCGGGGAACGGCTTTGGATTGATCCAAGCGAACGCGGGCAATATAACCGAAGACAACATTCTGGTTTCAAATGCTCAACAACATGCAACCGCATCCACGTCCTCATCCGGGAATTGGGTTATGCAAATGGCTGTTTTCCGTGACGCGCAAAATGTGTGGAGCGGTTCTCAATCGATTTCTGGCCCCCGGCCATCCGTGGACGTGACTGCTTTTGGCGCCACGGGCCTTGGAGTTGGGCATGACGATACGGCGGCGATCACAGCGGCGATTGCCTTTGCATGCGCAAATAATTCAACCAGCGTATTTTTTCCTCCTGCTCCCAACTTCTACAGCGTTACGCAAGTACAGACAGGCACATCCGCAACTGCGGCCATCTTCCCCATTCCTTGCAATGATCTCCATCTTGTCGGCGGGAACTCAGCTAATGAGAGCCCGCAGTTCAAGCAAGGCCCCTCAGTTGCAATTGTGGTTGTCGTAGGAGCATCTCCCAACCCCGGCCCTGTTTTTTCCATGATCGGTGTAACGGGCGTAACTCTCCAGAACCTCTCAATCCAGGGCTTCAATGAAGCTATTTATATGGGCGACGCCAATCTCACCCCAGCAACAGCGAACATCGAACTGATAGACGTGAATACATCGGTGAATGGGCTAACCGGAATCGGCACGGCCACGCAGCCTAATTGCGCGGAAGTATATGGTGGCGGTCTCTTTTACACTGCGAGAGGTGGTTCATCGCAGGCCACTGGGACGAAGAATGGAAACTCCATCTGCATCTTGAACGATACGGGCCATCAACCTCCTGGAATTATTCAGATGCGGGACCGTGTGATAGTGAATTGCGTTGATGCAAAGTCTATCGGCCCGCAGACCGGAACGGCTGGCGACTGGCACTTCGACAATGTGGCGGCAGAAGATTGCAATAACGGTTACTTCGTGATTGACGACGATGGCTCGCACCCTTGGGCGCAAATCTTCAACATCACCATCGACCATTCATCCATCTCCGATGCGACCTTTCCTGCATACTTCACATTGAACTCCGCGGTGGCGGTTCATGCGCTGCACCTTGCGCAGACAAGCGGCATTGGCACGGCAGTAGTTTTTAGGCAATTGCAAGGAAGCGTCTCATGGGCAAGCGTGGAAGGTTCTCCAAGTACATCCGGGAACTTGTCGGTAGATGGAAGCGGCAACCTCGTTGGACCGCTCAATACGGAGAATGGATTCGGTTTGGATTTGTTCTCGAATAGCAATCAATCGGCTGAAACTGATATTCAGCCCAACAATTTGCCCAATGGCGGCTTCCGCGCGTTCCAGACCGGCAACCCGGTCGGCAGTTCTTTTGCAACTGTGAACGCAGATCCGTTCCTGGGATTCGGAATGGGACTCACGACAACCTACGGCCCAGAAGCTGCCCTGAAATCGAACGCCGCAGGCTCTTTCGATGTAAATTTTCCTGGAGCCTTTGCGCCTACGAGCGTTGCGGGGACGCCAACTACAGGCGGAACCCTTGCTCCTGACACCTACTATTATTTTATCCTCACATCCACGAGCGGAAATTGCAGCACGGGGCTTTCGGCCCCCTCCCTCTCGACTACGGTGGTACTGAGTGGCGCGAACAATGCCGCATCGCTGACATGGGTTGACCCTGTACCAGCGGGAACGGGGACGATTCAAGGATACTGCGTTATACGTGGAGCCGCATTGCAGATGCAGGGACCACACTGGTCTGATTCGGCCTCCTATTTTGGAGGGCACTTCGTCGCTGGCGCAGGCACGACGAGCTATACCGACACACACTTTCCAGACTGCTGCTTCCAGAACCACATCCCGATAGGAACCTTCTCCGGAGTGCATCGATTCACAGCTAGATCACTCGGCGTAAACACGACAAGCCCGCAGGCCACCTTGGACGTCAACGGAACAATACGTGTGGGAGGAGGTTCCAACGTCAATAAAATCCTCACAATGTCCGCAACTCTTACCTTCACTTCTATTTCGGCACAAACGTGCCAAGAAAAGACAATGACTGTGACAGGAGCAGCCACATCAGGCGTGGCTCAAGCGTCACCGGCCGCATCTCTGGGCAGCACAAACCTTTCATGGAGCTCATGGGTCAGTGCGGTTAACACAGTGAGCGTGCGCGTCTGTAATCCGTCTTCCGGTGCGATTACGCCAAGCGCAGTAGCATGGAATGTTGAGATCATACAGTGACTCTATCGCACGACCCAATCACCGCTGGAACGAGAGACGGTTATGCGGGACTTACTTCTGATATTTGGAAGCTTTGGCAGCGCCATCAACGGAGCTAACTCACTGTGCTTCCAGATAGCTGTCGAGAACAGGCGTGGCTGTTGAAAAAGTCTTTGTGAATGCGAACTGAAGTGCTGGCAGCAACGTCTATATGAGCAAGCGTTCTGCCGATGCTCTTCTTCGTTGCCATTCACGGAGACTGGCGGATTATGATCGGACAATACGCTCGTTCCGAGTCGCTCTTCTACTACTTTCGCATCGAAGATCAAGTTCCTAAAAACCACCTACTCCGTCTCATTGACCGACACATCGGCAGCTACGGACGTGGGTTGATGTATGCCAGAAGATTCAGAAGCGCGGAGCAATGCAATATGTCTACGCGAATAATCACTATTCAGGATTTGCGCCGGCAACTATTGAGGAGTTCCGCAGGTTATGCGCGGAGAGAGAGTATCGAAACACCTCTAAACGTTCAGACAAAGATTCCGGCAGAACCGACACTGTTTGACATGTCCGGGTCACGAGACTGACGGAACTATACGATGAAATTAATCGCGCTAGTGTTGATGCTGGTTGCACGGGCTGGGTTCCTGCCGCGGAATATTACAGCGGGCAACCTGACCCGCCGGCTGACACTGCAACCGACATCATCAAGCACATGAATACCGATCACGGGGATGCGCTCATCCTGGTCGCCCGGGCATTTGCTGGAATCGAGTCTCAGGAAGTTGCGATGACTTCGGTCGACCGTCTCGGCTTTCAAGTACGCTTGAAAACCCAGGATGGCACGCGAGGTGCTCGGATCGCATTCTTGCGAGAGGTGAGCAGTCCGGCTAGAAAAGTACTGGTAGAAATGGTAGGGCAAGCACGGCGAATGTGAGCAAGCGCGGTCCCGCCCTACCGTTCCGAGAAAACTCCCCTTGGGTCATGTTGAATTCGCATAGTTCTCGGATTCGTCGGCGACAATCCTTCGCCAATTCAAGCATGTATAAAGCGCGGCACCGAAGAATATTCTGGCGAGAAGCTTGCCTGGGATATATCATGTAGTGCTTTCAGCTGGCAACGCCTCGGAACCTGTAACAAAGAGCAAAACACAATGGCTTCCTTCAATAAGGACGCTCCAAGGGCAACACGGTTCTGTCCCCGCTGCGGTAGCAGTGGTATCTCGAGGTCCCATTTTCGTGGAGTGGTTGAGCATCAACTTCTGCGATTTGTGCACGCACGCCCGTATCGATGTCGAGGTTGCGACAAGCGATTCTATGGCTTTGCGCGACCTGCCGCGGGACTCGTCCGTAACCACAAGGAAAATCCAGAATCCGTATTACATCACGCACCTGCTTTCAGGTTTACCGTCGCGCAATCTCCCGGCGAATAAATTCCGGTGCGCCTGTGCGTTCAGATCGCCGGAACGACCGCCGATCAGTGTATCGACGCGAAAAGAATCGAGCTAGAATGCCCATAGAAGGCTCAATTTCCCACTGGCTAGAAGGCGTAAGTCAGTGATTCTAGGGATGGTAAGTAGTTCGTTTTTTCAATTCTGCATATTTCCTCCTTGCAAAATCGGATCAGCGCAGTTCAGCCCGAAAGTTCTACTCTCAGCGACGGTGGCACGGGCTGACCTCTACGGATTCTTTGGAGACGCTCAAGTTGGTTCAATGTCCGATCAAACTCACGGCTCAGGTGATTTTCATAGCGAATCAGGCGATCCATTACAGGTTGGGAAGGAACCTGTGCCGCAATCTTTTGATGCTCCCTCTTTCGTTTATCAACTTCCTCTCCCAGCTCCTTCAGAACTTTGAGTCTGCTTATTTCTGCATCAAAAAATCCAAGCATTTCGTTCTTGAGTTCATCGGGAGACGGACGATCGTCGTTTTCCTTTGGGGCCCGCGTAGCAAGCTTCGAGTAGATTTTGTACGTCCGAAAAAGACTTAGCGCTGCCGCATCGTCATGATCGAGCCCATAGAGTTTCCTAAGCAGCCAGGAATCCTCGTCTTTGTAAAATCCGAATTTCTCGAAAATGGTGCGAAGCAACGTCAGAATTTCTATGGCCTCATCGACCACAAGCGGATTTGACCAATCTCGGAGCATTCCCCCTAAACTCTCCCCGGAACGTAAACGGTCCCATCGTTCGCGGTCCTGAGCTTGAATAGATTCAAGACTCTTAAATTCAAGTCCGTTTGCTATCTCAGCCGCCTCGGCCTGCAAGAAGCGTCGTTTGCGCCAAATGATAGCAGCCAGATTTTCGACGAGCAGTGTTTCTAGTGTTCCCTCGGGATGAAAGTCCTCACGCAAACCATTGAGCACTGATTCGTAATCGGCGGCCGACTCGTGTTCGAGCAGGACAAATTTAGCGAAAATCCCTCTTTTGATTGCATTGTAGCGGGACCTTTGTTTTCCCGGTACCGTCCGCGGGCCCGTTGACCCGCGAGCACCTCTGGCGAAGCTATTTTTGCTGCCTGTTGCGTCAGTCGATTTCTCATCCAATTTCTCTGGCTGCGGCATTGTCGGACCTCCAAAATAAAAAAGGGCAGGATCATGTTGCCCAGACTCCGCGACAGACTCTGCCTACTTATTCGACACGGTGACATCGAGCCTACTTTGGTTAGACGCTACGCAGCCGATTTCTGTCGCACGGAAACACTTGGCAATGCCGACCGGTCAGATTAATTGAGGTAGAAAGCAATAAACAGGCAACAAGGGTGATCGCTTTAAGCTAGTTTGTTTCCGTGTTATCTAGCAGCCGCTGAAAGCGGAGATTATATCTCATTGCGCCAAGATGGATTGTTGCGCTTGAATTGAGCTAACTAATGTTGGACTCTTCGACCTGACTAGAGGTGGTTGTTCGACGACAAGTGACTGAGACGTTGATTGGTTTCAGGAAAGCGTTACTCGCGAGCCTGTGTGCTGGATTTCTCTCGTCCTAGAAAGCGGCGCAGAAAGTTCGGGCCTTGCTTTTTGTAGCTTTCTGATCCAGCCCTGAGGAATGCCTCGCAAATCTGCGCCGTGCTGCGGCCTTCAGCGGCAGCGATCGCGTCCATCTTCATCTTAACCTCTGACGGCACCCTGAAGGTTAGCCTCGTATCCTTCTTCATGTGAGCGAAATTCTATCACTATTTTATATCTCCCCACCCTTGCGGACATCTTGACAATTATTCCTACTGTATGTCATCCTTTATCATCCAATGGATGATAGGAGGTTGGATGAAAATTCGGACGAACGGTTTTCGCCGTAGCCTCAAGGCTGCCAGAGCACTTTGGGGGACAATTCCGTGTAGTGCTCTTCCGAGCTTGCGGGAGCTTACGAAAAAGTTTGCGCTATCAGTTTCCGACGGACATGTGCAGTTCTTAAACGGTCGGTGGTACATCACACATTCTGGTCTGCTTAGGATCGCACAGAGTCGACGTTGCCTCGGAATCACGACGGCAGTGCAGGAGAATCTATCTGAACCTTCGAGGGATCGATGGGTTTTCAAGGCAACGGTCTATAAGGGACAAAATTCGAGAGGATTTGTCGGTTTTGGTGATGCCAATCCCACGAACGTGTCACCGGTTGTACTCGGAGCTGAGATGCGAGTTGCCGAAACGAGGGCGGTCAACCGCGCTCTCCGCAAAGCCTATGGCATCGGTCTCTGCTCTGTCGAGGAGTTGGGATCACATCCATTCCCTGTGGAGCCTCCGCACAATAAGCATGTTGTTCCGCAGAACGGTAACGGTTCCTCGAATGGTCTGCCCAGCCTCCGCGACAAGCTCTGCCTGCTGATTCGAAACTACGAACTCGATCCTACCCTGGTGAAACGGTACGCAGCGGACTTCTGTGGTACTGAAACACTTCGCGAGGCCAGCCGAGATTTGGTTGAATCCTTCGTTTCCACGATCTCCGAGGAAGCCGCAAACAATCGCGCCGCACTCGTTTGCAAATTGAACAGCTACAACCAGCCCGAGGAGGTGAGATCATGAAGCGACAGTTTCCAGGTCTTCATTCAGAACCTAACCGTTTCGACGATTCACTCGAGGGCATATTCCTCGTTCGCGTCGACCGGGCCTACTATCGTTGGCATCCGCAAAGACCCTTTTTTGTTCTTTCTTTCGCGATCCTCGAGCCGAAGGAGCTCGCCTCGCGCAAGATTTCGGGCCGGCTCTATTGCACCCAGAAATCGCTTTGGAAGCTGAACTGGTTCCTGCGCGATTTCCGCTACGATCCGGACCTTCTCGGGCGTGACGAAGTAGATGAAAAGGGTCTCGTGGGCCTGACGGGTGTTCTACGAACGGGCAGCAAATCACTAGCGGGTCGCCTGTTCCTCAACCTCGATGCGTTTGCACCGTCCGCTGAGTGGGAATTCATCTCCAAGGATGCTCGCGAAGGTGTTCTGGCAGGAGGCTCCAATGACCTACAGCTTCACGCAGATTAGCCAATATCTTCGCTGTCCGCGGCAGTATCGATACCGCTACCTCGACGGCTGGCGCGAAAGGGAAGATCGAGCGTCCATGATCTTCGGCCGTTGCTTCGAAAACGCCCTCGCGGCTTATTTCAGAAGAGAAGACCCAACTGCCATGCTTTTCAAGGAGTGGCAACAACAGCAGGACGCTTCTCTTGCGTATACGAAGAATGACTCACTGGGACCGGTTCTATCACCAGGGGAGTCACCTGCTCGGACGGTTTGCTCAGGATGATCGCGTTCAAATCCGAAACCCAAAACAGAATCTTCAAGTGAAGTTGACGCGCTCGCTTCCCGGTGGCGGCGATTTCGTGTCGTATGTCGATGCGATTGGTGAAGTTGATGGCACGAAGTGCATCATCGATTGGAAGACGACGACGACCCGATACGCCGAGCAGCCTCAGGGCCTTTTAGCGCTCGATCCACAGCTGATTTGTTATTCCTGGATGTCCGGAATCTCAGATGTCGCCCTCATTGTCTTCGTCCGGAAAAGCGCACCCGAAGTTCAATACCTGAAAACGTTCATCGATGAAGGCCAACGTCGAGAGTTCGGCCAGCTCGTTGAGACCACGGTAAATCAGATCGAATCCGGCCACTTCCTCCCCCACAGCGGAATCCGTTTCCCGCAGAACGGATGCGTGAGCTGCCCTCATCTCGGAATCTGTCTGGGCGATCAACAGCTAGTGGATTCGAAACTCATTCGCCGCGCAGGAGCGAACGACCTTGATTGGCTTGACCAATTTGAGGAATAGCGGTGGTCCGCTCATGACACCGAAGCTAAATCGCCGCAGGGCTCTATTCGTGCTGGGTCGGATCGATGAGATTTTGTCTTGGGAGCGAACCACGGAGCAGGAGCGAGACACTCGATTTGTGGAGTTGGGCCGCTATCTCTGCGAAGTTCGTGCCGGACAATACTGGCGGGTAGACAATCTGAAGTCGTTTGATGAGTTTCTCGAAAAGAAATTTCCGGAGTCTCGGCGCAAGGCCTACTACCTTATGGCGATTCACGAGCAGCTCCCCCGACAGACTCATCGCGACTTGAAGCAGGTCGGCTGGACGAAGGCCGCCGAGTTAGCCAAGGTCGCTCGCCGGGACGGTCAGGGGTTCGACTGTGCAACCTGGTTGCACAAAGCGCAGGAATTGCCGAAGGAAGAGTTTAAGCGTGAGGTGGAACGACACTTGACCGGTCAGGACGCAGAACCTTGGGAGATGCTTTATTTCAAAGTCTATAAAAGCCAACTGCAAGTCATTGAGAAAGCGCTCGAGACAGCCTCCCTGATGCTCGGCTCTCAAAAGGCCCGCGGGTATTGCCTGGAAATGATTTGTGCAGACTTTCTGGCGGGCGCAAATCTGGGTGAGGGGGATTCAGGTGGTTCGGGTGCTTTTTCCGTTTCAGTGCGTCGGCTCATCGATTTCCTTCCCGGACCCGAGAAGATCGAGCTGATCGATAGCCTGAAAGAATCGGTTTGAACCCATTTTTACCAAAACGTCCAAGGATCAAGCTGGATTACGAAGCCTACGCACAGATTTGTCGCCAAGTCTTAGATCGCGACGGCTGGAGATGCCAAAATTGCGGTACTGCAAGCCAACTGCAAGTTCATCACCTCCGCTTTCGGAGCGCGCTCGGAGGGGATGACATAGAAAACCTGATTACCCTATGTTTTTCCTGCCATGAAAAAATCCATAGGTGTATAGGTTCCCGTACCGTCTAGATCGAAAGATTTCTGGCGTCTTGGTCCGGACCCACAGAACCGTTCTCTCTACTTTTGTTGCTGGCTTGAGTCGCCGAGGCCTCCCAGTTTTACTGATTTGGGCTTTGCATTTTTTTTCCTCCCGACGGACCCAGCATCGCTCCTTCGCTGAGAATCGCTTTCCCCAGAAAGTAATGGTCCGTGACCGATACCATGCCAAATAGACTGTCTGGACGAAGATCCTGCACATAGGTTTCGACGATCGGGTCATACTGGCGCAACGTTTTCATTTCCTCGTTCTCCCGTTGCACAATTCGGTCGATCACCTGATTGGTACTAAGCTGCTGAGCCGGAGTGACATTTCCCCGCAGAGCTGTAATGAGAGTTGTCACTACAAAAACCCGCCGTAGGATGTGCACACATTCCTCGGGAATGAAATGTTAATCGGTTAATTCATACATCGTATGTCAGTTGAATTACGATTGAGGTGCATGATGCCGTTTCAGTCAGCAGATCAATGTTGAGCAATGCGGCTAATAACGAATGAGAGAAGAGAAGTAGACGAGTCGTGACCGCATTCCGATACCGCCAATCGGGAAGATGTTGTTACGGAAAAAGCGAGGGAATTGGTTCGGGCTTCCTTCACAGGCTGAAAAAAAAGACCTTAAGGGATCGGACTTCAGTGACGTCTAGGTCTTGATCAAGCCGAGTGCCGTGAAAAGGCGGATCGCTTTTTTCACCTCCCAAGAAGCCCGACGCTGTCAAGCTGCATGCTCGGTTTTCGCGTGCCTCCCTTCGGAAACGCGCCAAGTAATGTCGAATGGAGGGCTCGATACGCATTTAGTTCGGTTTTAGACCGTAAACGTCGACTTCGCCGAAGATTGTACCGGCGCCCAAGGTCGTGTCGTTGCCGCGAGTACCGACGTAGACTTTGCCATTCGCCACCGTCGGAACTGTGAATTTTACGGCGTTGCCGGCAGCATCAGCGGGAACTTGGGAGCTGTTCCAGAGTTCGGTCCCTAAATTTGTAGCATCGAAGGCGTGCAATACGGCAGGCCCCGCGCTCGCTGGTCCGTTATCGCCTGTGCCGGAGGTGTGCGCGTCAATCATCCACACGATTCCGTTGGAGTTTCCGTTTGAAGAAACCGACGGACTAGAACCTGGAAACGAAAACGAAGCCGTTGTGGCGGACGCCACCGATGGATTGAATGTGTCGGAGGCTGGAAGGAACGTGTAGGCTAATCCGGGTCCGTTGAATCCAAAAAAGTAAAGCGTGTTCTGCCAAAAGGCCGGTGTGGAGAAATCCGCCTCTGATACGTTCAGAGTTTGGACCACTTTATCGGGTCCTCCGCTTGTGAAGTGCCCCATATTCGTTCGATCAAGAAGGTAGAGAACCTGAGACTTGCCGCCGCCAATTATAAGATGCGGATGAGGGCCGGACGTTTGATCGACGAGAACGGCCGCACCTCCTGCTCCCAGATCCTGGTCAAACGCATCGAGAGAGAGTTGACCCATCGGCGTGAACCAATCGGCCAACGTAAGACCAGACGTGGCGCTAAGCTTGAGAAAGCTGTCACCAAACGCTGAGGTGCCGTCGAATACGCCGTTGCCGGTGATAACGTATAGGTTGCCTGCGGCGTCAGCTGAAGGCGCACCGCCAGACATCCAGATACCTGCTCGACAGTAGCCCAGGCCCTCTGCGGCGTTGGGCGAAGTATTGAAGGCAGAAACGCGGCTAAGACTGGTCGCATTGAAACCGACGATCCATCCGTGATAGGGGTCGTGATCTCCGTGTGAAGCCCAAGCAATGTAGACGACGCCATTCACTAGGGCCAGGCCTGGTCGTTGATTTTCCGTCGTAGCATTAAATCCTATTGTGGAACCTCCTTCGCAGTTGCCGGGGACGGTAATCGAGTTATCGAGTTCAACCGGACTATTGGCAACTTCCGTACCGTCGGCCAGGTTAAGGGCGTGCAGGCGCTGGTGGGCGACTATGCCGGGACCGTTGATTTTTGTTTTCGTCACGAAGTAGAGAGTGTTGGAAGTGCTGTCGATGACCGGTGTGCCGAGGATGCCGATGTCAGGGAAAATGCTGTTAGTAAAAACGTCGGCGGCGGTGAACAACGTGTCGCCCGACGGAACGAATTGCGTATGCCAATATGTGACGCAAGGGTTGGCGTCCGCGTCGAATGCGTACACTGTGTCGTGCATGGTGGCGACCACAACAATGTTGTGTTTCGCTCCGCCAATGGTGATATTGGAAACCCAAAGTGGCTGCGTGTAGATCGCAGCATCAGCCTGGCACGAAAATAGTTTGCCGAAGGTAGAGCTATTAACGTTTGCTGTCGTCAGCGCGTATTCAGAGGTATTGGCGCCATCGCGAGACGAATCATTGTGGTAGGTGTAGACGCCCGGCAGATCCGTAACACCGATTGTGGACACAGCTCTTTGCGTCACATCGCTCGTCTGGGTTGCAGTGATGGTGTAAATGCCAGGAGTCGACGGGGCCGTATAGGTGACGCTGGCTCCCGAGGCGCTGGCGTTGGATGAAAAGCTGCCCCCGGTCGCCGACCATGAAACCGCCTTCTGGGAGGTATCATTCGCCACCGTCCCCGAGACCGAAAGCGTTTGCGTCACCGTGAGGCCCGCGCTCTTGGGAGAAACCGTGATACCTGCCGAGCTGGAAGAGATCGTCAACGTCATCTTGACCGACCTGCTAGCTGGAGGTGTGCTGGAATCAGCCACTTGAAATGTGAGCGCTGTGCTCGTAACAGCCTGCGTAGGCGTTCCTGTGATCGCGCCGGTGGCCGCGTTCAACATGAGACCTGCCGGAAATGTACCGCTGGCGAGGGTCCACATATACGGTGGAGTGCCCCCGGTGGCCGCTAAGACCGCGTTATAAGCGACACCCGTCTGCCCGGCGGGCAGCGAAGAAGTTGAAATTGTGAGCGCCGCGGGGGGAGGATCTGCAGCATTACCAGAACCCGAGCCGCCGCCGCAGGCGCTTAGAAGGCCCATCGCTGTTATAAGAACTATGGCCAGAAACGAGTTTCGCATGGGAAGTAACGGACGTGAGTGTAGGGTCATAGGTTT